>JAFZAF010000026.1 GCA_017548335.1 Bacteroidales bacterium | reverse complement strand
GGGAACGGTCCACCCGGTCGCTACCGGAAAGAAAGACAGCACTTCTGCCAGCAGGGGAAGTGAGATCTCCGGAGCGACGATCCGGTCAATGCCCGGAGCATTGTCCTGCGCATCGGTCAGGACAAAGACCTGCGTGGTGCAGCAGCCCTCGCCGTGGTGATGGTCGTGGTCTTCCCCGTGGCTGTGATGGTGGATGCTTTCGCAGGAAACGTCGCCGTACATCCAGACGAAGTGACGGCTGCCGTCTTCGTGGCAGGTATGAATGCCGAACCCCATGTACGCCAGTACATAGGTGAATGCCGTCAGCAGGCAGAGCAGGGTTCGGGTCGCTTGTCTCATCCATGCAAAAGTAAAGAGAAATGATTATATTTGCAAAATGTAACCCGTAAAATCATCATTTATTAGGATATGAAACCCTTTTGGAAAGTTGTTTTCGGCGGGTGCCTCGGCACGCTTATCGCCTTCATTCTCCTCAATCTGATTCTGTTCGGCATCATCGGTTCGGCCCTGTCTTCGATGGGGAAGGATACCCAGCCCACCGTTCCGAAAAATGCGATTTTGAAAATAGATCTGACGCAGCCGGTCTCTGAACAGGGAAAGGAATCCTTCAGTTTCAATCCGCTGGCCGGCAACGCCAGCATGTCCACCAGCCTTTCGTTGCTCGATGCCGTCCGGGCGCTGGAGGTGGCGGCGACCGACCCGCAGGTGAAGTTCCTCTATCTCAAGGCTGACGGCTTGGGCATGGACATTGCCCAGGCCGAGGAGTTCCGCACGGCCCTGCTGAGGTTCCGGGAGGGCGGAAAGCCCGTGGTCGCCTACTGCCAGAGTCTTTCGGCCGGAAACTATTACATGGCCTCCGTGGCCGACAAGGTCATTCTCAACGCCTATGGCGATGTGATGATCAGCGGCATGAGCTCGCAGCTGATGTATTACAAAGACCTGATCGACCATTTGGGCATCGATATCCAGCTCATCCGCCACGGCAAATACAAATCGGCCGGCGAACCGTATATCAAGAGCGAAATGAGCCAGGAGAACAAGGAGCAGTATGAGCAGTTGCTCGGCACGATCTGGGGCGTCATGGCCGACGCGGTGGCCGGTTCCCGGGATTTCACGGCCGACCAGTACAATGCCTGGATCGACAACCTGGAAATCAACACCGCCGAAGCGGCGAAAGAGAAGGGCCTCGTAGATGAACTCTGGTATGACGACCAGGTGCGCGACTATTTCTGCACCTTGTGCGACGTGAAGAAGACGAAGGATTTGAAATATGTCAGCCTCAAGGAGTATGCGGCCGCCAAGGTGAAGTCGAACCTGCGGGCCAAGGAGAAGATCGCTGTCATCTATGCGGATGGCCAGATCGTGATGGACGACAAAGGGGACGGCAACATCGGAAACAACTTTGCCCGGGAAATTGCCAAGGTCCGGCAGGATTCGTCGGTCAAGGCCGTCGTCTTCCGCGTGAACAGCCCGGGCGGCAGCGTCCAGGCTTCCGCCGCCATTGAGCGGGAGATCGAGCTGCTCAAGGCTTGCAAGCCCGTGGTGGCCAGCTATGGCGGCTATGCGGCGTCGGGCGGTTACTGGATCAGCTGCGGCACCGACAAGATCTTCAGCGACAAGAGTACGCTGACCGGTTCGATCGGTGTTTTCGGCTTGATTCCCAGCTTCGGGAAGGCGCTTAAGAAGAATGTGCACCTCAATGTGTATGAAGTGGCTACCCACAAGCACGGCGCGCTTGCCACGGGCATGAGTCCGCTTGACCCCGAAGAAGAGGAGGCCATGCAGGAGAACATCGATTTCATCTATGAGGATTTTGTCGCCCGTGTGGCGGCCGGCCGCGGCATGACTACAGAAGCGGTCGATGAAATCGCCCAGGGCCGTGTATGGGCGGGCGGCGATGCCATCAAGATCGGCCTCGTCGACGAACTGGGAGGCTTGACCGACGCCATCCGCTATGCCGCGACGATGGCCTCGCTGGATAATTACCGGCTGGTGGAATATCCGGCCGTTACTTCCATGTACGAACAGCTGCTTTCCTCGATGGAGGAGACGGGCACGGGACAGGATGTCCGGACCGATCCGGCCGGCGCAGTGACCCGTGTATCCTCGTGGTTGCTCGGCCTCAGTGGCCCGGAAATCGCTGCCCGGATGCCGTATATCGAAATTGATCTGCGCTAGCTGATGAAATCCATTCCCTTCACGCTGTTGGCGCTTGCCGTCCTGCTCCTGACGCTTCCTGTTGTGGCGCAGACGCCCGGCAAGACCTGGTATGTGAGCCAGGAAACGGGTTCCAACCAGAATGACGGCTCGCAGGGGAGCCCGCTCAAGAATATCCAGAAAGCCATAGAACTGGCTGCTTCCGGCGACGTGATCCGCGTGGCCGCGGGGAATTATTTCGGCCTGCTCAGCTGCGGCAACATCAAGATCGACAAAGGGATTTCCATCTTCGGCGGTTATTCCGCCGACTTCTCCGAACGGGACATCTTGAAGTACCGCACCTATATCCAACCCTCAGCCGCCTCCAACGGCTCTTCCCGAGGGCTGGGTACCGTGCAGATCAACGTGATGCGTCCCGGTACGCTGGTGGAACTGGACGGCCTGATCATCGACCGCGGCAACTCCGTGGCATACAATCCGCGCGGCGAAGGCCAGCCCGAAGGCGTCGAGACACCGATGATGCAGCCGATCGGCACCCCGGGCCGCGGCGCGCCCGGTGTTTTCGATGAGAAGGTATACACCGCCGAGACGGCGCTCGTCTATATCAACACTGGATCGAAGTGCGATGTAACCATCCGCAACTGCGCTTTCCTGAACGGTCCGAATTACGGCATTCTCGGCTCGACATCTTCCACGAAGATTGTGGTGGACAACTGCATTTTCGTGAACATCCGCATGGCGGCTGTCGAACTGCGCGGTACCTCCGCTGCCATCAACAGCGAAACGTTTTTTACCAACAACACCGTGCTCTTCATCTGGTCCCGCCTGAAAGACTTGAGCGACATGGGGTATGGCTACCGTTTCCTCCCGAAGATGGACAGTTATCTCGACCACAACATCATCGGCTGTTGTATCTTCTCCGGCCTGGACAGGACCCATGTGGACAGCCCGGCCGCAAAAGAGGCCGAGCGTGTGACTACCTGCGAGAACACGCTCTTCTTCCTGAACCGTCAGGCGGATCTGGTTCTTCCGGGCGGCGGCCGGTTCCTGCGCGTGAACGTGAACGACTTCGACGACGTGGAGCAGTTGGCGGAAGTTTCCGGCAACAAAGCTGTGACCGATCCTTCCCTCTTTGGCGGCGTTATCAATGAAGCCTATCTCAAGGGATTCCGGAGTGCCGCGATGTTCGCCAATCATTATCCTGTGGAGGATGCTTTGAAACTGTTTGGGGCAGTGCCGGGCTACGGCGCCCGTTTACCCCAATAAATGCATGCTGGTATGCGAAGGTTATTCTTTTTGGCAACGGCGCTACTGATGGCCCTGCAACTCCCGGCCCAGACATGGGTGCGGGTCAATCTGGCTGGCTATCTGCCGGATGATTGCAAGGTGGCCGTGCTGATTTCCCAGGAATCCGTGGAGGGTAGCTTTGTCGTTTTTGATGCCATGACGGACCGGCAGGTGCTGGCCGGAACCGGCCATGCCGCCGATGCCTCGAAATGGGCGCTCAAGAGCGGCTGGCGCCTGGATTTTTCGGAACTGACTGCGCCGGGCAGCTATTACATTGAGGCGGCGGGCGTCAAGTCTCCGGTTTTCCGCATCGGGCTGGATGTGTATGAAGGATTGACGGATTGCCTGCTGACGTATATGCGGCAGCAGCGCTGTGGGGACAATCCCTACAACGACCATCTGTGCCACCAGCACGACGGCTATATCGTGGAGCATCCCACCCGTACCGGCGAGCATATCGACGTGACGGGAGGCTGGCACGACGCGACCGATTATCTCCAGTATACAACCACTTCGGCAACCGCCATCTACCAGATGGCTTTTGCCTGGCAGTATGCGAAGGACCGTTCGGTCTTCGGCGACCATTTCGATGCGACGGGCCGTCCCGGGGCCAACGGGATTCCCGATATCCTTGACGAAGTGAAATGGGGCCTGGATTGGCTCGACAAGATGAATCCCGCACCCCGGGAGATGTACAACCAGATTGCCGACGACCGGGACCATGCGGGCATGCGTTTGCCTTATCGCGACTCTGTGGATTATGGCTACGGGCCCGGCCTGGGCCGACCTGTCTATTTTGTGACGGGCAAGCCGCAGATTGCCGGGAAGAAGGTAAACCGGACGACCGGCGTTTCGTCCATCGCGGCCAAATTCGCTTCTTCTTTCGCCCTGGGTGCGGAAGTGATCCGGCCCTGGTATCCCGAATTTGCCGCAAAGATCGAGGGCAAGGTGCAGGATGCCTGGGATTTCGCGCTCGAAGTGCCAGGCAATACCCAGACGGCCTGCGTGGTGTCGCCCTATTTCTATGAAGAAGATACATGGGTGGACGACTTGGAATTGGCCGCAGCTACGCAATATGCCCTCGGAAAAGGTGCGGAGTGGCAGCGGCAGGCCGCTTATTGGGGCGAGATGGAACCGGTTTCTCCCTGGATGGAGCGGGGAAGGGGGCCGGGAAAAGAATATCACCACTATCAGTGGTATCCATTCATCAATTTGGGCCACTGGCTGTTGGCCAAAAGTGATGACGAAGCGGTCCGGACGGAATTTACGGCCTATCTGCGGGAAGGTCTCAACGATTTGCAGGCACGGGCCGGCGACGATCCTTTCCTGCACGGAGTCCCGTATTTATGGTGCTCGAACAACCTGACATCGTCGGCCGTGACGCAGGCGCTGCTTTATGCGCAGGCGACCGGCGATCCGTCGTTCCGGGAAATGGAAGCAGCGCTGCGTGACTGGCTGTTCGGCTGCAATCCGTGGGGCACTTCGATGATCTGCGGCTGGCCGGAGGCGCAGATGCCCGGCTTCGATACGCCGACTGATCCGCATTCGTCATATGTAAAGATGAATGGCGACCTGCCGGTCGGCGGCCTGATCGACGGGCCGATCTACAACGCCCTTTTTTTGGAACGGGCTGGAGATGCGCTGACGCGCGATGATCCGTTCGCTGCCTTGAACCAAGGCCTGGCCGTCTATCACGATGATATCGGCGACTATTCCAGCAACGAACCGACGATGGACGGAACGGCCGGCCTGCTGGCCTATGCGGCCTCGCTCGAGGCGCAGGGCCTCGCGATCAAGACGGAAAAAGACCGTTACGGCGCTATCGTGCGGGTCCATCCCGACGAGAAGGTCGTCTATCTCTGCTTTACGGCCGATGTCAATTTCAACGGGGCCGAGACCATCTTGAAGACCCTGCAGAAGCAGAAGGTCAAAGGCAATTTCTTCCTTACCGGGAATTGTCTGCGCCATATTCCCAACCGGAATGTCATCCGCCATATCGTGGCGGAGGGGCACTATGTGGGCGGGCATTCCGACGGGCACGTGCTTTACTGTGATTGGGGGACGGAACGTCCGTCGCTCATGAGTGCCGACAGTATCATGGCCGATGTGAAAGCCAATTATGCCGAGTTGGCACGGTTCGGCGTTCAACGGCAGGACGCCCGCTGGTTCCTGCCGCCGTACGAACATTACGATGCCCGCAGCGTAAATATTCTCAGGGGAATGGGCCTGAAAGTTGTAAATTATACACCGGGCATTGGAACGCCGGCCGACTATACGATCCCGTCAATGGACAATTACAAGAAGGCGCAGCCATTGATCGATGGCCTTTGGAAATTCGAAAAAGAGCAGGGGCTTTCGGGTGCGCTATTGCTCATCCATCCCGGTATCGACGAGAGCCGTCCGGAGAAGGAACGGCTTTACAACCGGCTTGATGAAATCATCCGTCATTTAAAGAAAAAAGGGTACCGCTTTGACAGACTTCCTTAAATCGATGTTCGACTTTTCGAACGTGCTTTCTTTTTCGGTCGACCTCCTGCTGGTCCTCCTGATCGGTTTGGTCGTGGGGCACGAGCGCCACGAGGCCGGTAAGACCATGGGCGAACGCTCGACCATCATTCTCATCATCGGCTCCTATCTGTTCGCCTACGCGTCGCTCCGTTGCGGTATCGACCACAGCCGCGTGATTGCGCAGATCGTCACGGGCGTCGGTTTTATCGGTGCCGGCATCATCTTCAAGAAAGGAGAGAAGGACATCATCAACCTGACGACCGCCATTCTGGTTTGGACCGTCGCTGCGCTGGGGGTCCTCGTCGGCATCGGCCTGCGTGTCGAAGCAATTATCGCTGCCGTCGTCGTCTATCTTGTATTGCTCGTCCGGCGCCATCGTGAAGCCAAAAAACAAGCTCATTCACAAAATGATGTATAGAATCACCCGAAAAGAGATGCTGACGCCCGCCATCTGCCTGATGGACGTGGTGGCGCCGCGGATTGCGGCTGCTGCTCAGCCGGGCCAGTTCCTGATTGTGCGTGCCCGCGAGCAGGGGGAGCGGATTCCCCTGACAATCTGCGACTATGACCGTTCACGCGGCACCGTGACCATTGTGACCCAGATCGTCGGGGCCTCTTCCCGGATGATCTGTGCGCTGGAAGAGGGAGCGTGTTTCACCGACGTGGTCGGTCCGCTCGGTCATCCTTCGGATTTCGTGGAACTGCCCGACGACGCGCTGAAGGGACGCCGCTATCTCTTCGTGGCGGGAGGCTTGGGCACAGCGCCGGTCTATCCGCAGGCCAAGTACCTGCATGAGCGGGGCGCTGGCGTGGACATTGTGGTCGGTGCCAAGACGGCGGACCTGTTGATCCTGCGCCAGGAAATGGCAGCGGTCTGCGACCATCTCTTTGTTTGTACTGACGACGGTTCGGAGGGTCATCCCGGGCTGGTGACCGAGAAGGTGAAACTGCTGCTGGCGGAAGGCCGGCAGTACGACCAGGCGGTGGCCATCGGTCCGATGATCATGATGAAATTCGTGGCCCTCACGCTGAAGGATTCCGGGATTCCGTTGGTGGTGAGCCTCAATACCCTGATGGTCGACGGGACGGGGATGTGCGGCTGCTGCCGCATCACCGTGGACGGAAAGGTACGCTTCGCCTGCGTGGAAGGTCCGGAGTTTGACGGCTATGCGGTCGATTTCGACGAGGCGCTCCGTCGGCAGACGATGTACCGGCCGCAGGAAATCGAAGCAGATCACAAGTGTAAGATCGGGAGGAATTGACGATGGCTGAAAAGATAGGACGCGTTCCCGTACGGGAGCAGGACCCGAAGGTCCGTGCGCAGAACTTCGAGGAAGTCTGCTACGGGTATGATGAAAAAGAGGCGATGCTGGAGGCTTCCCGCTGCCTGAACTGCCGTAATCCGCGTTGCGTGCAGCAGTGCCCGGTGGGCATCCGGATTCCGGAATTCATTGCGCATGTCAAGGCGGGGGATTTCGGCGAGGCGGCACGCGTGATTGCGCTCGACAGTTCGCTGCCCGCTGTCTGCGGGCGTGTCTGCCCGCAGGAGACGCAGTGCGAGGGCAGTTGCATCCTCGGCGTGAAGGGAGAACCGGTGGCCATCGGCAAACTGGAGCGTTTTGTGGCCGACTGGAGCCGGGAACGTGGAGGCGTTGCCGTGGAAAAAGCTCCGGCCAACGGAATCAAAGTAGCGATCGTGGGCAGTGGACCTTCAGGGCTGGCCTGCGCCAGCGACCTGGCCAAGCTGGGCTATGACGTGACCATTTTCGAGGTGCTCCACAAGGCCGGCGGCGTGCTGCAGTACGGCATTCCAGAATTCCGTCTGCCGAAAGACCGGGTCGTGGAACCGGAGGTCGACAATGTGCGGGCACTGGGCGTCAAGATCGAAACCAATGTCGTGGTGGGCCGGACCGTCACGGTCGACGAACTGTTCGACCGGGAAGGATTCAAGGCTGTTTTCATCGGTTCCGGTGCGGGGCTTCCGCGGTTTATGGGTATTCCGGGAGAGAGCCTGAACGGCGTGTTCTCCGCCAATGAGTTCCTGACGCGGAGCAATCTGATGAAGGCGTACGACGGCGGGAGCGATACGCCGATTTTCATCGGTCGTCGCGTGGCGGTGGTCGGCGGCGGCAATGTGGCGATGGATGCGGCGCGCACGGCGCTGCGTCTCGGCTCCGAGGTGTCGATTGTCTATCGCCGTACGGAGAAAGAGCTTCCGGCCCGTGCCGAAGAGGTGCATCACGCACTCGAAGAGGGAATTGTGTTCCGCATGCTGACCAATCCCGTTGAAGTGCTGGGGGACGAGAAAGGCTGGGTGCGCGCTTTGCGCTGCATCCGGATGGACCTCGGCGAGCCCGACGCCAGCGGTCGCCGCAGGCCGGTCCCGGTAGTCGGTTCCGAATTCGAGATTCCGGTCGATTGTGTGATTATGGCGTTGGGCACTTCGCCCAATCCGCTGATCGCCGGAACGACGAAAGGCCTTGCGACGGAGCGCCACGGCTGCATCGTGGCCGACGAGTCGGGCGCCACCTCGCGCCCCGGCGTCTTCGC
>JAFZAF010000025.1 GCA_017548335.1 Bacteroidales bacterium | reverse complement strand
GTTTTCCGGCCGTTTCTATTTCGACCGGCCCGTCCTGCCGGCCGACGCCCTACACTGCAACACTTCCTACCTGACAGCCGTGGCAAACGATTACGGCTATGACAAGATCTTCGCCCGCCTGATTTCCGGCCTGGGCCGTGAAGGAGACATTCTTGTGGGCCTGTCGACTTCGGGCAATTCGGAGAATATCCTGCAAGCCTTCGAGGTCTGCCGGAAGAAAGGCGTCCGTACCATCGCGATGACCGGGGCATCCGGGGGCAGGATGAAAGAACTCGCCGACCTGCTCATCAACGTGCCTTCCACCGACACGCCGCGCATCCAGGAGGCGCACATTACGGTCGGCCACATCATCTGCGAACTCGTCGAACAAATCATTTTCGGAGAAAAACGCTGATGGAAGCCATCGTGCTGGCCGGAGGAATGGGCACGCGCCTGCGGAGTGTCGTTGCAGATCTGCCGAAATGCCTGGCCCCCGTGGCCGGGCGCCCTTTTTTGGACTGGCTGGCGGACGCGCTGGAAGAAAGCGGTTTCGACCATCTCATCCTCTCGCTCGGTTACCGGCATGAAGCCGTGGAGGCATGGGCCGTTTCCCGGCAAGGCCGGGCCCGGATCTCGTGGGTCGTTGAAGCGGAACCCTTGGGAACAGGCGGCGGCGTGAAACTGGCCATGCAGCAGGCCCTGGAAGACGATATCTTCGTCCTCAATGGAGATACTTTTTTCGGTGTGGATTTCCGGGAGATGCTGGCCTTTCACCAGAAGGCCGGGGCGGCAGCCACCCTTGCCTTGAAACCCATGCGCGACTTCGACCGCTACGGAGAAGTAACCTGCGATGCGACGGGGCGCATCACGGCCTTCCAGGAGAAACAGCCTTGCCGGGAAGGTCTCATCAACGGCGGCATCTACCTGATCCGCCGCGACGCCCTGAACGCCTTGCCCGTCCGCTTCTCGCTGGAAAAAGACTACTTTGAGCCGCTGGCGTCTGACGGACGACTGGCCGGCTTCCGCAGCGAAGGCTATTTCATCGATATCGGCATTCCGGCCGATTATTCCCGCGCCCAGCGCGATTTTGCCTCCGGCGCCTGGCGCGCCTATCCCTACGACGCCCTGTTGCTCGACCGTGACGGCGTCATCAATGTACTCCGGCCCGGCGACTATGTCAAAACCTGGGAAGAATTCGTCTTCTGCGACGGCGCCCTGGAAGCGTTGCGGCTGCTTGAACCGTTGTTCCGCCGCATCGTAATCGTCTCCAACCAGCGGGGCGTGGGCCGCGGCCTGATGACCGAAGCCGACCTGGAGGCGATTCATGCGGGAATGCTTACCTGCATCCGGGAGGCCGGCGGGCGCATTGACCGCATCTATGTCTGCACCGCCACGGATGAGGCCGATCCCCGCCGTAAACCCAACACCGGCATGCTGGACGAAGTGCGCGCTGACTACCCCGACATCGACCTGCGGCGCAGCATCCTGGCCGGCGACAGCCCCTCCGACCGGCAGATGGCCGAACGGGCCGGCATTCCGTTCGTCCGCATCACGGAAACCGACAATTTGCTTACCTTTGCCCAACGATTGACCTTCAAGGACGCACGATGAGAATCGCCTATCTTTCTACCTTCTATCCCTTCCGGGGCGGCATCGCCCAGTTCAACGCCAATCTCTACGAAGAACTGTGCAAACACCACGAAGTGAAAGCCTTCACCTTCACCCGGCAATATCCGGATTTCCTTTTCCCCGGCAAGACCCAGTATGTGACGCCGGAGGACAAGGCGAAAGTCATCGACAGCGAAGCCGTGCTCGATACGGCCAACCCGTTCTCCTGGTACAAGGCCGCCCGTACCCTTGCTCGCTGGAAACCCGACCTGGTCCTCATGAAATATTGGATGAGCTACCTGGCACCGTCGCTCGGCACCGTGGCCCGGCAGCTGCGGAAGAAAGGCATCCCCACCATCACGGTCCTCGACAACGTGATTCCCCACGAAGCCAAGTTCTTCGACAAGCCGTTCTCCCGCTGGTTCCTCCGCCAGAACAGCGGCTGCGTGGCCATGAGCGAAGCGGTGCTCCGTGACATGCTTTCGCTAACGCCCGACAAGCCGTACATCCTCCAGCCCCACCCGCTTTACGACCATTTCGGACAAAAGATGGACAAAGCGCAGGCGCAGGCGCAGCTCGGGCTTGACCCCGACCGCCGCACGCTGCTCTTCTTCGGCCTGATCCGCGACTACAAGGGCCTCGACCTGCTGATCGACGCCATGCCGCTGCTCGGACCCCGTTACCAGCTGGTCATCGCCGGCGAAAGCTACGGCAGTTTCGACAAATACGAAGCGCAGATCGCAGCTTCGGGCTGCGCCGACCGCATCAAGGTCTTCAACCGCTACATCGACGACGAGGAAGTGCCGAAGTTCTTCTCCGCCGCCGACCTGTGCGTGCTCCCCTACAAAAGCGCCACGCAGAGCGGCATTACCGCCATTGCCCTGCATTTTGAAGTACCGGTCGTGGCCACGCCCGTGGGCGGCCTGGCCGAGAGCATCGAAAAGCCCGGCGTCGGGCTGATGACGCCCGCCGTTTCGGCGGAGGGCCTGGCGGAAACCATCCCCCAACTGTACGATAGCGGTCTGGACACCTTCATTGCGAACATCCGCAACGCCAAGCAGTCGATGACATGGGAAGTCTTCGCCGAGAAGATTCTTTTGTTGAAAAGCAAAAACTGAATATCTTTACATGATTCTAATATTTACAACGATGTTGAAACTGAACCTCCGGAAGGTCTGCGGACTCTTCCTTGTGCTGTTTGTGGCCGGGACCCTGGCGACCGGCTGCTATGACGACAGTGAACTGCGCGCCTCGATCGACAATC
>JAFZAF010000024.1 GCA_017548335.1 Bacteroidales bacterium | reverse complement strand
GGCGGAAATCATCAAAGACGCCATCGCTCGTGGAGCCGATGACGGATTCGTGCTGAGCGACATGCGCTTCGCCGGTGCCGACACGCTGGCCACCTCCTATGCCCTTTCGCAGGCCATCCGCCAGATGGGACGGGTGGACCTTATCTTCGGCGGTCGGCAGGCCATCGACGGGGACACCGCGCAGGTGGGGCCGCAGGTGGCTGAAAAGCTGGAGATTCCGCAGGTTACCTATGCCGAAGAACTGCTTGCTGTCGATGCGCAGTCGATTACGATCCGACGTCGCCTTGAACGGGGCGTTGAGAGCGTCCGGGCGAAGCTTCCGGTGCTGGTGACCGTTACATCGGCCGCGGCCGACTGCCGCTTCCCGAACATCCACCGGATGATCCGGCGGGTCCGGGAAGAAGTGCGGATGACCAATGCCGACGGTATCGGCGCCGACTTGGAACGCCTGGGTTTGAAAGGTTCGCCGACCAAGGTTAAGAAGATTGAAAACGTGGTGCTTGCGCATAAGGAATCGGTGGTCCTTGAACCCACCGAAGCAGCCTTGAACGAACTCTCGGCTTCGCTGATCCAGGCGCATATCTTGTAACGGATGAAAAACGAGAACAGATGAACAACGTATTAGTATACTGCGAATTGTCGGAGAGCAATGCCATCGCCGACATCAGTCTGGAGCTTTGCACCAAGGGTCGTCAGCTGGCCACGCGCCTGGGCTGTCGCCTGCAGGCAGCCTTGCTGGGCAGCGGCGTGAAAGCCGCCGCCGAATCGCTCTATCCCTATGGCGTGGATGACGTGTTTCTGGCCGACGACCCGCGGTTGTCTCCTTACCGGACGCTGCCGCATTTCGATGTCCTTTCGAAACTTATCCGGGCGCAACAGCCCCAGATCGTGCTTTTCGGCGCTTCGAGCGTAGGCCGTGACCTGGCCCCACGCATCGCCAGCTTTCTGCGTTGCGGCCTGACCGCCGACTGCACCCAGCTGGAAATCGGTTCGCATGATGACCCGAAGAGCGGAAAGACCTATGAGAATGTCCTCCTGCAGATCCGCCCTGCTTTCGGCGGTAATATCATCGCCACCATCGTCTGCCCTGAAACCCGTCCGCAGATGGCGACGGTCCGCGAGGGTGTGATGAAGAAAGAGATCTTCGATCCGGCCTACCGGGGGAACGTGATTCCCGTCGCGGTTGAGGCTTCGCTAGCCGCTGCCGACCAGGCCGTTGAGATTCTCAGCCGCGAGATTGAGGAGCGCAAAGTGGATATCAAGGGCGCCCAGATCATTGTTGCCGGCGGCTACGGCATGGGCAGCAAGGAAAATTTCCAGCTGCTGCACCAGTTCGCCCGCCTGATCGGCGGCAGCGTCGGCGCTACCCGCGCCGCCGTCGACGCCGGTTTCTGTGAACCCGAACGCCAGATCGGCCAGACGGGAGTCACCGTACGTCCCAAACTTTACATCGCCTGTGGCATCAGCGGTGCCGTGCAGCATCGCGCCGGCATGGAACAGAGTGCCAAGATCATCAGCATCAACACCGATCCTGACGCGCCGATCAATGCCATCGCCGACTATACCATTGTCGGCGACGTGATGACCGTCATCCCCCAGTTTATGGCTTGTTACAAAAAGAATCTGAAGTAATCATGAATTTCTATTCCGACAACGAGAGTCTTTCTTTTTATCTCCACCATCCGGAGATGGGCCCGGTGATCGCCGTGCGTGAAAAGAATTTTGCCCAGGCGGGCGAGCATCCGGAAGCTCCGGCCAATGCCGAAGAAGCCATGTCACAGTATGAGATGGCCTTGAACCTGCTGGGTTCGATTGCGGGCGACGTGATTGCTCCGAACGCCGAGGCTGTGGACCATGAAGGTCCGAAGTTGGAAGGCGGCCGGGTGCAGTATGCACCGGGCACGCGCCGCAACCTCGATGTCCTGATCCAGTCGGGCCTGTACGGCATTTCGCTGGAACGCCGGTTTGACGGGCTCAACTTCCCCCGCGCCGCCGTAGTCATGGCGGCCGAGATAATCGCCCGCGCCGATGTGGGCTTTGCCACCATCTGGGGATTGACCGACTGTGCGGATACCGTCCAGGAGTTCGGCTCCGAGGCGTTGAAAGAAAAATATCTGCCCCGCATCTGCCAGGGGGCAACTTGTTCGATGGACCTCACCGAGCCCGATGCCGGCAGCGACCTGCAGTCGGTACGTCTGAAGGCCACCTTCGATGAAGCGACCGGTTGCTGGCGGCTCAATGGTGTGAAGCGCTTCATCACCAACGGAGATGCCGACCTGCACCTGGTGCTGGCCCGCAGTGAAGAAGGGAGCACCGACGGCCGCGGTCTTTCGTATTTCCTCTTCGACCGTGCCGACGGTGGCATGGTGGTGCGCCGCATCGAGAACAAGATGGGCATCAAGGGCTCGCCGACCTGCGAACTGCAGTTCACCAATGCTCCTTGCCAGCTTGTCGGCGAACGCCGCCTGGGCTTGATCAAATATGTGATGTCGTTGATGAACGGCGCCCGCCTGGGTGTCGCCGCGCAGTCCGTCGGCCTCTGCGAGGCCGCTTGCCGCGAAGCTGAGGCCTATGCCGCTTCACGCGAGCAGTTCGGCCATCCCATCAACCAGTTCGTGGCCGTGCAGGACCTGCTGGACCAGATGCGTGCGCGTACCGACGGCGCCCGCAGCCTGATGTACGAGACGGCCCGCTACGTCGACCTGGCAGCTTCGTCGCGTCCCGCATCCCGCATCGCCGACATCTTGACTCCGCTGGTGAAACTCAACGCCAGTGAGTTTGCCAATCAGTGCGCCTACGAATGCATCCAGGTCCACGGTGGCAGCGGCTTCATGAAGGAATATGCCTGCGAACGTCTCTATCGCGACGCCCGCATCCTCTCCATCTATGAGGGTACGAGCCAGCTGCAAGTGGTGGCTGCCATGAAGGGCATCGCCAACGGCGCCTATCTCAAGCAGATCGAAAGCTATGACGACCGCGTGGCCGAGGCCCTGGCTTCAGCCGGTACCGCCGCCGATTCCGGAATCGCTTCCGGCGCGTCCGTCTCTGAACTGAAGCACTGTCTCGACGTGCTCCGCAAGGCGACCGTTTCTTATCGGCGGCTGTATGAATTGGCAACCGTCGACGGTACGACAAGCGACCGTTTCGAACATTCCACGCGGCCGCTGACGGAAGTGCTGAGCTGCATCATCATGGCCTACCTGCTCCTGCTCGACAGCCTCCGCGATGGTCGGTATCTGAAGTCCTGCCGTTATTTCGTCCGCGAAAGCATCGCCCAGGCCAGCCGCTACGTTGCCGCGCTGGAAAACGCCTGACCGCACCTCCCTCCTGTGCCGCTGCGACGGCAAGGCACCGCCTGCGGTAATAAGCTATCGCCCGTGGCGCTACCCCGTCTGAGTATCAGCGATTTCCGTAAAATCGATTGCGTATTTTTACGCAATCGATTTTTATTAAAACGCTGGGAATCAGCTATGTTTCCGCCACGATAATTCCTGGGCGGAGTTGCTTTGAAAGCTCGATTTTTATTGCGACATTTGTAGATGCTATGAAGAATGCTTCTTTTGTCCCCCATCCCGTGACAGATACCGAGTCGTTCGAGAGTCTGCTGGTCGGCGCCGTGAAGGCGGGGTTTCCTTCGCCGGCGGAAGATGTCCGCGAAAAGCTTGACCTGGTGAAGCTGCTGGTTCGGCATACCGCCTCCACCTTCTTTTTCCAAGTAGATGGCGTGTCGATGGTCGATGCCGACATGGATGAAGGCGACATCCTTATCGTCGACCGGGCCGTGGATCCCTACAACGGTTGCAAGGCCGTGTGCTTCATCGACGGAGAGTACACCGTCAAGCGCGTGGTGATCCACGACGACGGTGCTGTGCTGATGCCCTGCAATGAGCACAGCACCCACTACAAGCCCATCCCTGTCGGCCCCGACAACGACTTTCTTGTCTGGGGCGTGGTAACCTATATCATCAAGAAGGCCTGACTGCATGTTCGCCCTGGCCGACTGCAACAACTTTTTCGTCTCGTGCGAACGTGTGTTCCGCCCCGACCTGGAGGGGCGGCCGGTCATCGTGCTGAGCAACAACGATGGCTGTGCCGTATCTCGGAGCAACGAGGCCAAGGCGCTCGGTATCAAGATGGGCGATCCGCTGTTCAAGGTACGGGACATCGTGGAAAAGAACAAGGTCACCGTCTTCTCGGGCAACTACGCTTTGTACGGCGATATGTCGCGGCGGGTGCAGGAAGTTCTTCGCAGCCAGGCCCCTTCCGTTGAGGTCTATTCCATCGACGAGGCGTTCCTCGATTTGCGGGGCGCGGTCATTGAAGATTTTGATGCCTATGCCAAGCAACTTTCCGCAAGTTGCAGGAAGTTGACGGGCATTCCCGTGAGTGTGGGCGTGGCGCCGACAAAGACATTGGCCAAAATTGCTTCGAAACTCTGTAAACAGTATCCGAAACTCCGGGGCGGCTGCTATCTGCACCGGCCGGCCGACATCGAGAAAGTACTGCGGCGATTCCCCGCCGGAGATGTATGGGGCATAGGCCGGCGCACCCGTGGAAAGTTGGCACTACTGGGCGTCTCCACGGCCTGGGATTATGCGCAATTGCGCGAATATGATGTACGGAAGAACTTTGCGCTGCCCGGCTGGCGTACCTGGAAAGAGTTGCGCGGAATCCCCTGCATCGAATTTGAAGACTACGTAGAACCCCGGCAGCACATCTGTGTATCCCGTTCTTTTGCCAAGGAGATTGATACCGTGGAGGAATTGTGCAGCCAAGTGGCTACCTTCGCCGACAAGGCCGTCGCCAAACTGCGGGGACAAGGTTCGCTGGCACTTGAAATGGCCGTCTTCGCCATGACGAACCGCTTCCATACGGAAGAACCTCAGAACTTTGCCAGCCAGCTGGTCGCGTTCCCCGACGGGACTGACGACCATCGCACCGTCGTCCTCACCGCGGCCGATGCCGTACGCAAACTCTTCGACCGCCGCTACAAATACAAGAAAGCGGGTGTCCTGTTCACCCGCATCGTCCAGAAGGAAGGATTCACCCGGTCGCTCTTCCGCGATGCGGAAGCGGATGACAAGGAAGGCCGCCTGTCCCAAGTGATGGATGCCATCAACGGCACGTACGGAAGGGGCACCCTCCGTCTTGGTGTACAGGGAGACGGGCAGGTGCATAGTTCGCACGAATTCCGGTCTCCCTGCTATACGACTCGTTGGGCCGAATTGCCCAAAGTCCGGATATAATGATTACTTGAAGTTTCGCGAAGCGAAGGGGAGCGAAAGTCGCAGGGCAAGGTGCCAGTACTCCCAGTTGTGGACGCCGTCGCGGACGCGCAGCTCACTGTGCACGCCAGCCTGCTTCATTTTGGTATGGAAAGCGATGGAAAGATGGAACAGGAAGTCGTCGTCGCCGCAGTCGACGAACCAGGCAACCGTACGGAGCCTTTCCAGTGTCGCCGCGTCAGCCCGGTCCAGAAAATCGAGGGCAGAATGCTCACGGACTGACTGGCAGACCTCATAGAATTTGTCTTTGACAGCACTGTCCGGACCGACCTCATCGGCCTTGTTGTCGAGCCAGGGGCTCATCGCATAGCAGCTGGAGAACATGTCCGGATGCCGCTGCGAATAGACGATGCTGCCGCCGCCGCCCATGGAAAGCCCCATCACGGCCCGCTGGCCCTTGCTGCCGCCGCAGTTG
>JAFZAF010000023.1 GCA_017548335.1 Bacteroidales bacterium | reverse complement strand
GCCAGGACCCACATGGTCGGGGTAATCTGTTTGGCCTTGCCGGTGAGGGCATAGAGGACCACGTAGGAGATCACACCGATGAGGATACCGTCGGAGATGCTGTAGGCCAGCGGCATGAGGATCAACGTCAGGAAGGCGGGGATAGCCTCGCGGTAGTTGGACCAGTCGATCTCGCGGACCGGGTTCATCATCATCATACCGACGATGATCAGGGCCGGAGCGGTGGCCGCACCGGGGATACCCAGGAAGACCGGCGAGAAAAAGAGCGCGACAGCAAAAAGCACAGCCACGGCGAAAGCCGTCAGGCCCGTGCGGCCACCCGCGCCGACACCGGCGGAACTCTCGACATAGGTCGTGGTGGTGGAGGTACCCAGGCAGGCACCGGCGATCGTACCGATGGAGTCGGCCAGGAACACCTTCTCGGCATCTTCGATATTGCCCTTCTCATCCACGAAACCGGCTTTCTGCGAGACGCCGATCACCGTGCCCATCGTATCGAACATATCGATGAACAGGAAGGTGAACACGACAGCCAGCATATCCCAGGTGAAGATTTCGCCCCACTGGAACTGGAAGGCAATCGGAGCAACACTGTCGGGAAGCGACACGACACCCGTGAAGTGCGTGATGGCCTCACCCGTTGCCGGATCTTTGATGAACAGGCCAATGATGGCCGTGACAAGGATACCGATCAGGATGCCGCCGCGGACGTGGAGCATCACCAGCGTGCAGGAGATCACCAGGCCGATGACGGCCAGCAGGCCAGTGCCGTGGCACACGTCGCCGAGGCCGACCAGCGTAGCGTCGTTGTTCACGATCAGGCCGGCGTTCTGCAGGCCGATGAAGGCGATGAACAGGCCGATACCGGCGCCGATGGCGTGTTTGAGACTCATCGGAATGGCATTCAGGATCCAGGTACGGACTTTTGTCAGCGTCAGGATGACGAAGATGATACCTTCAATCAGGACGGCCGTGAGGGCGAACTGCCAGGTGTGGCCCATCGTCAGGCAGACCGTGAACACGAAGAAGGCGTTCAGGCCCATGCCCGGAGCGAGCGCGAAGGGCTTCTTTGCCCAAAAGGCCATCACCAGCGTGGCGATGATGGCAGCCAGGGCGGTCGCCGTGAAAACAGAGCCAGCCGGCATGCCCGGCAACGCGCTGAAGATGTTCGGGTTGACGGCCAGGATGTAGGCCATTGTCAGGAACGTCGTCAGACCTGCCACGAGCTCCGTACGGACGGTGTTCTTCTCCGGATTGAAGCCAAAAGCTTTGGTTAGGAAATTACTCATAGTATATTGGATATGATGGTTCGAACCCGATTAGAACACCCATTTCATACCGAGGCAGGGCAGGATGTGGAAACCTTCCATGCCGGCGAAATTGTAGCTGAGCTCGACCTCGCCGCCCAGGTTGAAGTGCTCGGTGCCGAAACTGTACCAGAGCTGCGGCTCAGAGAGCACGACCGTATTGTGGCCCTCGCACCAGACATCAACAAAACCCGAGAAACGGAAACCCGGCGCGCCGAAAAGATCCTGGCAACCCCAGACCGTGGTGAACTGGAACGGAACCTGCGAATAGAGGTCGATGAACTGTTTGTAGAGAAGTTTGAAGTTCAGCGTGTTCTTGAAGTCGCCGCTGTGGAGGAAATAGTCGACGCCGAAGAGGAAGGCGTTATTGACGGGGAAAGCACCGGCCATATTGCCGAAAGTACCGAAGCCACCGTTATACTCCACCTGAAGGCTCAGCGGAGCCAGTGCGGAATTCTGCCAGAAATTCAGGCAGCGGGCAATCTCGAAATAGGTGTTGTGCGGCGAAACCACCGTTCCCTTGCTGTTGCGGTTGTCGTAATCGTAATCGATGAAGAAGAAGGTGTTACCCCAGTTGTCCGTGTGGAAGCCTTCGAGGGTCGTCGTGAAATGCTTCCGGCCGAAATCGTAGAACGTCTGGAAGTTCGTCTGTCCGAAAGCGGTCAGGCTGCAGAGCAGAATGGCTGCGGAAAGGATGAGTTTTTTCATATTTTATGTAGCGTTTTAGTTTTTCAGGTTATTGGTCTTTTTTCTTGGGTTTGTGTGTACCGCCGAAATTCACGGACACATCGCCTTCGCCGTTGGGGAACTCATAGGTGTTGCCCGGAAGGATGGCATTGAGGATAATGCCCACGAGCGCCGCGACGGCCAGGCCGCTGAGTGAGGTGAAGCCGATGGAGATGGCGTCGTTCGCACCGTATTTGATACCGATGGCCAGCACGAGGATGAGGGCCGTGATGATGACGTTGCGGCTTTCCGTGAGGTCCACATGGTTCTCCACGAGGTTACGCACACCGACCGCGGAAATCATACCGTAGAGCACGAGGCTCACGCCGCCGATCGTGGAAGCAGGCATCGCGCTGATGAGCGCGGCGAACTTCGGGCAGAAACTCAGGAGGATGGCGAAGCAGGCGGCGATGCGGATCACGCGCGGATCGAAAACGCGGGTGAGGTTGAGCACGCCCGTGTTCTCGCCGTAGGTCGTATTGGCCGGAGCGCCGAAGAGCGAAGCCAGGATGGTGGCCAGGCCGTCGCCCATCAGGGTGCGGTGAAGGCCCGGATCGCCCAGGTAGTTCACACCCGTGGTCGAGGAGATGGCGCACATGTCGCCGATATGCTCGACCATCGTAGCCAGCGAAATCGGCAGGATGGCGATGATGGCCGCAACGATCAGGCCCCAGTTCGGCGACTGGAACACCGCGAAGGCAGTGTTTTGCATCTTGAACGGAACACCGAGCCAGGTAGCTTCATGCACGGTTTTGAAATCACACAGGCCGAAACAGGCCGCCACGATATAGGATCCGAGGACGCCGAGCAGGATCGGGACGATCTTGATCATGCCTTTGCCCCAGATGTTGCAGACGATGATGATGGCGATGGCCAGCAGGGCGATCCACCAGTTGGAGCTGCAGTTGGAGATGGCCGAACCCGAGAGGCAGAGACCGATGGCGATGATGATCGGACCGGTGACCACCGGCGGAAAGAAACGCATGACCTTCTTCGGGCCGAAAGCAGCGAAAAGACCTGCCAGGATGAAATACATCAAGCCGGCGCAGACCACGCCGATGCAAGCATACGGAAGCGATTCGGCCAACGAAAGCCCCTGCTCCGTCCCCATCTGCGTGACGGCTGCATAACCGCCCAGGAACGCGAAGGACGAGCCCAGGAAGGCGGGCACTTTCCATTGGGTGAGGAAGTGGAACAAAAGGGTACCCAGACCGGCAAAAAGAAGGGTTGCCGATACCGACAACCCTGTAATGACCGGAACAAGGACAGTCGCTCCGAACATTGCAAACAAGTGCTGCAGTCCGAGGAGCGCCATCTTGGGTTTTCCGAGCGTACGGGCGTCGTAGATGGATTGGTTGTTGGTAGTGGACATAAAAAGAGATTTTGTGCAAATATACGGCAACTGGGCCAAATTGCACCCGTCCCCCTGAAAACTTTATCAATAAGTTTTCAACAACCGGACGCCCCGTCCCGCTCAGAGAATCGTAATGATGTGCGAGAAGCCCGTGATGTCAAACACTTCTTTCACATGCGGCTTCATGTTGCGGAGCACCATCTTCGCTCCGCGGGAGGAGACGTTTTTCTGGAGCATCAGGAACATGCGCAGTCCCTGGCTGCTGGTATATTCCATGTCGGTGCAGTCCACTTCGATTTCCTGGTAGGACCCGTTCATCAACGGCGTGATGTCTTTCATGAACTGGTCGGCATTGGTGGTGTCCAGCCGGCCGTTGAGTGTCACAAGCGCCTTGGCGCCTTCTTCATTGATCGTTACGTTCATCGTTCTCGTTCAAGCTATGATTGTTGTTTTTCAAATGGATTGACAGGATGGTGATATCGTCGTTCTGGTCGGCCCCGTGCGTGAAGGCCTTCACGTGGGAATACAAATCCAATACCGAAGCGTTGGAAGAGACGGACGGACTCATCTTTCCGGCCCACGCAAGCAACGCTTCATCGCCGAACTGGGTCTTGTCCTCCCGCTCGGCTTCCGTCACGCCATCGGTATAAAGCACCAGGCGCGTGCCGGGTTCCAACCGAATCTTTTCGTCCTGGTACGGGAAGTTCTCGAAGAGGCCTGCCGCAAGGTTCGGCTTGGCCCGGAGGAAGGACGCGGAGCCATCGGGCGAAATGACCACGATCGGATTATGGCCCGCATTGCAATACGCCATCTCACCGGTTTCCAGATCGAGGCTGCCGGCGAAAAGGGTCACGAACATTTCGTTCTTGTTGCCGTCGCACAGGCAGTTGTTGACCCGGCTCACGACTTCCGACATTGAAAGGCCCAACGCCCCGATGAAACGGAAGGCCGCCCGGGTGATGGCCATGAACAGCGCGGCCGGAACGCCCTTGCCGGACACGTCACCTACCAGGAAGAACAGCCGGTTGCCTACTTCGATAAAGTCATACAGGTCGCCCCCCACCTCCTTCGCGGGCTGCACCATCGCATACAGGTCGCAGTCCGGACGTTTGGGGAAATTCTGGGGCAGCATGCTCATCTGGATCTCCCGGGCGATGTTGAGTTCGCTCTCGTAGCGCTCGTTGGAAGCCGTCGTGGTCTTGAGTTCCTGGATATAATCGTTGATGGACTGCTGCATGTAGTTGAGGGAATCGCGCAGTTTCCGCAACTCGTCCGTGCTCCTGACTTCGGGAATCTTCGCCTTGAAGTTGCCCTTGGCGATGGTCATCGCCGAATTGGTGAATTCCACGATCGGCATGGTCTGCTTGCGGATCAGGCTGCGTGTTCCGAAGAACAGGCCGAGCAGGCCGAGCAGCAGCAGGGCACCCAGGAAAAGAATGACGCCCATCACATCGTGATAGATATCCCGGTAGGTGCACACCAGCCCCATCGACCAGCCGTTGCTGAGCGGGCCGAACACCATGAACGAATGGGCGTCGTCGTTCATGAAAGGCACCATGCCGCGATGGCCGGCCACCATCTCCCGCCCGATATACAGGGCGGTCGTGTCGGTCATCTCCAAGGCGGAGGTAAAGATGGTCTCGTTGAGTACTTTCTCCGGATCGGAATGCGCGATATAGGCACCGTTGCGGCCGATCATGAACGTATAGGCATTCTCGTACGGCTTGATCGACGCGACCTTTTCGGAGAGCCAGGCCAGGGAAATATCGGCCGTCAGA
This sequence comes from Bacteroidales bacterium, assembly GCA_017548335.1. Taxonomy (GTDB): domain Bacteria; phylum Bacteroidota; class Bacteroidia; order Bacteroidales; family UBA932; genus Cacconaster. The sequence goes on along the minus strand of JAFZAF010000023.1, from coordinate 3,492 downwards.
ATACCGATCATCTGGCCGTCCGCATCCTTGAGCGGCATGGAATAGGTAGAAATCCGCTGTCCGGAACCGCCGTCATCGTAATAAGGCTCGCTCCAATAGGGCCGCCCCAGCAACTTGGGAATCTGATACCAGTCGAGCGTTGGATAGTCGTACTGCTCGTTGCCCATCTGCATCGAATGGATCTCGTGCGACACATCGCCTTCATAGGAATACGGGGCGAAATAGGGCCTTCCCTTGAAATAGCCGGGTTCGAAAGCGACGGCGCTTCCGATGATGTTCGGATTGGTCATCACCAGTTCGCGGGTCACGGTATACAGGAACTGTTCGTCGGAGATGTTCTGTTCGACCAGCCAGTCCACATTGTCCACGGCCCGCTCCACCTCCGTGATGACCTGTTCGATCTCGAGGATGGCATTGTCCAGCACCTTGGAGGCCATGGTATCCGCTTCCCGCTTGACCGAATCGGCCGCGAACAAGGCGGAAAGCACGGTCACGACCAGCATGAGGCCGGCCGTCAGCAGCAGTACATACAGGCTGAGCCTGGAGGCGAAATTCTTCTTCAGGCTCATCGGATCATCTCCTCGTATTGAATGACGTTCTTCAAGTGACCGGTCTCCAGCAGCATGGCGTTGAGCGCGTCAAACACATCCTTCCGGACCGGCGCAAAATCCGCGACGCCCGTTGCCGGGTTGACCTGGAGATCCAGCATCTCGTCCAGCATCATGCGCTGCAGGGTGCGGTTCGTCGCCACATTGTAACTGCGGATCATTTTCATCGAGATGTCAAGCGCCTCTTCGCGGTGCACCCGTGCATACTCCCAGCCCCTGCGGGAGGCACGCACGAACTTGTCCACCTTCTCCTTGTTCTTCTTGTAATAACTCTCGGTTACATACAAGCCGTCTTCGGGGAAATCCAGGCCGAAATCGCGGAACCGGATCACGTTCCCTTCCGGAATTCCGCCAGTAGCCAGCACCAGCTGGAGATATTCGCTATAACTATAACAGAGCAGCGCATCTACAGCCCCGGACACGAAAAGGTTGATACCCTGAATGTAGGGAATCCACTGAACGTTCAAACCGTTCTTGTAGCAGAATAAATCGCTTACCTCACCGAATCCCACCTTCCACCGGCCGATCTTCGCCCCGTTCAGGGACTGGGGCGATTCGATGGGAAAACGCGTCGCACACATCAGGCCGTTGACTTGGGAGGTCTGCAGCATATTGACCAGTTTGATGCCTTTTTCACGCGCCAGCAGCGCTGAGATCAGCTGCGTGGTGATGATGTCCACGTTCCGGTGCGCGAGCTTGTCGACGACGCTTTCCGTGGAACTGCCGCCGAAATGGTCGATCACCACTTCCAGGCCTTCTTCCGCGTAGAAACCTTTCTCCAGCGCCACATAATAGCCCGCAAACTGGGTTTGCGGCGTCCACTGGGGCATGAAGTACAAGGCATCCTGCGCCCGGGCGGAAAGGAAGCAGCAAGCCAGCAGCAACGCGAGGGAAAGCCTTTTCATCACGCCACCTTCTTCTTCATGATGAGGATGTTGCAGCCGTCCTCGTATTTGTACTCGATCTCGTCCATCAGCTTTTTGCAGAGGAAGATGCCCAGGCCGCCGATCGCCCGGTCCTCGGCCGACAGGGTGACGTCGGGGTCGGGTTTGTCGAGCGGATTGAACGGGACGCCGGCATCCCGCAGCAGGATGGTCAGCATCACGCCTTTCGGGTCGAGTTCCGTACCGACCTCGATCCAGCCCATTCCGCCGTCGTAGGCATAGCGGACCACATTTTCCACCGCCTCTTCGATGGAGAGCCGGATCTTGAATTGCAGGGCCTCATCCTGCGGAATATCAGGCGAAGACATCAGGTAATCGATGATTTCCCCGCACTTGTCGACAATGGGTTCAAATCTCTTTTTCATGGTGACGACCGAAGGAAGGATCAGATTGATTTCTTTGGGAAGGATATCGATTTGGAAAGAATGGCTGGAAAGCAGTTCGCCGTCGAGGGCGATATCGACCAGGTCGCGGGACACGACCTCCACATGCTTAGCGCGCTTGTAACGGATCCGACGGCGGACCCAGGGGATATCAAGATGCTCTCCCCGCCGGTATACCGGCAGGATCCGCAGGAAAGTCAGCAGCAGCATCCTCCGCACCAGGCAGACTTCCATCCAGCCGTCATCGAGTTCGGCACGGGGGGCGCAGACGAATTCACCGCCGCAGACCCGGCCGTTGGACACCGTACAGAGCAGCATCCGGCGCCGGTTCATCCGTTCGCCGTCGGCCACGACCCGGATCCGGTTGTTGCGCTTGAAGAAAACGGCCCGGAAAATACCCCAGCGGTAGGCATTCTTCACCCGGCCGGCCTCCATGGCCTGATAACCGAATGCGGCAACCGCCGCATCGAAACCGATGTTGATGACGTTGATGGCGTAATCGTCGTTGACCTTCATGATGTCCACCTTCCGTACGTCACCCTCCAGCATCTTCCGGAGCGAGGTGAAATCATGGTCGGGGAAGCATTTCAGGAAATCGTTGGTTTCGCCATAGGCCATGACCGCCAAATACTTGCCGGACGACCCGACCATGCCCGAAACCACCTCGTTCAACGTACCCGAACCGCCGCAGGCCACGAAACAAACCTTGTCACGCGGATGCAGGTCGCAGTAGATCCGGACGAAACGGGTCCCGTCGCCCACGCCACGCGTGCTGTACATCTCGTAATCCAGGCTGGCGCCCGCCTCCTGGATCTGGCGTTTCACGTCATCCATGATCGCGCTCTTGTCGCTGCGCCCGTTGATGATGAAAATGTAGTGCATGGGCTACTTGAGCAGTGTGTTTTCAATATGTGCACGCCACGGCGGCAGCATCGACTCCCGGTTGGCGAAATGAATCATATAAAGTGCGCCGAAAGGAGCGATTTCGGCACTCACCTGCTCCGGATCGGCGTTTTCTCCGAAATAGGTACGGACAAATACGTCCCATACTTGCAGCATCTGGCCGTGCGAGATGTGGAAAAGCCTTTGTGCGAGTTCTTCGCTCTCGTTTGCGACGCAGACAAACCAAAGCATCGCGATGTCGAAGCGCGGATCCCCGTAACGGAAGTCGGCCAGGTCGATCCACCAGGTGCGGTCATCCGCCATGATGATGTTACCGATGTGCATGTCGCCGTGCAGGCAGGTGTCTGCATCCGGCACATGGTCCACGAAGGCATGCAGTTTCGCCTTCTGCTCCCCGTCGAAATCGCGGGAAGCATCGATGACCTGATTGAAATGATCCTTGACGGAAGAGAACACCGCCGTGTTGCAGCGCGTCGTGTGCAATTTGCGGCACTGCCGGGCAAACTCCGCTGCATAGCGCTCCAGGTTGTCAGGGTCCTGGGAGATGGCACGGGCAAATGAGCGCTTGCCCGTGATGCGTTCGAACTCCACGCCCACGCGCTTTCCGTCGGTGACCAGGCGGTATGCCTTTGGAATCCGGATGCCCAGGTCCAT
>JAFZAF010000022.1 GCA_017548335.1 Bacteroidales bacterium | reverse complement strand
GCCTGAGCGGCCCGTATTGGCGGCCTGTACCACGTCGCGCCGGTTCTCGATAGCGCGCAGGCGGGCGAAGTTGAAATGCTGCCGGTAGCCGGGCGTGTCGCCCCACCATCCGTCGTTGGTCATCACGGCCAGGAAGCGGGCGCCTTTCTTCGTAGCCACGCGCGACCAGTCTCCGTAGACCGACTCATAGCAGATCATGGCGCCGAGCTTGCGCCCGTCGCTGCAGGGGATCGCGTCCATTTCGTCCTGGGTGCCGTAGCTGCTGTTTGATCCGCCGAATTTTGCAACCAAAGGGCCGAGGAATTTCAGCACGTTCTCGTAGGGGATAATCTCCACGCCAGGCACGAGCTTCGACTTGACATAGGAGCCGTAGACCTGCTGGCTGTCCATCACCAGCGCGGTGTTGTACAAGTCGATCCAATGTCCGCCCCCGCGGGCCCGGGCGCTTCGCGTGGGCTTTTCAGGACATTCAAAAAGACGGTATGTGAGGGCGCCCAACAGCAAGTCGGTTTCCGGGTGTGCAGTGAGGAAGGCGCGGTATTTCTGGTAGGAAGGATTCTTGTCGGGATGGTCGATGTCCATATCGTAGGTAAAGGTCTCCGGCGTGATGATGTACCGGGTCTGCGAGGTGACTTCGCGAGCCATCAGGCCGATTAGTTGGGCATCCAGCGCACTTTGCGGTTCGACGCCATATTTGTGGAACGGATCGACATTCGGCTGGATGACCACCACCTCCATCGGATCGTCCGTCTCCCGATAGTTGACATAGCGGATCTCCGAGCAGAGGATCGGGAGGATGACCAGCATCGCGGCGCTGGCGGCATACCAGCGGCGGTCCGCCCGTTCGCGACTGATCATTGCCAGATAGATCGCGCTGTTGCAGAGCAGAATCCAGGCCGATCCCCCGACGGCGCCGAAGATCTCGTACCACTGCACCATTTCGGGATTCGTGGCAAAGGAATTGCCCAGGCAGAGCCAGGGCCAGGAGATTTCGATGTTGAAATAGATGTGTTCCCAGGCCAGCCAGGTAACCAAAAAGAAGAACAACGTCCCGGCTTCGGCCCGGATCGGATTCTTTACTTTCCGGCGGATGACCCGGCCGCTCCAGCGGTAGAGCGCGAAGACGGCGGCCATCTGGAGGGCGTTGAGCAGGATGGCGGCGATGGCACCGGCCGGGGAGACGAACCAGATCCAGAATGTCGCGGCAATGTTGAACCCGAGGAAAGCGACGTAGTAATACCAGAAGGCATGCCGGATCTCATTTACTCGAAGCAGCCTGTCGAGCTGGAAGAGCGGGACGAAGGCAATCAGAGAGAGGAATCCGAGACGGGGAACCAGAAAAGGCAGGCTGGCCAGCAGGACGAAGCCAACCACCAGCAACCAGCAGTTTCCTTTCGGATGGGAAGGCTTATTCTTCATGGGAACGGAAGCGCGTTGAACAATCATCTACAAAGATAGGTTTTTTGCTGAAATATTCTCAAATAATGGTATCTTTGCCCCCGCTTTGGAAACCATCGTGCTCAATTTCATCAAGGCCATCCTGATCGGCCTGGGCGCCTCGATCCCTTTGGGGCCGTTGGGCATCATGTGTATCCAGAAAACGCTGAGCAAAGGCCGTTGGGCCGGTTTCGCCGTCGGACTCGGCTCCACAGTTGCCGATACGTTCTACGCCTCCATCGCCCTCTTCTCCGTTACGTTCATCAATGAGTTCCTGGAGCGGAACAGCGAATGGGTGATGCTGATCGGCGGCATCGTCATCTTCCTCATCGGTCTCCAGATTGCCTTGAAAAATCCGATCAAGGACTTGCGGCGTCCCAACGCAGGCACCATTCCGACCCGGCATGCGCAGGAAGCCCTGCGGGGCTTTTTGATGACCATCACCAATCCGGGCGCCTTGGTCCTGATGTTCGGCCTCTTTGCTTTCGTCCGCCTGGACCTGACCGACGCCACCACTTCTTCCGTGCTGCTCGTCCTGGCCGGCATCTTTGTCGGCACGGCCGGCTGGTGGTTCCTGCTCAGCAGCGGCATCAACCTGTTCCGCAAGCGTTTCCGTCTCCGTCAGATGCTGATCATCAACCGGGTTTCCGGCATCCTTATCGCGCTCCTCGGCCTGGCCTCCATCGTCGAAGGCCTTATCCAACTGGTCTTCCACCAGTCGATGCTGTAAGAAACTTTTATCATATTTTTCATCGGAAAACACGAATTAAAGAAAAAAGTGCTATATTTGCAGTCCCAAAGCGGCAACGCTTGGAAAAAAGGTCCTTTAGCTCAGCTGGTTTAGAGCGCCTGCTTGACAGGCAGGAGGTCAGCAGTTCAAATCTGCTAAGGGCCACCGGGTTGGAGCCTGCATTCCGCAGGCTCTTTTTTTATTAGTACTTATGAAACGATTCGTACTTTGTCTGGCAGTCGTGGTCTTGGCATTGATCGGCTGCAAGAAGGAAAACGGGCCGCAGTCCGGCGCACAAACTTTGTCAAATGAAGACACTCCGAGTGTCAATGCGGACTCGCCGGCAACGGCTGGCGGCCGCTACAGGGACTTTTCGTTCGACGAGATATTTTCTATCTTTTCCCTGTTCGGCGACAACATCATGACCGACAAGTTTGCCGCGCAAAGTGTGAAAGACAGCATCCGTACTGAGCTCATGGAAAACTATGCCGATGCCGCCAGCAATGGGGGATATGCCTATAACACCCTGTCTTATACGCTGTTCGGCGGGGATTGCTATGACGGTTTCGAGATGGGTTGCTGGGGGTATGACGCTGACGACCATGTGCTTGTACTGCTTTCGGAAGGCGGCGGCTGCGACGGTTGGGCAACCAAGTACGTTCGTGCCTACGAATATGATCCGGCTGCGAAAAACGCCCATGAAGTGGCCCTTCCGCTGAATCCCTATCCGGATGCCGACGCTTTCGAAGACCTTCTCCGGCTGGCCGGCTGCGGTGACATTCCCTATATCCGGGAGATGATGCGCGACCGGGTGTATAATTACGATTTTACTGCCAACGGTTTAAAAATCTTTCTCAACACCTTTGACGATTGGCAGGTGGCTGACAAGTGCGGCTTTGAGCTGTTCTATCGTTGGAATGGCTCCGAGTTCGTCCGTGACGATACGGTTCCGTATCCGTGCATCCATCCAGAAGGTTTCGCCATGATTCTGCTGGGTGAAAAAATGCCGGGAACGAACTTCGACTATGATCCGCTGGATTATGAT
>JAFZAF010000005.1 GCA_017548335.1 Bacteroidales bacterium | reverse complement strand
TCATCTCGTTGTTGACCCGGTCCCTGACCCGGTGACACAAAAATCCATCCGGATATTGCCCCGAAATGCTATCTTTGCAGCGCAATGAAAGAAAGCGAGAAAATCATAGAAGAGGTCACCTCGGGAGAATATGAGCACGGGTTCGTGACGGAGGTGGAACAGGATTTCATCCCGAAAGGCCTCAATGAAGAGATCATCCGGCTGATTTCCAAGAAAAAGGAAGAGCCGGAGTGGCTGCTGGAATTCCGGCTCAAGGCCTTCCGGCAGTGGCAGAAAATGTCGCTTCCGACTTGGGCCCATCTCGACATCCCGCCCATCGACTTCCAGGATATCGTGTATTACGCCGCGCCGAAAAAGCCCTCGGAAAAGAAAGCGATCGATCCGGAAATCGAGAAAACCTTCGACAAGCTCGGCATTCCGCTCCATGAGCGCGGGGTCCTGAGCGGCACGGCTGTCGACGCCGTGTTCGACAGCGTGTCGGTCAAGACCACCTTCAGCGAGACGCTGGCCGAGAAGGGCATCATCTTCTGCTCCTTCTCGGAAGCCGTCAAGAATTATCCGCAGCTCGTACGGAAATACCTGGCAACGGTTGTTCCGATCGCCGATAATTTCTACAGTGCCTTGAACAGCGCCGTCTTCAGCGACGGTTCGTTCTGCTATATTCCCAAGGGCGTCCGCTGTCCGATGGAGCTCTCGAGCTACTTCCGCATCAACGCCCGCGGCACCGGCCAGTTCGAGCGGACGCTTATCGTGGCGGACGAAGGGGCCTACTTGAGCTACCTCGAGGGCTGCACCGCGCCGATGCGCGACGAATCGCAGTTGCACGCCGCAGTGGTTGAAATCATCGTCGAGAAAGACGCCGAGGTAAAATACTCCACCGTCCAGAACTGGTATCCCGGCGATGCCCAGGGCCGCGGCGGCATCTACAATTTTGTTACGAAGCGCGGTATCTGCAAAGGCAGCGGCAGCCGTCTGTTCTGGACACAGGTCGAAACCGGCAGCGCCATTACCTGGAAGTATCCGAGCACGATCCTCAAAGGCGACAATTCTGTGTCGGAATTCTACAGCGTGGCCGTGACCAACAACTTCCAGCAGGCCGACACCGGCACCAAGATGATCCATATCGGCCGGAACACGACCAGCCGCATCGTGAGCAAAGGCATCTCGGCCGGCCGCAGCCAGAACAGCTACCGGGGCATGGTCAAAGTCCTGCCGGGGGCCGAAGGGGCCCGCAACCACTCCCAGTGCGACTCCCTGCTGCTGGGCGACAAGTGCGGCGCCCACACCTTCCCCGTCATCGAATCGGACAACCAGAGCGCCACAATCGAACACGAGGCCACGACCTCGAAGATCAGCGAAGAACAGCTCTTCTACTGCCGCCAGCGCGGCATCACGGAAGAAGACGCAGTCGGCCTGATCGTCAACGGCTATGCCAAAGAAGTATTGAACAAGCTCCCGATGGAATTCGCCGTCGAGGCGCAAAAACTGCTACAGGTCTCCTTGGAGGGGAGCATCGGATGACATTCTCCTGGCTCGATCTCATCAGCTCACTGCTGGGCCTGACCTGCGTGTTCCTCGCAGGCCGGGGCAGCAAATACAATTTCTGGGTAGGGTATCTCTACACCATCGCCCTGTTTTTCCTTTTCTGGCAGAAGAATCTCTTCGCCTCGCTCCTGCTGCAGCCTGTGTCGCTGGGCATCAACATCCTCGGCCATTACCGCTGGACGCATCCCAAAGAGAACGAGGAGAGTTCCGAGAAGAAAGGGGAACTCAAAGTCTCCATGCTCACCTGGCCCGAGCGGATTCTCACCGTAGCGGTCGTCCTGCTGGTGGCGGCCATCTGGGGCGGGCTGCTGCAACGGCTCTACCCGGCCGACCCGCATCCCTATCTGGATTCCTGCGTCACCATCCTGATCCTTGTCGCCCAATTCCTCAGCGCCCAGAAGAAATGGGACTGCTGGGTGGCCTGGATCATCGTCAATATCACCCAATTGATCCTGCACCTGTCGGTCGGCAACATTTTCATGCCCATCGTCAGCGCGCTCTATCTTGTCAACGGCATCGTCTCCCTGGTCCACTGGGAGAAAATGTATAGGAGAAAAGCCTGATGAATACGCTGCTCAAAATAGAAAACTTGCACGCCTCGGTCGGCGAGAAAGAGATTCTCCGGGGCATCGACCTGGAAATCAAGGCCGGCGAAGTCCACGCCATCATGGGTCCCAACGGCTCGGGAAAGAGCACCCTCTCCGCCGTCCTGGCGGGCCGCGAGACGTTTCACGTCACGCAGGGCGCCGTCACCTATGACGGCCGCGACCTGCTGGCTCTTTCGCCCGAAGAACGCTCCTGGGCCGGCCTCTTCCTCGGATTCCAGTATCCCGTGGAGATTCCCGGTGTGAGCAATGTCAATTTCATGAAAGCCGCCGTGAACGAACAGCGCAAGCAGCGTGGCCTCGAACCGCTGGGTGCCGCCCAGTTCCTGAAGCTGATGCGCGAAAAGATGGCCTACGTGGAAATGGACAGCAGTTTCTCAGGCCGCGGCGTGAACGTGGGCTTCTCGGGCGGCGAGAAGAAACGCAACGAGATTTTCCAGATGGCGATGCTGGAACCCCGCCTGGCCATCCTCGACGAGACGGACTCCGGCCTCGACGTGGATGCCCTGCGCATCGTGGCTTCGGGCGTCAACAAACTGAAGCGTCCCGATAATGCGTTCATCGTCATCACGCACTACCAGCGCTTGCTCGACTACATCATTCCCGACGTCATCCACGTCCTCTACAAAGGCCGCATCATCAAGACCGCCGGCAAGGAACTGGCCCTCGAAATCGAAAAGAAAGGCTACGACTGGCTCATCCATGAAAGCGAGTAACCTCATTTACGCGCCTGCGCTCAAGCAGGAGTTCCGCTGTCGCGTGCCGCTCAAGGACGCCCGGCAACTTTTCCTGGTCAACGGAAAGGTGCAGGGCGGCAACGCCCCGCTGGCCTTGCGGCTGGAAGCGGGCGAGCCGATGGACCGGATGCTGCAGATCATCGGCATCCGCAGCGCCGACGGACCGCAGGATCTGTCGTTCGAATCGTCGTTCCATTTCGGGCCCCGTTCGTCCGGCCGGATTATTCTGTGCGCCCATACTTTCTCGCTCGACTTTTTCAAGACGGTCGAGCGGGTGAAGATTACGTTAGAGGAGGGAGCCGCGGCGGAATTCGTCGTGATGCAGAACGAGCACAACCGGGCGGAACACGAAACGGACTACGACATCGTCCTGGGTCCCGGCGCCTCGCTCGACATGGTGTTCCTGTCGTTGCATGGCGGCGTGATCCGTAACCACATCGAAGCCCGGCTCGAAGGACAAGGTGCTTCCTGCCGGCTGAGCGGCCTTTACTTAGCCGACGGCGAACAGCGGATGGACTACGACATCCGGCTCACGCACCAGGTGCCGGGCTGCCGCAGCAACCAGTTGTTCAAGAGCATTCTCGACGACCGGAGTGTCGCCCATTTCGACGGCCTGATCAAGGTCGTCCCGGATGCGCAGAAGACGGAAGCTTACCAGGCGAACCACAATCTGCTGCTCAGCGACACGGCCCGGGCTTATACCCGGCCGCAATTGGAGATCTATGCCGACGACGTGAAATGCAGCCATGGCGCCACGATCGGCCGGCTCAATCCCGACGAACTCTTCTATATGCGGACGCGCGGCATTCCTGCCGCCGAGGCGCGGTTGCTTCAGCAGCTGGCCTTCGCCGGCGAAGTGGTGGAAAAGATTTCCTCGACGGAACTGCGGGAACGGATGCTCAGCCTGGTTGAAAAACGCCTGCGCGGCGAGTTTTCACGTTGTCAAAACTGCTCTAAAAATTGTTGTTAGGTCGAATTTTGGCCCGATTCGCCAATTTTCTTCAAATCCGGACGCAACATTTCACCCCTGACCCGCATCTATCAGGTGGTTTAGGTTTTAGTATATTATCATTCGAAAGGGTGGTCCGTCGGGAGAAGGGCCGCCCTTTTGTCGTTACACGGCCCCCGCAGATGCAGATCAGTGCAGATGGGGTCTTTCATTGCAGGAGAAGCCCCTACACATCCGCTACGGCTTTCCGCACAAGCCTCCCCGCAAAAACTCCGTGGAGGGGTTTCTCCCGCAACGATTGAAAGCTGGAGATACCTGGTCGGAGCCGGGCATGACGGAAAATGACGAGAACAGGCTGTTACCGCTGGTTTTTGAAGAAGTCTGTCATGAGGGCGGCGGCTTCGGGGGCGAGGATGCCGGGGGTGACTTCGGTACGGGGGTGGAGGAGCGAGGGGAAGAAAAGGGTGTAGCCGCGCTTGGGATCGGGGGCGCCGTAGACCAGGCGGCCCAGCTGGGCCCAGGCCAGGGCCGCCGCGCACATCGGGCAGGGCTCCACCGTGACATACAACGTACAGTCGTTCAGATATTTGCCGCCCAGGTAGTCGGCGGCCATGCCGATCAGCTGCATCTCCGCATGGGCGGTCACATCGGTCAGCGTCTCCGTGAGATTATGTGCGCGGGCGATGATGCGCCCGCCGCAGACCACGACACCGCCGATGGGCACTTCCCGCTCGGCCGCCGCCGCGCGCGCTTCGCGCAGCGCTTCCTGCATGAATTGTTCGTCGTTCATCGTTCGTAAACCGATTTCGTGGGAAAATGTTCGGAAAAAGCCGTCAGCATCGCCGTCCGAAGCGCCGCATAGTGCTCCGGCGACATTTCCACGTCGTTGATGCACACCAGCTTCCGATCCGGCGACACGATGGCTTTCGCCAGGCGTTCGGGGGTTGTGGCGGCCATCGAGATATGCCGGTTGGAGAGCTTGCGTGCCAGGCCCCGCCCGCTTAAAAGGGCATAGTCCAAGTACAGGTACTGGTTCACATTGCGCGCATCGCGAAGCATCGTCAGCGTGGCGGGCAGCTGCGCGGAAACCCGCGCGAAGGCCTCCTCGCAGACGCTGCGAAGCATGGGAGAGCAGGTGTGCTGCGGCCGGAGGAAAAACGGGCCGGGCCGAAGGCCCAGCGCCCGACGCGCCATCCGGTCGGCGTTTTTCGTCTGGCGCTTGTAGAGCCCCCGGGCCAGCAGATGGTGGGAAAAACCGGTCGCCGGCCGGCCGTCGGGAAAGAAATCCGATTCGGAGGCGTCCATCACAGGAAACATGTCGTCGTTGAAATACAGGAAACGCTCCGAAAGGCCGGGTATCCGATGGAGAAACAGTTCAATGGTCGTGCTGTTGAACGTCGGCAGATACGCCGCCGGAATGATATCCGCATGCAATACCACCTGTAAATGCGCCCGATCGGCCCACACCGGCACCTGGCTTTCCCGGGAAACCACGAGGAAGACCCGGTCCACGAAAGGAAGGTGCTGTTCGATGCCCCTGAGCAGGAACGGAAGCGTCCCCCAGTCGCGGTAGCGTTTGGCCAAAACCGGCTGCCCGGCCGCTGTCCGGTAATCCTGCTGCCAGCACGGATCGGCACCGTCAACATATGCGATCACTGCGTCCATTTTGCCCTGTTTGAGGAACAAAGATAATGCATTTTGCGCGCGCGGGAACGGATTTTGTATATATTTGCGGTCTCATGCGGAGAAAACGTATCATCCTCACATTCTTTCTGCTCGTGACGGCCGCGCTGCCCGTCCGGGCGCAGTACGTTCTCTCCGGAAGCGCTCCCGCCGGGACCCGCTGGAGCCAGATCAAAGGCGATCATTTCGACCTGATTTATCCCACTGAAATCGACTCGCTGGCAAGGGTGTATCTCTATACTTTTGAAAAGACCCGGTCCGCCACCCTGACCGGCCTGCACATCGAGACGCCCCACATGCCGATGATCCTGCAGCCCTACGACATGTATAGCAACGGCATGGTCGCATGGGCGCCCAAACGCATCGAGCTTTACACCACGCCACCCGCCGACGCGCTCTACGCCGCCAACTGGGAAATGCAGCTCGCCGTCCACGAAGGCCGGCACATCGGACAGATGGCGCATTACACCAAAGGCCTGTATCACGTCCTGAACCTCCTGGCCGGCGAACAGGGCAGCGCCGTCGGCATCGGCCTCTACCCCACCCGCGTCCTGCTTGAAGGCGACGCCGTGCAGAACGAAACCGACCTGACCCTGTCGGGCCGCGGCCGGAATCCGGAATTCCTGAAATTTTTCCGGGCCTCTTTCCTGGCCGGGGATTTCCGCACCTGGGCGAACTGGCGCTACGGTTCCTACCGCTACTACACCCCCGGAAAGTATCCGCTCGGCTACATGGTCGTCAGCACGATGCGCTACAATTCCCACAACTACGCCGTCACCGGCGACATCATGGAGATCCAGGTCCGCGACTGGTGGCGCATCTTCAGTGTCTCGCACCGGGCCTACATCCGGGCCTCGGGCCTGACCGGCCGCAAGAACTGGCGTTCTGCCATCGCCCGCTACACGGAACAATGGAGCTGGGAAGACAAGTTGCGCGCGCCGTTTACGCCGGTCGAGCCACTGCTCGCCCAGCGAGACAGCGTCTATACCGAGATTTCCAATCCCGTCCGGCTGGCCGATGCGACCTACGCCACGATGAGCGGCATGCAGTTCGAACGCCGCCTGGTCAGCATCGATTCAAGCGGAAAGCGGCATTATCGCCATCCGCTGGCAAGCAACACCAGCACCCTGGTCCCCGACAGCGACCATTCCCTTCTCTTCTCGGAAATCGTGCCCGACCCCCGCTGGGAACACCGCAGCTGGTCGGTCATCCGGCGCTATGACGCCGAAAAGAACCGGTTCGAGACCCTGACCCGGCGCACCCGCTATCTGAATCCGGCCCCGTCGGCCGGCCGCGACTCCATCCTGGCGGCGGAATACCGGGTCGAAGGCGGCTCCGACGTCGTGATCCTCGACCGCAACGGACAGCTTCTCGACCGCATCGCCGCGCCCGAGAACGGACAGGTAACCGGCATCGCCCAACTCCAAGAAGCCCTCTATGCATCGGTCATCACATCGGAAGGAATGGGACTGTTCCGCTACGACGGGAGCTGGAGCCGGGTCGTGAACCCGCAGTCGCGGATGATCCGCAACCTGCAGGCCGCCGGCGACAGCCTGCTCTACTTTATTTCCGACCTCGACGGCGTGAGCAACCTCTACACGCTTCATCCGGGACAGCAACCGATGGTCAAACGGGTCACCTCCGTCCATTTCAGTGCGGAAACACCGTCGCTCGACGCCGACGGAATCCTTCGTTTCGGCAACTACGACCACCTGGGTTACCAGCCTGTCGCCATTCCGTTCGACAGCCTGTCCGCCTATCGTACCTCCTTCCGGATGCCGCACAAATCCCTCATTGCCGAAACCAACGTGCAGCAGGCCCTGGAAGAGACGCACACGCTCTCTCCCACGGAAGACCTCCTGCTCCGCCAACATATCGATTCGCTGGAAAGCCGGCCCTACAACAAAGCGCAGCATGGAATCCACATCCACTCCTGGGCGCCCTTCTACGCCTGTGTCGACCGCCTGATGAATGACCTGGGCGGCTTCGACTCCCAGCATTTCAGCAACTGGTACGAGTATATCGCGCCTGGCGCGACCGTCATGTCGCAGAATCATCTCGGAACCCTGGTCTCGACACTCGGCTACTCCTATCACGACAGGCATCACGCCGGTCACTTCTACGCCAAGTATTCCGGACTCTATCCGGTCTTTGAGGTGGCGGTCGATTACAACCACCGCGACCGGACGAAATCCCATGGCGACAGCCAGGCTCACCTCAACACCCCGCCCCGGATCGATACCTTGGGCGCGCCCGCCCTGGCGGTCAATACCAAGATGTCCATTCCGCTGGTCTTTTCCCGGGGAGGCTGGACCACGCGCGTAACCCCCGCCATCGGCTGGTCGATGACTAACGATGCCTATGAATACTGGACTTTCCAGAACAAGGACCTCGCACTGGTCACCGGAGAAAGAACCCATCTGCTGACCGGAAGCCTCCGTTTCGACACCCGGCTCGCCCGCCCCGCTGCCCGCCTGACTCCCCGCCTGGGCTTCGGATTCCAGCTTAGCGGCATGACCCGGATCGGCCCGGCACGCAACAACATCGGCGCCTTCACGGCCTGGACCTATCTTCCCGGCCTCGGCAAAGAAGACGGGTTCAAACTTTCGTATTCCTACCAGTACCAGCCGGAAAACGGCCTGTTTTACAGCGCCGACTACAACCTGGTCCGGAAACCGTTCGGCTTTACCCGGGAAGTCCTGATGAACTACAACCGGGCCACGCTCGAATACGCCCTTCCCATCTACGCCGGCGACCTTGACGGCGGCTTCTTCTTCTATCTCAAGCGTTTCATCCTTGTCCCGTTTGTGGATGTCGCATTCGACAAGGCGCATCCCGACCCTCCGGAGCTCTTGTCCGACTCGAACTACGTGCTGCTTCCGACCGCCCCGCAGTCGTGGCTCTCCTATGGTTCGGCCATCCTGGTCAATACCCGGCTGTTCCGCATCGGCACCGACTTCCAGTTCGGCGTGCGTTACGCCCGCCGCAACATTCCCGGCGACAAAGGGAAATTCCAGTTCATCTTAACCACCGGACTCTAGGCTTTCTGACCCATGGACAACAAGCTTCGGCTCAACGCCTTCGATTGGTTCCTGATTCTCGGCACGACGATTGTCAGCATCGTGTCGTCGCTGCTCGGCGAAGGGTGGGACACCCTCGGCTTCATCGTGGCCGTAACAGGCATCGTCAACCTGGTGCTCTGCGCCAAGGGAAACATCTGGAACTATCTGTTCGGCATCATCTACAACGCCATTTACGTATACATCTCGTGGAAATCGCGGCTGTATGCCGACTCAGCCATCTACCTGCTGTACTATCTGCCCATGCAGTTCGTGGGCTGGGCGACCTGGAAGAAGAACCGGAACGCCGAAAGCGGCGCCGTGAACGCGGTACACCTGACCCGCAAGACCGCGCTTGTGCTGCTGGCCGTGGCGGCCGTGCTGATCCCGCTGTTCGCCTGGATCCTCGGCCTTCCCGCCATCGGAGACTCGCAGCCCTGGCTGGATTCCGTGACCACGGTGGTTTCTATCCTGGCCATGTACATGATGGTAAAGGCGATTGCGGAACAGTGGTACATCTGGATCGTGCTCGACGCCGTCCAGGTCGTCAAATGGCTGGTCGCCACGGTCCGGGGCGAAGAACATGCGGCACTGATGCTGGTAATGTTCGCCTTCTTCCTGGCGAATGCCGTCTACGGCCTCATTCAATGGAATGGATTAGCGAAGCGAGCTTCGGCCCCACAACAGCCGTAAGCTCTTCCAAACTGGCTTCCTTGATGCGTTTCAGGCTCTTGAAGTGACGAAGCAGTTTCTGTTCGGTCGCTTCTCCTACGCCTGGAATCGCACGTAGGGCGCTGACTGTCTGCGCCTTGCTGCGAAGGTTGCGGTGGTGGGTGATGCCGAAGCGATGGGCCTCGTCGCGGATCTGCATCAACACGCGGAGCGAGCTGGAGTTGCGGTCGAGAAACAAAGGCAGCGGGTCGCCCGGCACGATGACCTCTTCCAGCCGCTTGGCCAGGCCCACAATGAAAACCTGGTCGGCGATGCCCAGTTCCATCAAGGCCTCCAGCGCAAAACTGAGCTGGCCCTTCCCGCCGTCGATGACGATCAGTTGCGGCAGCTCCTCGCCTTCGGCCATCAGCCGGGAATACCGGCGGTTGACCACCTCCTTCATGGAGGCATAGTCGTTGGCGCCCACCACTGTCTTGATGTTGTAATGACGGTAGTCGCGCTTGCTCGGCAGAGCGTCCTTGAAGACCACACACGACGCGACCGGGTTCGTGCCCTGGATGTTGGAATTGTCGAAACATTCGATGTGCCGCGGCGGAACCGCCATGCCCAGGTCTTTCTGCAGTTGCGCAAGCACTTTCTCGGACTTTTCGATGCGTTTGGGAAGGGTCTTTTCCTTCAGCAGCTTATAGGTTTCCATGTCGAGGATGCCATGGCCCACGGCCTTCTCCCGTTCGTGTTGGGCTTCCAGCAGGGCGAGCCGCTCTTTCCATTGCTGCGCGTCTTCGAAGCGCAGCTCCGCGGCGGCCTCCTGCATCTTTTCCCGGCAGGATGCCACCAATTGCCGGGTGCGCCCGCTCAGCAGTTTCTTGATCTCCTCGATTTGCGCATTGTATTCGGCTTCGCCGAAAAGACCTTCGCAAGGACCGGCGCATTTCTCCAGATGATAATTCAGGCAGCAGCGCAGCTTCCCGCCTGCAATCTGCTCGGGCGTGAGCGGATGGGCGCAGATGCGCAGCTTGTAGAGGCTGCCCATCAGTTCGAGCAGCCGCCGTGCGTGCTGCACCGAGGCGTAGGGGCCATAATACAGGGAACCGTCCTGCACATAGCGCCGTGTAAGCAGGACACGGGGAAAAGTTTCCTTGCGGATGCAGATCCAGGGATAGGTCTTGTCGTCCTTGAGCAGGATATTGTAGTGGGGCTGCAACTGCTTGATGAGGTTGTTTTCGAGCAGCAGCGCGTCTTCTTCCGTTTCGACCACGGTGTAGTGCAGGTCGGCGATGTGTTCCACCAGCGCGCGGGTCTTGCGGTCCAGTTGTTCCGGAGGACGGAAATACTGGGAGACGCGGCGCTTCAGGTCCTTCGCCTTGCCCACATAGATGACTTTTCCAGCAGCGTCCAAATAGCGGTAAACCCCGGGATCATGCGGAAGATATTCTATTTTCTCTCTGACATTCATTGAAAAGTATTACCTTTGCTTTTTAGACTGCATTATGAAAAAGACGAAAACAAAGATAATCAATAAATCCGACATCATGAAGGCCATCCACATGCGGGGCCTGATCGGTTGGATTCTTTCGTCGCTCGCCATGTGGGTCTTTGGGTTCAACAAAGTCAACAAGGCGAACGACCGCTGCAAGCAATACCAGGGGGCGGATTTCTCGGCCCACATCCTCAAAGATGCCGGCGTGAGCTATGACCTGAAGCCCCAGCAATACAACTATATCCCGCAGGACGGCCCCTTCATCGTGGTGGCCAACCATCCCATCGGCTCGGCCGACGGCATGATGCTCAGCGCCGTCATCGGCACCATGCGTACCGACTTCAAGATCATGGCCAACTTCCTGCTGACCATGATTCCTTCGCTGAAAGACTCCTTCATTGCGGTCAATCCGTTCACGGACGGCGGCTTGTCCAGCGCGCGCAGCAGCCTGGCCGGCATCCGGATCGCCAAGGAACACCTGGCCGCAGGCGGCTCGCTGGGACTCTTCCCGGCCGGCGAGGTCTCGACCTACCAGCGGCCGAAGAACCGGACTTCCCTCAAGCGGCACGTGGTGGAAGACATTCCCTGGCCGACGTCGATGATCAAGCTCATCCGCAATGCCAACGTGCCGGTGATCCCGGTCTATTTCGAAGCGCAGAATTCCAAGTGGTTCCACTTCGTGGGGCGCATCCATCCGATGCTCCGGACCCTCAACCTGCCCAACGAGCTGTTCAACAAGAAGGGCAAGACCATCCCCATGCGTATCGGCAAGCCGATCATGCCGAACGAACTGGCGGAATACCCGGATATCGAGCAGCTGGGCGGCTATCTCCGCAGCCGCGTCTATGCCATGGAGTCGGAGTTCAACAACGTGAACGAGGAACTCATGAAACCCCCGGAGCTGGTGACGCCGATCTCCCTGCCGCGCGACAAGAAGGCTGTGGTCAAGGAATTCGACCGGCTCAAGAACGGCGGCAAGAAGCTTTTCGAGGTGTCGAACTACCAATGCTACCTGGCGGATTCCGATGAGATTCCCGTGGCGATGATCGAATTGGGCCGGCGACGCGAAGAGGCGTTCCGCGCTACGGGCGAAGGCAGCAACCAGGCCATCGACGTGGATGACTACGACAAGTACTACAAGCAGCTGATTCTCTGGGATGCCAAGCGCAAGCGCATCGCCGGCGGCTACCGGCTCGGCATCGGACAGGAGATTTTCGAAAAGCACGGCGGCATCGAAGGGTTCTACACCAGTTCCCTGTTCACCTACGATCCTTCGTTTGAGAATACGCTGCATTCCACCATCGAGCTGGGCCGTTCGTTCGTGAGTCTCGAGTACCAGAAAGAGGCGCTACCGCTGATGTTGCTCTTGAAAGGCCTGATGCACAGCCTTATGCGCTATCCCGACGCGGAATACTTCATCGGACCGGTGAGCATCAGCAATGCCTATCCGAAGTTTTACCAGAGCCTGATGGTGTATTACCTGGAGAACAAATTCAGTGCGATGCTGTCTGAAAATGCGGCGCAGCCTACCACGCCGTTCGAGCCGGACTATCTGAAGATCAATCCGAAAGACCTGCTGCGGCGCAAGATGGACAATTTCGAGAAGTTCGACCGTTTCCTGATGCGCCTTTCGGACAATACGTACCGGATGCCGACGCTGGTGAAGAAATACATGAAGGTCAACACGCGCATCATCGCCTTCAACGTCGACCCGCTCTTCAACTACAGTCTCGACGGCCTGATCATCCTCCGCATCAAGGACTATCCCCGTGCGGAAATCCTCTCCATGACCAAAGACATCGAGAACCCCGCCGAACGCGAAGCCATCATGAACCGCTTCGGCTATTCCTTGAAAGATTAGTATCCTGCTGGCTGAACCTTTACGTCATGCCCGGCTTTGACCGGGCATCTTTTTTTCCGGCAGGTTTTTGCCTTTCGTGTTCGGGTATATGTTTTTCAGACCGTCTCGCTGCGCTCGACCCCTCCCACTGCGTGGGCCCCTCCCTCTAATAGCCGAGGGTGGCTAAGGTCTTCAAAACATATACCCTCACACTCTCGGCAAAAGAATAAACGCGTATAGCAGGCCTCTTCAGCGCCCGGAAAAACGCCGTTGCCGGTAAAGCCCTTGCGCGGAGTTTTTGCGGGGAGGCTTATGCGGAATGCCGTAGCGGATGTGCAAGGGCTTTACCGGCAACAAGTGGCAAAAGCCTATGGCACGGGATCGTAGCCGGAGCCGCCCCAGGGGGCGCAGCGGAGGATGCGCTTGGTGGCGAGCCAACTTCCTTTCAGGAGGCCGTGCTTGCGGAGGGCTTCCAAGGCATAGTTCGAACAGGTGGGCGTGTAGCGGCACTGCCGGCCCATGTAGGGCGACAGGAAGATCTGGTAGAGGCGGATCAGCTTAACGGGCAGCCAGATCGTCCAGGACCTGAGCGAGGCTCTTGTCGATTCTTTCATACTCCTCCACCTGTTTTCCGATATAATAGACGAAAATGTCGTAGGACCGTCCGCCCAGTCGTTCCGCATTGTGGCGGAACGCCTCGCGGACACGGCGCTTGAGCAGGTTGCGCTTCACCGCCCGCTTGAAGAGCCGCTTGGGCACCGAAACACCGAAATCGCCCCCGCCCTCCTGAAAATGCACTTTCAGGGGATAATGAAACAAGACATCTCCGGTCTTGAGCAGCGAGAGGATCTGGCGTTCATTCATCCCTGGATACTGCTGTCCAGATAATTGGTGAGCGCTTCCGCAATCGAAGGCGCCCCCGGCGCCGGCGCTTTGATCTCCACCCGGAGACCGGCCGCTTCCGCGGCCTTGGCGGTCGACGGACCATAGGTGGCGAAGACCAGCGAATCCTGCTGGAACTGTGGCCAGGCTTCCTGCAGCGATTTGATGTCGGCCGGGCTGTAGAAGGCCACAACCTGGTAGTCATGCATGTCGATATTGCGGATGTCGTTGCTGACTGTGCGGACAAACACGGCGCTGCCGTGCTTGAGTTTTTCCTTGGTGAAAAGCTTGTGCACCTCGGGTTTCAGCTGGTCGGTGCAGGCGATCAGGAAGTTTTCGTTCCGGTGCTTCGCGCCGATGGACTGGACCATCGACGTGACCGTACCCGCGCCGAAGAAAATCTTGCGCTTGCGATAGACGATGTATTTCTGGAGATAGACAGCAATGGCCTCGCTCTGGCAGAAATATTTCATGGTCTCGGGGACGTTCACCCGCGTCTGCTCACAGATGTGGAAGAAAGCGTCGATGGCCGTACGGGAGGTGAATACGACGGCCGTATAGTCGAGAATGGTCACCCGCTGCGCGACAAAGTCCCGGACAGAGACTCCTTCCACCCGGAAAAACGGGCGGAAATCGATGGTCAGGCCCCGCTTGGCAATCAAATCTGCGTAAGGAGAAGCCCCCGTCGGTTCAGGCTGCGAGATGAGAATACGTTTAATTTCCATTGATCAATCGGTTAACTACCACACAAATCGGTAAAAATTCCAGGGCGCAAAGATACAAAACCCAGAAAAAAAGAGAAAATTCCGTTTGAAAAATCAGGGAAAAACCCCGGCGGGCATAGAGAAAGCCCCCCACAACCGCCGGCAAAGCCAGCAGAAGCAGGAGCAGCCAGCGGGGCGTTTCCGGAACCAGCCATCCCAGCAGGATGGCCGGCGCAGAAGCCAGCATCACCAATACGCCGAGGGCATAGCCCATCCGCTCGACAGAGCGGAAAGCAAGGGTCCGTCCGCCCAGCCAGCCCATCAGGCTGTACACCAGCTTGCGGAAAAGGAGCAAGGCGACCAGGGCCGCCAAAGTCCATGCGTACCCGACCGTGCTCAGGCCCGAGACCACCAGGGCAAGGGCATAGAAAGGAACCAGCAGCAGGAACGAGACCCGCACGGAATTGCAGATGTACAGGTTGCCCAGCATTTCCACCGTTCCGTTCAGGCCGTGGAGACACGAACAACCGCCCCGGACGGCCGCCAGGAGCCGGTTGTACGCCATCAACAGCGCCACGCCGGCCAGCAGCAGAAAAGCCAGCACATAGGGATCGGGCAGTTCTCTCATCAATTTCCCCGTTTGGCCTGATGGCCCATCTCGTTCAATAGGGACACGACCTTGTCGCGGACATCTCCCTGCAGAAGGATTTCTCCTTCTCCCACGGAGCCTCCGACACCGAGACGGGTCTTGAGCTGCCGTCCCAGCGTCTCCAGTTCAGCGTCTTCTCCTGCAAAACCCGTGACCAGGGTCACTTGTTTGCCGGCACGCCGGCGACGGTCGATCGACACCACGAAGCGCTGTTTGCGAAACCGGGGGGCTTCCGCTTCCGGCTGCGCTTCTTCCGGCAAGGAGGCCAGCGCCTCGCCGAACCGGTCTTTCAGCAACTCTTTCCAGTCTTGTGCCATCGTCCCTGCAAAATTTTCGCAAAGTTAGTGATAAAACCTTTATCTTTGTTGTTTGCACGAAAAATCACTTCACATGGATAAAAAACAGTTCAACCGGATCAACCGCATCATCGCCCTCTGCGTTGCCGTTCTAGCGTCGCTGGTTTACCTGCTAACTCTCGAACCTACAACGAGTTTCTGGGACTGCGGCGAATTTATCGCCTCGTCCTACAAGCTGGAGGTCGGCCATGCGCCGGGTAATATGGTGTTCAACCTGTTTGCGCGCATCTTCACGATCTTCTCCGGCGCGAAATACGCCGCCGTCGCCGTCAACGCGATGAGCGGAATCTGCTCCGGACTGACCATCTTCTTCCTCTACCTGACCATCGTCCATTTCGGGCGCAGGCTGCAGGAAAAGCGAGGCCGCACGCTTACCAAGGCGGGTGCCGTTGCGCTGTTCGGCGCCGGCATCGTCGGGGCTTTCGCCTACTGTTTTTCCGATACCTTCTGGTTCTCGGCCGTAGAAGGTGAAGTCTACGCCATGTCTTCGCTCTTTACAGCCGTCGTCTTCTGGGCGGCGCTCAAGTGGGAAGAAGAGGCCGACACCCCGTACGCCAACCGCTGGCTGATCCTCATCTGCTTCCTGATGGGCCTGTCCATCGGCGTCCATCTGCTCAACCTGCTGACGATTCCGGCTATCGTGTTCCTGATCTATTACAAGAAGCGCGAGCAGCCCGTTTCCTTCTGGCGCGCACTCGGCGTCCTGGCCCTCTCGGGCGTCATCCTGGCTGTCGTGCTCTTCGGAATCATCCCCTTCCTGCCCCGGCTGGCCGCAGGCGTGGACCGGCTCTTCGTCAATGGCTTCGGCGCCAAATTCAACGTGGGCGCTACGATCTTCATGGTGCTCTTCCTGGCCGCATGCTTCTTCCTGCTGCGGACCTTCCGCAAAAAGGACAAGGCCCTGGCCCACACTGTCACCCTGATGGTGACCACCATCGTCATCGGCTATTCGCTCTTCACGGTCACGGTCATCCGTTCCAGCACCGGCACCCCGATGAACGAATACCAGCCTGACAACCCCTACACGCTGATCCGCTACCTCAACCGCGAGCAGTACGGCTCCAACCCGATCGTGTACGGCCAGACGTTCAACTCGCCCTATGAAATCGAAGAAAAGCCCTACTATACGCCCCTGGACGGCAAGTATTACCAGGCCGTCAATGTAGACGCCTCTTTCCCTTCTTCCGCGAAAATGCTCTTCCCGCGCATGTGGAACGGTTTCTCGGAAGATTTCAAGGCATTCTACAAGAGCTATGTCACCAACTACAAGACCCGCCGGGCTACCGTGTACGGCAAGGGCGTCAATTTCCAGCAGCCCTCGATGGCCGACAACCTGAAGTTTTTCTTCGACTACCAGGTCAATTACATGTACGTCCGCTACTTCCTATGGAACTTCGTGGGCCGGCAAAACGACCTGCACGGGGACATCCCGGGCGACCTGACCCGCGGCAACTGGGAAAGCGGCATCGGCTTCATCGACCGGGCCCGGCTGGGCAACCAGACGGAAGGACCCGATTTCATCATCCACAACCGGGGCAAGAACCATTATTTCTTCCTGCCGCTGATCCTCGGCCTGCTCGGCTTCTTCTTCCAGCTCCGCCACGACCCGCGCAACAGCTGGGTCACCGGCCTGCTCTTCCTGCTCACCGGCCTGGCCATCGTGGTGTACCTTAACCAGACACCCGGGCAGGTGCGCGAGCGCGACTACGCGTACGCGGGTTCCTTCTATGTCTTCTCCCTCTGGATCGGGCTGGGCGTGCTGGCGCTCCAGAACGGTTTCGAGAAACTTTTCAAAAAGACCGATACCCTGCCCGCTGCCGTGCTGGCCGTCGCCCTGGGCCTTGTCGTTCCGGTCCTGATGGGTTGCCAGAATTGGGATGACCACGACCGCAGCGGCCGTTATACCGCCCGCGACATGGCTTACAACCTGCTCAACTCCTGCGACACCAATGCCCTGCTGGTCACACACGGCGACAACGACACATTCCCGCTCTGGTACGCGCAGGATGTCGAAGGCATCCGGACCGACGTGCGTATCGTCAACTCCTCGCTGCTGGGCACCGACTGGTACATCGACCAGATGAAATGCCGTTTCTACGATTCCGACCCGGTCAACATCACCCTCCCGCGCAAGCAGTATCTCTACGGGACCAACGACTTCTGCCCGGTCATCGACGTCGTGGACCGGCCCATCCTCGCCGAAGAAGCCATCAACGTCTTCAAGGACGGGCGCTATACCCGCGACGGACAGGACTTCATCCCGGGTCACAAGTTGCTCGTCCCCGTCAACAAAGACAACGCCATTGCCAGCGGCATCGTCAAGGAAGAGATGCGCGACAGCATGCAGGACTATATTCTGCTTGAAATCAAAGGCAACAACATCACCAAATTCAACCTGGTCATGCTCGACATCCTCGCGCACTACGACTGGTCACGGCCCCTCTGTTTCGTGTCGCGCGTTGAAACGACGCTGGGGCTCGAGCCCTGGCTCCAGTATGACGGCTTCGTTTACCGCCTGGTTCCCTTCCTCAACGATGCGTCCGACCGGGAGGACACGCTCGACGCCGACCGCCTCTACGACAAGATCATGAACACCTGGCGCTTCGACTCCATGGCCGACACCACCGTTCACTGGGATTACCAGAATCTCTTCACCTTCAGCGCCGTCGTTCCCATGCGCGACCTCTTCGCCACCACGGCGACCGCGCTGATCGACCAGGGGGAGGACCAGAAAGCCGAAGAAGTGCTCGACAAAGGGGTCGCCGCAATGCCGGCCTGCAACTTCCCGTACAATACGGCGATGTTCCGCGGGCTCAATGAATGGTCGGTCCTGTCGATGGTGGAGGATTATTTCCGGATTGACAAGCCGGAAAAGGCCCTGGCCGTAGGCGACCAGCTGGCCAAGGAGACCTTGCAGACCATCCTCTATTACACCACGCCCATCGGGCCGGGCGCTGACGATGTTCTCAACAAGAAACTGGCCGACGATGCCGCGTCGCTGTACCTCTATCTGGTCAAGCTATACCGCACTTTCAACCAGCCGGAGGCGGCCGCCCGGTTGGAACAGATGCTCAAGGACGCCTAGTTACTTGACGATTCGGACTTCCTCGGTGATGACTTTCACCGAGGATTCTTTTTTCCGGGCCTTGGACAGCGCCAACGGCTCTCCGTTGTCGAATGCGATGATGAAGGCTGATGGGAAGAGCCTCCGGACTTGCGAAAGCGCCTGCTCCGCGTCGGCATACGTGCGGAACACGCCCGCTGCGCAGAGTTTCTTGCCGGAACGCTGTGGGTGGACGTACACCGGGCTCACCCCTTTCAGTTGCTTCAGCTGCGGCTTGGAGCCCGACACGAAAAGCTGAACCTGGTAGACCAGGCCCGACGGAAGATGGTTGTTCTCGGCGAAGGCTCCGGGGCCCGAGGTTGTGAAAGTATAGTCAAACACTTCCTCCGGTTCCTCGAAAAGAAGATCGGGTACCGTTCCGAAGGCATGCTTCTCAAACCGATAGCCATTGTCGGGTGCGGTAACCGCCAGGGCTTCCAGCCTGGCGGCCTCTGTCTCCACAACCGGCGAAAAGACCGGAGTCTCCTGCTGCAGTACGTAGATCACCAGAGAGTCTTTTCCGCAGGAGCGGTTGGACGCCATCAGGCTGTAGCGGCCGTCGGGCGTATCGCAGAAGAGCATGTCATCGGCCGGCGAGTTGTAGGGAAAACCCAAATTCCGCACGGAGCCCCAGGACTGCCGTTCCGGATTCCAAGTTGCGACATACAGGTCATAGCCGCCCGCACCGAACAGGCCGTCGGAGGAGAAATAGAGCCGGCGCCCGTCGGGAGAAAGCATCGGAAAGATTTCGTTGCCGGGCGAGACGGCGGCGTCGCACACCGGTTCCGGCTTGCTCCACAAATTGCTGTCGACCGGCTCGCTGCACACGATCTCGTAATCGCCCGCCGCCGTGAGGCGGGCGAAGTAGAGCATGCGGGTCTCCTGCGGATACCAGTTCCGGTCGGGGCCCCAGCTTTGATCGGCCAGATGGCTGTACCAGAGGAAAAAGTCGTTGCGGGGCACCCGCTTCTGCGCCACGACGACCGGACGCGCGGCAAACTGCTTGAGCGCTTTGTAGTTTTCCGCCTCGACCTGGCGCTTCCACGCAAGGCTGTCACCGGCCGGCGCCGTTCCTTGTCCGTGCAGCAAAGTTGTCAGCAGCAAGGCGCTGATCAGGGTCAAAATCTTTCTTTTCATCGGCTTCCAGCAGTTTTTTCGACAACAAATTTAGCCAAAACCTTTAGATATTAGGAAAAAAGTGTAATTTTGCAGGCTATTTGTCATCCGGGCTTTCGGGCGACATAAAATGATTTTTATTTTAAAAACATAACTCATTTATGCAAAGCAAAGGTGCCATCACATTCGTGGCCATTCTCATCGGCTTGGCCTGTGTGTTCCAGCTGTCCTTCACGGCAGCGACCGCCATACAGGAAAGCAAAGCTGCAAAGGCAGCCCAGCAGGTTGTCGACCAGGTGCAGCAGAGCCCTTCGTTTGCAGAGGTTTCCGAACTTAACAGAGCCTTCTATCTCGACTCTGTGCGGACGGTAGCCAACAAAGAGTATCTCGACTCGCTCGCAAACAAGAAGGTTTATTTCAATTACACCTACAAAAACGTCAAGGAAAAGGAACTCAACCTCGGTCTGGACCTGAAGGGCGGTATGAACATCGTCCTCCAGCTCGACCTGGCCGAACTCGTCCGTTCCTGCGCCCGTGAAAAGACGACGGAAGAATTCAACAAGGCCATGGCCCTCGCCCAGGAACGCGCCGACCAGACCCACGAAGACTTCATCTCGCTCTTCGCGGCCGCCTGGGAAGAAGTGGCTCCCGGCAAGCGCCTTTCCTTCGATATCGACCTCGACAAGCTCAGCGGCGACGTGAAGAACAAGTCGAAGGCCACCAACGACGAGATCATCTCGCTCCTGAAGGAGGAGGCCAAGAGCGCCATCGACAATTCCTACCAGGTCGTCGAGCGCCGTGTCAACCAGTTCGGTGTGGCACAGCCCAACATCCAGAAGGTGGCCGGCACCGGCCGCATCCTGGTCGAGCTCCCGGGCGTGAAAGAGCCGGAGCGCGTGCGTAAACTCCTCCAGGGAACCGCCTCCCTCGAATTCTGGGAGACCTATACCTCACAGGAGATCCTGCCGTACCTCCAGGAACTGAATGAAACGGTCCGCCTGCAGAACGAAGCCCTGGAAGGCAGCGAAGAAAGCAAGCCGGCCGAGGTGACGGAACAGGCTCCGGAAGAGAAGACCCTGGAATCCGAACTGGCCGCCGCCAGCGATGAAAAGGCCGACGCTTCGGACGAATACATCCGCAAGGCCAATCCGCTCTTCAGCCGTCTCCAGATGTTCGGCGGCAACTCCGCTCTCCTGGGTATCGCCCACTACCGCGACACCGCCCAGATCAACGCCTGGATCGCTGCCAACCGCTCCCTCTTCCCGGGTGACTTCGTGCCCGCCTGGAGCTTCAAGGCTTTCGAAGAGAATGATGTCATCCCCGACACCTACTTCGAACTGATCGCCCTCAAGAGCCATGTCGGCAAGGGTCCCGCCCTCGACGGCAAGTACATCTCTTCGGCCAACGTCAACTACAACCAGATGACCGGTGCGCCGGAAGTCAGCATGACGATGAACAGCAAGGGCGCCATCGAATGGGAGAACATCACCGGCGAGAATGTCGGTCGCCAGATTGCCATCGTGATGGACGGACAGGTCTATTCCTATCCGAACGTCCAGACCAAGATCAGCGGCGGCAACTCCTCGATCTCGGGTCACTTCACCCAGCAGGATGCCGACGACTTGGCCAACGTGCTCAAGTCCGGTAAGCTGTCCACCCCCGCCCGCATCGTGCAGGAGCAAGTGGTCGGCCCGTCCCTGGGTAGCGCATCCATCAAGGCCGGTATGATCTCGTTCATCATCGCCTTCCTCCTGATCCTGGTCTACATGATCATCTTCTACCGCAAGGCTGGTATCGCCGCCGACATCGCGCTGCTCTGCAACGTGCTCTTCCTGTTCGGCGCCCTCGCCTCCTTCGGTACGGTGTTCACCCTTTCCGGTATCGCGGGTCTCGTGTTGACGATGGGTATGGCGGTCGACGCCAACGTGATCATCTATGAGCGCATCAAAGAGGAACTCAACGCCGGCAAGGCGCTCCGCCTGGCCATCAGCGACGGTTACAAGAATGCCTACTCGGCCATCCTCGACGGCCAGATCACCACGATCCTGACCGGTATCATCCTCTACATCTTCGGTAGCGGCACCATCAAGGGCTTCGCCGCCGTGTTGGTCATCGGTATCGTCACGTCGGTCCTGACGTCCATCTTCATCACCCGCCTGATCTTCGAGGCGCAGCTCAAGCGCAACAAGGACATTACCTTCTACTCTTCGTGGTCGAAGAACTTCCTGAAGAACACGCATATCGACTTCCTCGGCAAGCGGAAGGTCACCTACCTCATCTCCGGTGCCCTCTGCCTCCTCTGCCTCGCGTTCATCTTCACCAAGGGTTTCTCCTACGGTGTCGATTTCAGCGGCGGTCGTACCTATACGGTTCGTTTCGACCAGCCGGTTACGCCGGAGCAGGTGCGTGCGGCCCTCCTCGACGAGTTCGGCGAATCTTCCGAGGTCAAGCAGTTCGGTGGCGCTTCGCAGATGCGCATCACCACCAAATACCTGGTGAACGACAAGTCGTCGGAGACCGACCGCCTCATCGAAGGCAAGCTCTTCAATGCCTTGAAGGGCTTCTACGCCAATGAACTGACGGCCGAAGGCTTCACCTCCACCCTGGAGAACCCGAACGGTATCGTCAGCAGCGACCGCGTGGACGCCTCCATCGCCAGCGAGATGAAGCGCGACGCCGTGATCGCCGTGATCATCGCCCTCATCGTGATCTTCGGTTACATCGCCTTCCGGTTCAAGAACTGGACCTGGGGTATCGGCGGTGTCAGCTCGCTGATCCACAACTCGATCATCATGATCGGTTTCTACTCGATCTTCAGCGGCGTGCTGCCGTTCACCCTCGACGTGGACCAGACCTTCATCGCAGCGGTCCTGACCATCATCGGTTACTCCATCAACGACAACGTGGTGATCTTCGACCGTATCCGTGAATACCGCACGCTGTTCCCGAAACGGCCGCTGGAGCAGAACATCAACGAGGCCTTGAACTCGACCCTGTCGCGTACCATCAACACCTCGGTTTCCACGTTGCTCGTGCTCATCGCCATCGCCATCTTCGGCGGCGAAAGCATCCGTGGCTTCTCGGTCTCCCTGGCTGTCGGTGTGATCATCGGTACCTATGCTTCTATCTTCATCGGTACGCCGATCATGTACGACCTGAACCGCCGGAAACTCGCGAAAGCCGAAAAGGCTGCGAAGTAATTCCGCGAAGGTTCGCAAAGCGAAGGGGTGGCCTTGATCGGCCACCCCTTTTTTTGCGCTGCAGGGGGGAGGCGGCAAGACGGAACCGATGGCATTTGCTTTCGGGGCGGGAGTGCATTATCTTTGCCACATGATGTGGCGAGTGATTTGGGCGGGCCTTGGCGCCCTGGTAGTGTTGTTCTGGAATGTCGAAAATTATTTTGACCCGTTCGACGATCCCTTGAAAAACGACAATGAATTTACGCCCCGTGCGGAAAGGCACTGGACATGGTCGCGTTTTGAGGCGAAACGCGACGGAATTGCACAGACAATCCTGGCCGCCGGAGATGTCTGGGGCGAACAGCCGGCGCTGGTGGGGCTCTGCGAGGTGGAAAATCGAATGGTGGTGTCGCAGCTGGTGCGAAAGACGGTGCTCGAAGAGTTGGGCTATGGCTTTGTCCATCGGGAATCCCCCGATGAACGCGGTATCGATGTGGCGCTGCTCTACCGGAAAGACCTGCTGCACGTGCTGGCCGTCGATTCGTTGCGTGTTCCCGGTGTCGTAACGCGGGATATCCTGTATGTGGTCTTGAAGAAGATGCCCGATCAGGTCGGGCATGACGCTTTCGATCAGGTCGGGCATGACGAAGACCGGGAAACTCGTCATGCCCGGCTTGACCGGGCATCTCTTGACAAGGATGGGCTCTTGCATGTATTTGTCGTGCATTTGCCGTCGAAGCGGGGCGGGGCGCGGGCGTCGGACGACCGGAGGGACGCCGCGCTGGGCGTCCTGCAGGGGGCGGTTGATTCGCTGTTGGCCCTCGACAGTACAAGCCGTATCCTTGTGATGGGCGATTTCAACGATACGGATCCGGCGTTGGCAGGTCTGTCGGAGCCCGCATTTGCAACAACAGGCTATCCGCCAGGCACGCTCAAGTATTACGGCCGGTGGGAGCGGATCGACCATTTCTTTCTTTCGCCGGCGCTTTTCCCGGCGGACGGTCCAGCCGAGATGCGGATCTTCGCGCCGCCGTTCCTGTTGGAGGCCGACAAGGCCTGGCTGGGGCAGAAGCCCCGCCGGACCTATGTCGGTCCCCGCTACAACGGCGGCCTGTCCGATCATCTTCCCATCTGCCTGCGTCTGGATGAGCCCATCGTGCGATAATCAACACCGGCGGCAGAAGCAAAGCGTTTTTTTGCTATCTTTGGAAGTTATGAAGCACTATCTCGACCTGCTACGGCATATTGAAGCAAACGGTGTGTTCAAGGGCGACCGGACGGGAACCGGAACGACCAGCGTGTTCGGTTATCAGATGCGATTCAACCTCCAGGAGGGTTTTCCGCTGCTGACCACCAAGAAGGTCCACCTGAAATCCATCATCTACGAACTCCTCTGGTTCATCGCCGGCGACACCAACATCAAATTTTTGAAAGATCATGGCGTCAGCATCTGGGACGAATGGGCCGACGAAAACGGCGAACTCGGGCCCGTGTACGGCCATCAGTGGCGGTCGTGGCCGGCGCCGGACGGACGCCGCATCGACCAGCTGTCGCAGGTTGTCGAGATGATTAAAAAGAATCCCGACAGCCGCCGGCTCATCGT
>JAFZAF010000021.1 GCA_017548335.1 Bacteroidales bacterium | reverse complement strand
TTGATAGAGTCTCATGGGCTTCCCAACTTCTTTTTATGTGCGCCGTAGACACACGACAGAATCAACATGAAACTGAAGAACGAACGATAGGCCATGACGATCGACAGCGTGATCATCCAGAGCAACACCGGAAAAAAGATGTAGCGCATGGCATCCATCCGGCGGAAAAGCGTGAAGAAATAGACCAGGATCGCCAGAAAGCCTATAAAGCCGAAGCAGTAGATCAGATAGCCGACATCCGCGTCGAACTTGTCGATCGTGGCCATGACCGTGGGAACGAAGCGGTCGTAATCCAGATAGCCGAACAGCAGGCGGAACAGGGAATCTTCGTGGTCCAGATAATCCTGGAAGATCAGGTATTTCTGGCTGGCGCTGTTCTGGAAGCCCTGTGAAATATTCAGGCTGCGCATGCCCAGGCGCGAAGTCAGGATGAACACCATGCCGCCCAGCGCCGCCAGGACGGCCGACCAGCGCCAGAACTTGGAGATCCGCTTGTCGAGGAAGAGGTAGACGATGATGATGATCGCCGAAATGGCGAAGCCCGTTCGGCTGCCTGTCACCAGGATGGCCAGGAAGCAGAGGATGGAAAACGGCAGCAGGGTCCGCATCGACTTGCCGTAGTTGAGCGCAAGAAATCCCGCCAGCAGCATGGTCAGCGACTTGGCGCAGATATTCGGATCGCGGTACATGCCGCCCAGCCGGTAGCGCGTGAAATTGGACAGCGAAAGATAGCGCCGCATGGAATGTACGCCGTGCACGTCCATCTCGGCAATGGGATAGAGCCGGTCCAGCAGGTTCGACAGGAGGGGCACATGGAAGAGATAGACGATCTGCGAAAACACGATCAGGACCAGCGTGATTTTCAGGTAGATGTTCCGCAGGCGCACCTTTCCGACGATCGGGAAACAGAGAAAGTACATCATGACCGTCCCGGCATTGATGATGGCTTTCATCTTGACCGCCTGCGGCAGATTGATTAGCAGGGCGAAGAGGATCGGCACGACGGCAATCCAGTTGTAGCGGTAGACACCCTGGTTCATCCGGAAGCACTGGTAGATGGCGAACATCAGCGGATTGACCAGCAGCAGCGGCGTTGCGGTATGCGGCAGCACGAACGAGAGCACCAGGCCGATGCCCAGCAGATGCTCCATGACTTCACGCTCCGAAAACCGCAATCTCATCGTCTCGTAGAATTATTGCCACCAGGCCTTGAACACGTGGTGGGATACCCGCTTTTCTTCCGGGGGAAGCGTGCGGTAGTCCCCGTATGCACTGGTGAGATACGCGTCGCTATTAGTAAAGCCCTTGAAGACACGGTCCTCGAAGGGATAGTCCGACAAATCGTTGCAAACCGCGCGATGGAACCGGTCTTTCATGATCAGGCCCATGGCGCATTCAAAGACATACTCCGTATCCTTTCCGGCGAAACGCCGCGCATAGCGGTCGAGGAAACGGGCAAAGCGGTGTGCGGATACCGGGAAGAGCAGGATGTGCGCGAGTCGGATAGTCGCATTCTTCCCGGCGGTCCGGCGCGCATCGGGGCAGGTCATCTTCAGCTGGAAAAGGGTCTGCCAGAAGCGGCGCCGGCGGTCGTAGCGCCGCCACGCGGCTTCCTCGTCTGGGACCGCATCCAGCGGGAAGATGTCGAGGTTCACGCCGATCCGCATGCGGCTCCGGTTGTGTTCGACCATCACCGTGCGCGCATCGTACGCCTTGGCGTAGGGCTTGTCCCAGCGGGGTGTCCGTTCCAGCGAGGCAATGCGCACGTTGCGGTACTCCGCGGGAAACTCCCGCATCAGGCGGTCGTAGTCTTTCCGCAGCAGATAGATGTCGATATCATCGTCCCAAGGAATGTAGCCCTTGTGCCGCACAGCCCCCAGCATCGTTCCGCAAGCCAGGCTGTACGGAATTCCATGCGCTGTGCAGAAATCCGCCAGGACCTGCAGCACATCCATCTGCAGGACCTTGAGCGCTTCCACCCCGATGTTCTTCACTTCTTCAGCCATTTTCGCAAGATGCGTTTCATTTTCTGCTGTCGGACATAGCGGTCCAATTTCCGCTGCGGGCCGGGATCGTCCGCGTCGTCCACGAAGCGGATGTCCGCCGCTGCCACGCGGGAACGGAACTCATCTTCGGTCAGATAATAGAAACTCCAGTCGTCGATGCACATACGCTCATTGACGAACGTTCCTGTTCCGGCAACCTTCCGGGGCATATCCGAAGTATCTTCTCCGCAGATAGATCGCACGTACAGCGCCGGGAGATTCACGCCCATCCGCGTCACCGCATAGCCGGAGCCGCCGAAACGCAGGTTCAGTTCGTTGAAATACAGCGTACCGCCGCTCAGGTAGAAATCGATGTCGAACAGGCCAGCAAAACCGGTTTTCCGAACGAAAGTTGCAAACTGTTCCAGCAGCGCCGCAAAGGCATCGGGCGGAAGCACCTTTCCGGTGCGGGCAATCCCGAAATGCCGCTGTCCGGCTTCCGTGAATTCGATGACAGCCGGGATACAGACCGTCCCCTCCCCGTCGGAATAACCGACGACCGCATATTCTGTGTCGATCGGCTTATACTCCTCCACCAGCACCTGCGTCCCGCCGTGTGCGGCGATTTCGGCGAGGGCCCGTTGCAGCGAAGCTGCATCGTCGCAACGCCGGAAGGTCTTTCCACCGTGGATGGTTTCCACAGGCTTCGTAAAACAAGGATAGACGATCCCTTCGGGCAAGGGGCCCGCTGCTGCGGCGGCCGGAATGACCCGGGCATCCGCAACCGGAAGCCCCACCGTCCGGGCCAACGCCTTTTGGAGAGACTTGTCCATCCAAGACTCCAGCGTACCCGATCCGTTCTTGATCGACGGGAACAGGAAATAAGGCGCCAGCTCGGCTTCATGCCGGCTGATTACCGCCGTCGAAAAGTCACTGTCGGGGATGAGCACAACTTTCCGCCCCGACACGACACATTGTTCCAGCAGGATCCGCAGCATTTCCGGTTCCGATTCCGCCGGGCACCACAAAACGCGGGAGACATACTTGCTGCAGCAATCCACCGGCGTCCCGCCGTCAAAACGCAGCCAGCGGCCCAGGCGGCTATGGAAAGCCTGTACGAGCACCGTGATTTCACAGCCGATAACACCCAGCGAACGGATAATCCCCAGCCGGGACGTATAGCCATGACCGATGATGACGACAGGGATGCGGCTCATAAGCGAAAAGGATCGTGATAAGTCAGGGTGCCGGTCAGTTTCCGGAACATGCGTTTGATGCGGAGCATCGTGGTTTCGCGGCGATAGGCCCGCCAGGGCGCCGGGTCCTTCTCATCCTCGATGAAACTGATTTGCGACGCATTGCGGATCGCCCGATACTCCTTCCAGGAGATCCGGCCGAAATACCATTCATCCCGCCCCATCCGTTCATTGAAATAGAGACAGGACTGGTCGATGCGTGCCGTCGCATCGATTGTTTTTCCGTTGAAAGAATCGAGCATCATCTTCGGGAGATTGACGCCCAGCCGGGTGATGGCATAGCCCGATCCGCCGCAGCGCAGGTTCAGCTCGCAGAAATAGATCTTGCCGTCGCTTTCGTAGAAATCGATGTCAAACAGGCCCTTGAAGCCCGTCCTGCGCACCAGTTCCGAAAACTTGCCGACCACGTCTTCCCATCCTTCGAGCGGAAGGACGCGGCCCTGCACCGCCACGCCGAAATGCCACCCCTGCCCCATCCGGACAATCTGCAGGATCCCGGGAATCGCGACCTGCGCGCCATCCGTAAATCCGACAAGGGCATATTCCGTCCCGATCTGCTTGAACTCCTCGGCCAGGATGCGGATAGCGCCCTTCTGATCGAAAGCGTACTTCAAGCAGCGACGCAGACCGGTCTCGTCGTTGCAGCGGTTGAGCCACATCTTCCCGCCGACAAGCGAGGCCAGCGGCTTCACGAAACACGGATAGGTAAGCGAAGCCGGAAGCGGCTGGTCGAAATCCTTCGCTTCCAGAATCGTGGCTTCGGCTACCGGAAGCCCCACGGAACGGGCCAGTTCTTTCTGCCGCGCCTTGTCCATCCACGCTTCCACCGACGTCTCCCCTTCCGGACAGGCCGGAAGAAGGAAATGGGGCTCGAGCTCTTTGCGATGCGCGTCTACGAAGGAAGCCGAATAATCGTTGTCCGGCACGATGAGCAGCTTGCGGCCCGGTACGGCGCAATGATTCAGGAGCAGATCGAGCAACATCGCGTCATTGAAATTCTCGCAGATGAAACAATCCGTGACATACCGGCTGTAGGCATCCACCGGCTTCTTCCGCGACATTGCCTCGCCGTTGCGGGGCCGCGGTTGCAAGACGATCAGTTTGCTTGTGCAACCCGCTGCGGCCAGCGACCGCACGATGCCCAGGCGTCCGGTATAGCCCTGTCCGATGACCACGGCCTGCTGTATCCCGGAGTCGGCGCTGTCCGTATCTGCCGTATTTCGGGCGAGTCCCCGATACAGTTTGAGGATCGGCCGTGCGAAGAACGCCTTCCAGCGCATCAAGGCATACATGTTCCGACACTTTTTCTCGGAATAAGGACAGCCGTCCAGCCACTTGGCCATCACGACGCTGTTGTGGTTTTTCCGGTTCTTGTAGTCTACCGGAATAAACCCATGCATGCGACAGATGGCCAGTTGATGCGTATTGCCTTCGTGTGTGTCGAACACAAGAACTGGCAGCCCCATGGTGCGGGCGCAGGCTTCCCGGGCAGCGATCAGTTGTCCATAAATGCCCTGCCCCTGGTAAGCCGGAAGGATCGCGGCAAAGCAGCAATAGGCAAAACTCCCACGGGTAAACCAGGTTTTGAAATCACGCGCTACCAAGGCGGCTGTACCAACCACCTGGTCGCCGTCCAATGCAACGAACATTTTTCCCTTGTCCCCGATGAAACCCCGGATTTCCTCGACGGACAGGCGGCCATGCGTCATGTAAAGCCCCTCTTTCCGCAACGCGTCGTGGGCGGTGACAATGACATGGTGGATGCTCTCCCAAGTCACCCAATCGGG
>JAFZAF010000020.1 GCA_017548335.1 Bacteroidales bacterium | reverse complement strand
TAGTCTGGAAGCCCATTCACGGAGTTTTTGCGGGGAGACTTGTGCGGATGGCCGTAGCGGATGTGAATGGGCTTCCAGACTACGTATAGAGATGCCCGATCGGAGTCGGGCATGACGTAAGACAAGTCGGGCATGACGAAAAAGAAAGGGTCTCTCGTAATGAGAGGCCCTTTCTTAGTAAGCAATCAGATTCTACCAAGCGAGGGCGCTGGCGCCGAGGATCGCGGCGTCGGAGTCCTTGAGCGAAGAGTAGAGGATCTTGATGCGGCCTTTCCAGATCTGGAGCTGATTTTCCTCCATGGCGGCCACCATTTCCTCGTGGAAGAATTTCTTGGCACGGGCCAGACCGCCGAAGAGGACGATCGCCTCAGGCGCACTGAACTTCACGAAGTCGGCCAGCGAGCGGCCGAGAATCTGGCCGGTGGTCTTGAACACCTCGATGGCGAGTTCGTCGCCCTGCGAAGCAGCCTCATAAACGTCTTTCGAGGAGATTTTGCCCATCTCGATGGCGCGCAGGGGGCTCTGGCGATCCGGATTGTTCGAGAGCAGCTTTTCTGCAGTACGCTTGACACCCATGGCGCTGCAATAGGTTTCCAGGCAGCCCTTCAGGCCGCAGTTGCACTGGCGGCCGTCGCGGATGGCGATAGTGTGGCCCAGTTCGCCGGCAAAGCCGTCGTGGCCATAGACCACCTCACCGTTGATGACGATGCCGCTGCCGACACCGGTGCCGAGGGTGATCATGATGAAGTTCTTCATGCCGCGGGCCACGCCGTAGGCCATCTCGCCCATCGCCGCCGCATTGGCGTCGTTGGTAATGGTCACCGGCAGGCCGGTAAAGCTCTTGACGAGGGCAGCCAACTCGATGACGGTCGGCTTGCCGTCGTTGTCGTAGCTCCAACGGAGGTTCGGGGCATATTCAACCGTACCTTTATAATAGTTGCCGTTCGGGGCACCGATGCCGATACCCTTGACCTTGCCGACTTCCGCCGTTTCGGCAATCAGGCCCTTGATGGACTTGGTCAGTTCGTTGATGTAGTCGATCAATTCATCCTGCAGCGAGGAGATGACGGTCTGGGCGATGATTTCGCCCTCTGCATTGACGACGCCGAGCTTGGTGCTCTGGCCGCCGACATCGATGCCGATTACGAGTTCCTTTGCCATTGTGCAGTGCCTTTTATGCCTTCTTGACAACCCGTGAACCGGCCACAGCGAAGAACAGGATGAATGCCAGTCCGGCGACGATTACCCAGTAGCTCGGCATATAGCCCGCCTTATCGGCGATGAAGTTCTGCAGGAGCGGGAGGATACCGCCACCCACGACCATGGCCATGAAGATACCGGAAGCCTTGTTGGTAGCAGCACCCAGGCCCTCGACCGCCAGGTCGAAGATGGTGCCCCACATCACGGACGTACACAGGCCGACGAGAACCAGCAGCAGGGCTGCAAGCGGAACCTTGACCATGGCGAAACCGTTACCGGTGAAAGCCGGCATGGAGGTCTGCCGGGTAACCGGCGAGAACATGGCGCAAAGGACCAGGATGATGGCGACCGAGGAGACCGTAACCAGCTGGGCGCGGGAAGAGACCTTGCCGCTGATGAAGCTGGAGATCAGACGGCCGATGAGCATCAGGAACCAGTAGGTGCCCGCTACGAAGCCGGCCGTACGGACGGCCACCGACGGATCGAGCCCGGCGCCATTGACGGAGTCGGACAGGAAGAAGTTGAGGGTACCGGGGATACCGACCTCGACGCCGACATACAGGAAGATGGCGATCACGCCATAGACAAAGTGACGGTAGGACAACGGATTCTCCGCCTTCACCTGGGTCTTGACCGCTTCGGGGTCTTCGATCGGGATGAAGAGCAGGGCGATGAAGGCCGCGGCGAAGACACCCATGGCGATGAAGAGCACCGGGTTGACGTCGGCGATCTTCGTCTGGGCCGTCAGGGTGCCGATCAGGGCGCCGACGAGCATCGGGGTCAGCGTACCCATCAGGGAGTTGAAGGTGCCGCCGATCTGGATGTACTGGTTGGAGCGCCGGCCGCCTAGGAGTTTCAGCATCGGGTTGACCACGGTGTTGAGCATGCACACGGAGAAGCCGCTGATGAAAGCGCCGAGCAGATAGACGATGAAGTTGGCGGGGAAGGAGCCGATCACGCCGGAGAGGAACTGGACAAAGACGCCGAGGAAGCCCACCGCGATGGCGATCAGGGCGGTCTTCTTGTAGCCGAACTTGCTCAGCATGTTGCCGGCCGGGATACCCATGATGGCGTAGGCCAGGAAGTTCATCATGTTGCCCATCATACCCAGGGCGTTGGAGCCGGCAATCTGCGGCTGCATCTTCCAGATGTTGCCGATCGGTGCGGCGAGGTTCGTCACAAAGGAGATCATTCCGAAGAGGAAGATCATCACGAGGACGGGGACGAACGAAGTCTTCTGTTTGGTAGTCGTAGTCATTCTTTCAGATTTTACGGAATTAACGGGAACCGCCGAGAATTTTGCCGAGAATGCCGCCGAGGAGGCCGCCGCCCGTCTTCTGGGCCTGGGTCTTGTTGCCACCCTTGAGGGTGATCAGGATGTCCTGGAGATCCACGTCACCGTCGCCGTCCTGGTCTTTCAGCACACCGGAGAGACCGCCGAGGACGGTCGGAATCAAAGCGGTGAGCTTGCCGTTGAGAAGGCTGCCCAGATTGAGATTTTTCAGAATGTTGTTGCTGAACATGCTGCCGGCCAGGGCCGTGATCGGGCTGGAGGCGGCGGCCGTCTTGCCGGTAAGCAGCGACTTGATGGCGTCGATGCCGCCGGGCTTCGTCGCCGTCTGGGTTAGGCTGCCGAAAATGGACTCGGTCAAGCCGTTGAGAACCGTGTTCTTTGCTTGTGCGGGAATGTCCACACTGCCCGCCTGGGCGGCGACCTGCGATTTGATGAGGTCGAGAATGGATGCTGCCATAGTAGTAGATATATAAGGTTGTTAAATTTCCGATTGAGGCTACTAAGTTAGTAAAAAAACTTGAAAAAGGTGCTGCAGATTCAAATTTGCACCGCTGGCAGAAAAAGACTATATTTGTAGATTGATTCGATATAAAGGTATTACCCTGATATGGCTATTCTAACCGGACGCATCTCCCAGATCATCGGCCCCGTGGTCGACGTCCATTTCAACTTGTCGGAAGACCAGCAGGCGCGTCTCCCCTCCATCCATGAAGCCCTTCGGGTCACCCGGAAAGACGGGACGCCCCTCACCCTCGAAGTCCAGCAGCACATCGGCGAAGACACCGTCCGTACCGTCGCCATGGACTCGACCGACGGTCTCCGCCGCGGCATGGAAGTCCGCTGTACGGACACTACCATCACAATGCCCGTCGGCGCCCAGATCCGCGGCCGGGTCATGAACGTGGTGGGCGGCACCATCGACGGCCTGTCGCCGCTCGACCGCGAAGGCGCGCTCCCCATCCACCGCGAGCCGCCCAAGTTCGAAGACCTCACCACTTCGCAGGAAGTGCTCTTCACCGGCATCAAGGTCATCGATTTGCTGGAGCCCTACCTCAAGGGCGGCAAGATCGGCCTGTTCGGCGGCGCCGGCGTGGGCAAGACGGTGCTCATCAAGGAACTGATCAACAACATCGCCAAGAAGCACAACGGCTTCTCGGTCTTTGCCGGCGTGGGCGAGCGTACCCGCGAAGGCAACGACCTGCTGCGCGAGATGATCGAATCGGGCGTCATCCGGTATGGGAAGGAATTCGACAAGAGCATGGAGAAAGGGCATTGGGACCTCTCGAAGGTCGATCCCGAAGAGCTGAAGAAGTCGCAGGTGGCCATGGTCTTCGGCCAGATGAACGAACCGCCGGGCGCCCGCTCCAGCGTGGCCTTGAGCGGCCTGACGCTCGCCGAGTCGTTCCGCGACAGCGGAAACCCGAACGATCCGAAAGACATTCTGCTTTTCATCGACAATATCTTCCGTTTCACCCAGGCGGGCTCCGAAGTATCCGCCTTGCTGGGTCGCATGCCGTCGGCCGTGGGCTACCAGCCCACCCTGGCCACGGAAATGGGCCGCATGCAGGAGCGCATCACCTCCACCAAGAACGGTTCCATCACCTCGGTCCAGGCCGTCTATGTACCGGCCGACGACCTGACGGACCCCGCGCCGGCCACCACCTTCTCGCACCTCGACGCCACCACGGTGCTGAGCCGCAAGATTGCCGAGCTCGGCATCTACCCCGCCGTCGACCCGCTTGACTCCACCTCCCGCATCCTCGACCCGAACATCGTGGGTGAAGCGCATTACCAGACCGCCCAGCGCGTCAAGCAGGTACTCCAGCGCAACAAGGAGCTGCAGGACATCATCAACATCCTGGGCATGGACGAACTCTCCGACGAAGACAAGCTCACGGTCAACCGCGCCCGCCGCATCCAGCGTTTCCTCTCGCAACCGTTCCAGGTGGCCGAGCAGTTCACGGGCGTCCCGGGCGTGATGGTCTCGATCGAAGATACCATCAAGGGCTTCAACATGATCATGGACGGCGAGGTGGACCACCTGCCCGAGCAGGCGTTCCTCAACGTGGGCACCATTGAAGAAGCCATCGAAAAGGGTGAAAAACTGCTTGCGCAAGCCGGTAAATGATCACGCTCAAAGTCATATCGCCCGAACGCGAACTTCTCTCCGCCCAGGTGGATCTCGTGGAGCTGCCCGGAACGCTGGGTCGCTTCGAGGTGCTCAAGGACCACGCCCCGCTGATCTCCTCGATCGAAGCAGGCGTCATCCGCTATGTCATCGGGACGGAAAGCCGCGAGCTTCCCTGCGAAAAAGGATTCGTGGAAGTTCGCAACAACATCGTAACGGTATGCCTCGGATAGGAAAACGATACGGATGGATTGTGGCGGTGCTGCTCCTGCTGGCGCCCGCAGCGGCGTCGGCATCAGGACACGAGGCCTCAGCGCCCGGCGAACTCGACATGCGGAGCTATATCTTCGGCCATATCGGCGACGCCTATGAGTGGCACATCACAACCATCAACGGTCATCACATATCGATTCCCCTGCCCTGCATCGTCATCGACGGCGGGCTGCATGTCTTCCTCTCCAGCCTGATGGAAGACCACGGCTACACTTGCAACGAAAACGGCAAGCTCGTCAACGCCGCGACCGGAAAACGGCCGGTGGACCTCTCCATCACCAAGAATGTCTGCAGCCTCATCCTGAGTTCCATCCTGCTGGTCGTGCTGATCCTG
The DNA here is from genome assembly GCA_017548335.1 of Bacteroidales bacterium. GTDB lineage: Bacteria > Bacteroidota > Bacteroidia > Bacteroidales > UBA932 > Cacconaster. The sequence continues at coordinate 19,751 of JAFZAF010000020.1, read as the reverse complement.
CTGACCGCCCGCTGGTACAGGCGCCACGACCCGATGAAGGAAGCGCCGCGCGGCCTGGCCGGCCTGATGGAGATGCTCATCACGATGGTGACCGACGACATTATCAAAGAAGGCGTGGGCAAGGACTACGAGAAATACGCCCCCTACCTGCTGACCGCCTTTTTCTTTATCTTCCTCAACAACCTGCTCGGCATCGTGCCGTTCTTCCCGGGCGGGGCGAACCTCACGGGCAACATCGCCGTGACGCTCTTCCTGGCGGTCTGCACCTTCCTGGCGGTCAATCTTTTCGGCAACAAGCACTACTACAAGGATATCTTCTGGCCCGACGTGCCCACCTGGCTCAAGGTGCCGCTCCCGCTGATGCCGCTCATCGAAATCATCGGCATCTTCACCAAGCCTTTCTCACTGATGGTGCGACTGTTCGCCAACATCCTGGCAGGTCACATCATGCTGCTGGGCGTGGTGGCGGTAATCTTCGTCACCGCCAAGCTCGGTCCGGCCATCAACGGGTCGATGAGCATCATCGCCGTGCTGTTCGGGGTGTTCATGGACATCCTCGAACTGCTGGTGGCCTTCATCCAGGCCTATGTCTTCACGATGCTTTCGAGCGTCTTCATCGGCCTCTCGCGCCAGGAACCCGAACACGAACACAAACAAATTGAAACAACTAAATAATCCAAACCCATGTTAGCTATCATCTTACAGGCCGTCGCAGGATCGGCACTCGGAAAATTCGGCGCGGCCATCGGCGCCGGCATCGCCGCCATCGCAGCCGGCATCGGCATCGGCAAAATCGGTAAATCCGCCCTGGAAAGCTCGGCCCGTCAGCCGGAAGCCGCCGGCGGCATCCGCACCACCGCCATCATCATCGCGGCCCTCATCGAAGGCGCCTGCCTGTTCGCCATTCTCGTCTGCCTGCTGGGCATCACCGGTTAAGCCATGTCGCTCATCACCCCGGACTTCGGACTCTTGTTCTGGATGACGCTGATCTTCGCCATCGTGTTCTTCATCTTGGCGAGGTTCGGCTTCCCGCTCATCACGGGAATGGTCAAGAAACGGTCCGACCGCATCGAAAAGTCGCTCCGGGACGCAGAAGAGGCCCAGAAGACGCTTAAGCAACTGGCCGAAGAACACAAGCGGATGATCGAAGAAGCCCGCAAAGAGCAGGCCCGCATCCTCAACGAAGCGGCCACGGCCGGCGACAAGATCGTCCAGGAGGCCAAAGAGCAGGCTCGCGAGCAGACCGCCGCAATGATCGAAAAGGCCCGGGAAGAGATCCGCATCGAGCAGGAAACCGCCCGCCGGGAAATCGCCGGCGAAGTCGCGACCCTTTCGGTCGAAGTGGCCGAGAAACTGATCCGCGGCCACCTCGACTCCGACCAGCGTCAGAACGCCCTCATCGACAAATTGATCGAGGAAGCCCGTGCCGCCCACAAACCCGTCAGCTAATCGCAGAACGCCGCGCCCATGAACGCCGGACTCATCGCATCCCGCTACGCCAGCGCCCTGCTGCTTTTCGCCAGCGAAACGCACGAGGAGCGGCGCGTCTATGACGACGCCGCCGCCCTCAAACGGGCCGTGCTGGAGAAGGACGACGTGCCGGGCTGCATCAAGAAGCTGTCGGAACCGATGCAGCGCTTCCTGGCCTTGGTGATCCGCAACAAGCGGGTGGAATACCTCCCCGCCATCCTGCACGACTATCGGGTGCTCTATCGCAAGGAGAAGGGCATCACGCGCGCCTGGCTCACCACCGCCACCGAGAATCCGGAATTGGCCGAAAAACTCGCGGAGTTGATGAAACTCCAGGGCCTGACGGAGGTCGACTTCAAGACCGAAGTCAATCCCGACCTGATCGGAGGCTTCATCGTGCAGGTCGAAGACAAGCGGCTCGATGCTTCCACCGCCTCCCAGCTCAAGCAGATCCGGAAAGAGCTGGAATCAAGAATCCGTAAAAATCGCAACCATGGTTGACAACCTCAAAGCTAGTGAAATTTCCGAGCTGTTGCTCAAGCAGCTCCACGACATCAATATCGACGCCCGGTACGAGGAAGTAGGACAAGTGCTGCAGGTCCACGACGGCGTAGTCCGGCTCTACGGCCTGACGAACGCCGAAGCCGGCGAACTCATCGAGTTCGACAGCGGCGTGATGGCCGTGGTGATGAACCTGGAGGAAGACAATGTTGGCGCCGTGCTGCTGGGCTCCACCGAGAAAGTGAAGGAAGGGATGACGGCCCGCCGCACCGGCCGCATTTCCTCGATCCTCGTGGGCGAGAAGATGGTCGGCCGCGTGGTCAATCCGCTCGGCCAGCCGATCGACGGCCGCGGTGAGATCGTGGGCGACCTCACGGAGATGCCGCTCGAGCGCAAGGCGCCCGGCGTGATCTTCCGCCAGCCGGTAAATGAGCCGCTGCAGACCGGCCTGAAGGCCGTCGACGCGATGATCCCCATCGGCCGCGGCCAGCGCGAACTGATCATCGGCGACCGCCAGACCGGCAAGACGGCCATCGCCGTCGACACGATCATCAACCAGCGGGCGAACTATGAAGCCGGGAAACCGGTCTATTGCATCTATGTGGCCATCGGCCAGAAGGGTTCGACGGTGGCCAGCATAGTGAATATCCTGCGCGAGAAGGGCGCGATGGACTACACCATCGTGGTGGCCGCCACCGCGGCCGATCCCGCCGCATTGCAGTATTATGCGCCGTTCGCCGGCGCCGCCATCGGTGAATACTTCCGCGACACGGGCCGGCACGCCCTGGTCGTCTATGACGACCTGTCCAAGCAGGCCGTGGCCTACCGCGAGGTATCGTTGATCCTCCGCCGTCCTTCCGGACGTGAAGCGTATCCGGGCGACATCTTCTACCTCCACTCCCGCCTGCTCGAACGGGCGGCCAAGATCATCGACCAGGAAGAGGTGGCCCAGCAGATGAACGACCTCCCCGCCAGCCTGAAAGGCAAGGTCCACGGCGGCGGTTCACTCACGGCCCTGCCGATCATCGAAACGCAGGCCGGCGACGTAGCAGCCTACATTCCCACCAACGTGATCTCCATTACCGACGGCCAGATCTTCCTCGAGACCGACTTGTTCAACCAGGGCTTCCGCCCCGCCATCAACGTGGGTATCTCCGTATCGCGTGTCGGCGGCAGCGCCCAGGTCAAGAGTATGAAGAAAGTGGCTGGTACGCTGAAGATCGACCAGGCCCAGTACCGCGAGCTCGAGTCGTTCAGCAAGTTCTCGAGCGACATGGACACCGTCACGAGCCTGACCATTGACAAGGGACGCAAGAACAACGTCCTGCTCATCCAGCCCCAGTACACTCCGATGCCGGTGGGCGAACAAGTGGCCATCCTCTACTGCGGCACCAAGGCCCTGATGAAGGACATTCCCTTATCGAAGGTGCCTGAGTTCCAGAAGATCTTTCTCGAGCGGATGCGGGAAGAGCACCGCGCCGACGTGCTCACCCCGCTCGGAAAGGGCAAGATCGACAACGTCATCACCGACACCATCGAACGCGTCGCCGCCGAAATCGTCGCGTCGCTCAACGCATAGCCATGGCCTCGCTCAAGGAGACAAAGACCCGGATCGCCTCGGTCAAGAGCACCTTGCAGATCACTTCCGCGATGAAGATGGTCGCGGCCGCCAAGCTGCACCGCGCCCAACTGGCCATCGCGGGCATGGCTCCCTATCAGGAAAAACTGTACGAGATCCAGCAGAATCTCCTCGCCGACGGAAGTGTCCGGAAATCCATCGACTCGCCGCTGCTCGCGGGCGGCGGCAGTCGCCGCGTCGCCATCGTGGCTTTCTCCTCCAACAGTTCCCTGTGCGGCGGCTTCAACGCCACGGCTGTCAAGTCGCTCCTCGGTGAGCTCGACGCCCTGGCGCAGCAAGGCCTGTCGCATGCCGACATCGATTTCTATCCGGTGGGGCGCAAGGTGGCTGAGGCGGCGCGCAAGATCGGGCTCGCCGCCCGGGCCAACGCCTCCCATCTGCTCGACAAACCTGCTTACGAGCCGGCCGCCGAACTGGCCGGGCAGTTGATAGAAAGCTTCGAGAAAGGCGAAGTCGGCCGCGTCGTCCTGCTCTACAACCATTACAAGTCCAACGCTTCCCAGCCGCCGGTCCGCGAGACCTGGCTGCCGCTTTCGTTGCCGGAATCCGCCGGCATCGACCTCGGCGACGACCTCATCGTCGAACCTGGCAGGCAGGAAGTGCTCGAAGCCCTGCTGCCAAAGGTGCTGCGGCTGAAGATCTACACCGTATTGCTCGACAGCAGCGCCGCTGAACATGCAGCCCGCACCGTGGCCATGCAGCTGGCCAGCGACAATGCCGACGAACTGCTGGAACAACTCACCCTCGAATATAACAAACGTCGCCAGCAGGCCATCACGAGCGAACTGCTCGACATCGTCGGCGGCAGCCTCGCCTGACCCGTCAACAATCATCAATACTAATAACCTCATGAAAAAACTCCTCTATTCCCTCGTCATCCTGACGCTCGTCGCGGCCTGCGGCCAGAAAAACTTTACCGTGAAAGGCACGATCCCTGAAGGGGAGGCCTTCCCCGAAAACACCCTCGTCTGCCTGGTCGACGGCCAGAACGTCCTCGACTCCGCCGCTGTGGTAGACGGCAAATTCGAACTCAAGGCGCCCGCCAACCCGGAAAAAATGTACCGCCTCGTGGCCAAGATTGCCGACCGCTCACCGCGCGACTTTTCCTGGAACTACGGCCTGATTCCCGAGAAAGGCACCTATAACGTAACCTTCGCCGCGAAGCCAGCCGATTGCGCTATCGATGGATCCGCGCTGAACAAGGCCTACAACGACTTCAACGAGCAGATCCGCGCCTTCTCCAACGAGTACCGTGAAAAGGCCAGCGCCCTCGCCGATGATGCCGAGGAAGAAGCGGAGAGCCTCTACAACGACTTAATGGAGAAAGTCAAAGGCGTGAGCCTCGAGGCCATCGGCAAGAACGCCAACAACTTCATCGCCAAGAATGCGCTGCAGAACATCATCTACGACCTTCCGCTTGACGAGCTCAAGTCGATCATCGGCAAGTGCGGCAAATTCATCGGCGAAGATCCGCAGATTTCCCGCATCGTCACCTGCAAGGAGGCCGAACTGGCCACCGCTGAAGGAAAGCCGTTCGTAGACTTCGCGGGCAAGACCCCCGAAGGCGCCGATGTGAAGCTCTCCGACTATGTGGGCAAGGGCAAATGGGTGCTCACCGACTTCTGGGCTTCCTGGTGCGGTCCGTGCATGGGCGAGATTCCCAACATCAAGAAAGTCTACGAGACCTTCGAAGGCGACGATTTCATGGTGCTGGGCGTCGCGGTCTGGGAGACCAACGGCGACAACACCGCTTCCGCCAAACGCATGGAAGAGAAAGAGATGAAATGGCACCAGATCTTCGTGGGCGACGACAAGACCCCGACCGACTCCTACGGCATCGTGGGCATCCCGACCATGATTCTCTTCGCTCCCGACGGCACCATCTACAAGCGCGGCGACGTGCTCCGCGGCTCCTCGATGTACACGACCGTCGCTGAAGCGCTGGGTAAATAATCCGCTGCCATGAAACGCTTTTGGATGGTTATGGCCTGCGCCCTCACCCTGGTCGGCTGCACGGACTACCGCGCCTACTACAACGGCCTGCTGGAAGAGATTTCCAGCGACCGCTACAACGGCCGCAGCGTCTATGGCGACGGGGACGTGCGTGCCGCACGCTATCTCATCGATCAGCTGTCCGCCATCGAAGGCGTGGTGCCCTGTCCGGCCGCAGGTCCCGAGGATGCGTCGGTTCAGCCCTATCTCAAGAGCCTGGTGGAGCCAGCCGACGCTGGTCGCTGGAATGTCGTGGAAGACAAGGAGAAATATCTCCCCTGGCTGCAGCATTTCCAGTTCCCGATGAACGTGATGCGCGGGGCCATGTCGCTCTCTGTGGACGGCGTGGCCTACGCGCCCACCTTCGACTTCACGGTCAAGGAGTTCTCCCCCTCCTGTCACGGTTTCTTCAAGGTCACGCACCTCGACGAGGAAGCCTACCGGCGGGAAGGGTTTATGGAACACTTGAGCAGCGGGATCTATCGCGACCAGTTCGTCGTCATCGACTGGGAGCGGTATCTTGAGACAATCCAGCCCGATCCCTTCGACAAATACAAGCCCTGGCTGACGGAACTCGACAACATCGGTGGCATTCTTCTCCAGCAGGAGGAGCAGTTCCCCTACTTCAAGGCCCGGACGTACTACCAAAGCAAACATCCGGTCCTTTTCGTGAACGAATCCTTCCCGGATGACGCGCGGGAGATCGAACTGCATGTCGACGCCGAGATGCTCCCCACTCGCGACGCCCATAACGTCGTGGCCTGGCTGCCCGGCACCGACCCGAAGGCCGACACCTACTACACCTTCATCGCGCACTACGACCATCTGGGCTATATGGGCGCCGACTTCATGTTCCCGGGAGCCAACGACAACGGCTCCGGTTCCGCGATGCTCGTGACGCTGGCCAAGTATTTCAGCAAACACCGGCCGGCCCACGGCGTGCAGTTCATCCTGCTGGACGCCGAGGAGGAGAACCTGCTGGGCGGTTTCTTCTATTGCGAGAACCCGCGCCTGCCGCTCGACAAGATCGAATACCTCATCGACCTCGATATGGTGGGCGACGACAGTGACCATCTGTCCACACAGATCACCCCGGGCGGCGAGGCCGGCCTGGAACGGTTCCGTGCGATCAATGCCGACGGCAAGTTCCCGCCCTTCGACTTCGTAATGGAGGAGATGAACGACGACAGCGACCATTTCTCCTTCGCCCAAAAAGGCGTTCCCGGCATCTACTTCGAGACGGAAGGTTCGATCCTGCAGTACTACCACACCCCCCGCGACAACTTCCAGAACACCCGCGACAGCAACTTCGACCGGCTGTTCCATTTGATCACGGAGTTCGTGAAGTAAGTGTTCTCATTGCCGGTGAAGCCCCTTCACGGAGTTTTTGCGGGGAGGATTGTGCGGATAGCCGTAGCGGATGTGAAGGGGCTTCACCGGCAATGGAGGCAATAGAGCTCCTTACGGGAGCCGGGTGCCGTGGAATTCGAGGGCGTGGGTGGCGGCGGCGAGGGACAGGAGGTTGTCGGGGGTAATACCGCAGCCGGGCATTACGATGAGGCGGCAGCCGGCGCGGCGGACGAGCAAGGTGAGGAGGTTACGGCCGTCCCAGGCCGTCGGGGCCTGGCCGGAGCTCAACAGACGGGTGCAGCCGAGGGCGATGATTTTATCGAGGGCGGTGAACGGATCTTCGGTGCAAACGTCGAAAGCCCGATGGAAGGTAACCGGCAGCGGCCGGGCGGCGGCGATCAGCCGCCGCATCGTCGGCAGGTCGATGGCGCCCTCCGGCGTCAAAGCCCCGATGACGATTCCGGCTGCTCCTACCGACTTGCAATAAGCAATGTCCTCGATCATCTGCTGCAGCTCGACTTCGTCATATACAAAATCTGCTGCAGAAAACCCAAAATCTACTTGTGCGCTGGCTCGCAGGGTATCCCTCTGAAAACCACCCTCCCATAAATGAGCCCCTCCCCCTGAGGCGTGGGCGCCAATGTTTTCAGAGGGATACCCTGACTCGCCTATAGCGCACTGCGCAGATGGACGGAGAAGGACGTTGACGGGAATCGTCAGGGAGGAGACAACGGCGCGGATGAGGTCGCGGGGCGGGGTGAGGCCGCCGACGGAGAGGTCTGTGCAGAGTTCGATGCGACCGGCGCCGCGAGACTGAGCCGACAGGGCCTCGTCGAGGGAGGTGCAGCAGGACTCGATGAAGAGAGATGCCCGGTCAGGCCGGGCATGACGCGGTTCGTCGGGGTCGGGCATGACGAGGGGGTCGTTGTCCCGGTCGAGGGGGTAGCGTTGGTTGAAGCCGGGGACGAGGGAAAAACTCATAGCTGGGGGATGACACGTTTGAGTTCTTCGGCGAGGGAGGTGTTGTAGCCTTGGGAGAAGTAGACGATGCGGCCGAAGCTGTCGCAGATGGTCACGACCGGCAGCTGGCGCGAATCGCTCTTGCAGCCACCTGCCAGCATCTCCAGGATGGAGCCGTCCTCATCTTTTTCAATCAACACCGGCCTTCCCCACTCCGCAAGGACCGGGGAGAGAGATTCCAACTGCCGACGGGCATGGACGGACGGCTCGTCGCGGTCGCCCAGGACGGCCAGCAGGTAGTAGCCGCGGCCGGTCTGGGGCAGGAAGCGGTCGGCGTCCATCGTGCCCAGTACGGTGATCTTGTCATCGGCACTACGCATCACGAGCGGGACTTCCGTTTCAACGTCGGCAGCCACCGGGAAGAATTCCGCGTGCGAAAGCACGCTACCGTCGGCCAGACGCGTGCCGCTTGTCAGCAGATAGTATCCGGCATCGACCCGCAGGGGGAAGACATCCGTCCAGGGATTGTGGTCGGAGTCCTCGTCGAAAGTCAGCAATTTGGCCGTACCGTCCTCTACCTTCGCCAGCGTGAAATGATGGTAGTACTCGGGATCGCCGCGGCCGTCGAGGGTAGCGACGATCGTGCCCTGCGGCCGAGGCGCCAGCTGGGCGCCGCCTGTCAGGGCGTCGAGCTCCGCCTCGAGGCCCATCGCCCGGCAAAGGGCGACATAGAAGATGTCGCGGTTGTGGGCATCAGCCTTCCGGCTGGTCCATACGTCGATAGGTGCCATCCGGAGACCCTGCGGGTTCCGCTCCGTATCAAGCTCGATGTTCTTTTCGACCCAGGCGGCCACTTCCTCGCAGGAAGCCAGCGACAGACCGGTGCCGAGTTCGGCGAAATACGGCTTCAAAGGCTCCAAGTCCACCCGCGGACAATCGCGCAACGGATGGAACTTGCCGTCGATGTGGGCATAGGCATCTTCCAGTACGTCGATCGTTACGTCGCCCAGATCCTTGACCGAAAGGGAAGCGAGCAGGGCGCGGGCATCGACGTCGTCATGCGCAGCCAGAAAGGCATCGATGACCGCCGTGTTGCCCTTCGGACGTGCTTCTCGCAGCACATCTTCCTGGCGCGTACGCTCCGCATTGCGCGCCACTTCCTCTTCGGAAGCGCCCGACGGCAGCGGATTCTCGGCTGGAGGTACGATATTGAGGTCGAGCGAGAAACGCTCGCCCACTGCATGGTCGAGCTTCACTGTCACGGCCTCCCCGTCGATGACGGCCAGGCCGAACCGGCTGTCTTTCGCTGCCCAGGCCACCATGTCGCCGCAGCCCATATCAAGCGCGGCCCGGCCTTTCCGGTCCGTCTGATAGGCGGCCACCGTATAATACTCGCCGTAGTTGTAAATCTTGAATTCCACCCGAGCGTCTTTGACCGGCTTTCCAGCCTCGTCCACCACCGTCACGACGCTGCGCCGCGCCGGGACATACCCGCGGATGACGTTGATTTCTGTATAGCAAGGCGTCCGCTGGATGACATCCTCGTCACCGTGATAGTCGCCGAAGACTTTCGTATGCAGGATCAACGCCCGGGATACCGGCCCCGTGAACCAGGCCATGTCGAGCCGGGGCTCCGGCTCGCAGGCCCCCATGAAATGCCATTTGCCGTCGACATAAACCTCCACCCAGGCGTGGTTGTCGTCGGTGTGGGCCCAGCGCGGTGTGTAGACCTGCCGGGCAGGGATGCCGGCGGCACGCAGCGCCGCCACGGCCAGCACCGACTCCTCGCCGCAGCGTCCCACGCCGCGCTGAATGGTCTGCAGCGGCGACGACGTCCGGCCGTCCGACGGCTGATAGGTCGCCATCTCGTGGCACCAATGATTGATCTCCAAGGCTGCCTCACCGATCGGCAGTCCGGCCACGCGGGCGCAAAGTGTGTCGGCATACAATGTCCGGAAGTCGTCAAGCGGTTCGTTGTTGACCCGAAGGGGCAGCACGAAATGCTTGAACTCCCGTTCTGGAATGCCCCATCCCATCCGGTCGCGGACTTCCAGCGTTTTCTCCACATTCGCCTGCCAATACGCGTAAGGATGTGCCGCCAGATCGGGATGCGGCATATTGGCGTACAGGAAATCGACATAGCGTTCGGCTTCGCCTTTCGGCCCGCTGCTGCAAGCCGCCAGCAGAAGGACAGACAGCAGGACCAAGGCCCAGAATCGAATGGCTTTCATAGGGGATGTCACAATTGGGTGATTACGTTTTCAAGCTCGCCGGCGAGCGAGGGGTTCTCTCCTTGGGAAACATAGACGACCTTGCCCCATCCGTCACAAACGACAACCATGGGCAGTTCGTCCGACGGGAGCCGGCATTTGGAGACAAAATCTTTCAGGATCGAACCGTCTGCATCCGAATACACTTCGAGCGCGGGGAGAGCAGAAGCCGCCGCCCCGATGGCAAGGAGCGGTTTACCCCAGGCCGCAAGCGAAGGCATGAACGATTCAAGCTGGCTGATGCAGACACGCGAAGTACTTTCTGAATCGCCCAGATAGGCCAGCAGGAAATAATCCCGCTCCGTCCGCACGATGAACGGAGTGGAATCAATATATCCCAAGGCATACGGGCGTCCGCCGGTATCGCGCAGAACCAGCGGAACGACCATCGTGGAATCGGATGAAACCGTGAAGAAGGAAGCATGGGAAAGCACACCATAGTCCGCCAGACGCAATCCTGTGGTTAGCATGTAGTAGCCTTCTTCCAATTCGGCCGGAAAAACTTCCGTCCAACGAACCGGATCCTTGCTCCCGCACAAAGGAACCACCTGCGCAGTACCCGCCTCGATGCGGGACAAAGTCACATGACGGAAATACTCCGGCACAAAAGAACCCGCATAGGTCAGTTCCAAGCGGCTGTTTCCTGCGTCAGTAGCCTCAACGGCAAAAGGTAATTCAGCCTCCAGGCCCATCGCCCGGCAAAGGGCGACCGTGAAGATGTCGCAACTCCGGCGATCGGTCTTTCGAACGCGCCACACGTCGGCAGGAGGCATCCTGAGTTTATAAGGATTATACCAGGAGATGATCTCGATATTCTTTCCGACCCACTCTTCCACGGCTTCGCGGCTCTCCAGTTTCAAGTTCGCGCCCAGCAAGGAGAAAAAAGGCTGGAGCGGCTCCTGCTCGATCCGCGGGCAGTCGCGCAACGGATTGAACGTTCCGTCGATGTGGAAGTATGCGTCCTCCAGCACGTCAAGGGTAGTGGTTTTCAAGTCCTTTTCGGAGAGGGAAGCCGCCAGTGCCCGGGCGTTGGCATCGTCGTGCGCCGCAAAAAAGGCCGAAACCACTTCATTCGGAAGAGCGGCGCGGCTTTCCCTGATCACATCGTCCTGCGCCCGCCTGCGGTCATTGGCCTCTCTCTCCGGCTCTGTGGCGAAACCCGGCAAAGGGTTGTACGGCGGCTGGACAATGTCGATGTCGATGCTGAAGGCATCGCCTGTCTGATGATCCAAAGCCACCCGGGTCTTCTTTCCCGCAATGCGGGCGATACCGAAACGGTCGCCCTTCGAAGCCCAGGCGACCAGGTCCCCGAAACCCGTGTCGGACTGCACGCGCCCGAACCAATCGCTCGTACGGGTCATCAGTGTAACAAACTCGCCGGAATTGAAAACTTTGTATTCCACTCTTGCGCCTCGCACCGGACGTCCGTCCGCATCGACGACTTTGACCGTCGTCCGCCGGACCGGTGCGTAATTGCCGACGACGTTCACCTTGCTTACTCCGGAAGCCCTGGCGATTACATCTCCCGCGCCCCGGTACCGGCCAAAGACAAAGACGAAAATGTCGTGCGCCATGGTAACAACGTCGTTGAACCAGCCGATGTCAATCCGGGCGGCGGGCTCGCACGCGCCCATGAAATGCCATTTCCCATCGGCCCAGAACTCCACCCAGGCATGGCCGCCATCATAATGCGACCAGCGCGGGGCATTGGCCATCCGGGCCGGAATCCCTGCTGCACGCAGTGCCGCCACCATCAGTACGGATTCATCCGTACAACGGCCGTTCCCCAGCTGCACGAGCTGCATGGGAGAAAGCGTGATGCCTTCACACAAGGCAAAAATAACCCGTTCATAACACCAATGGTTGATCTCCAACGCGGCCTCCGACATCGTCATCCCCGCCACCCGGACACAAAGCGAATCGGCATATTGAGTCCGGAAATCGTCGAGCGGTTCCCCTCCTACCCGGATGGGAACGACAAAATGGCGGAACACTTTTTCAGGAATCTCCCAGCCCATCCGGTCGCGGACTTCCAGTGTCTTCTCCACATTGGCCCGCCAATAACCGTCGGGCCGCGCTACCTGGTCCGGATACGGCATATTGGCATACAGGAAATCGACGTAGCGTTCGGCTTCGGCTTTCGGCCCGCTGCTGCATGCCGCCGCCATCAGCGCTATCCCGAACAGCACCATCCCCAGTCCCATTCGGACGGCCCGCAATGTACGCATCAGTATCCGCTGACTATCAGCTGTGTACATTGAAGAAGGCATTATTGGATGGTGACTTCGTCGACAAAAAGATGCGCCTGGCTGCCGGCACCGACATGCCAGTCGGGCAACGTGCCGAAATGTTTGGCGACAACCTTGACATAGCGGGCATCAGCCGCGATCGGCTGGGTGAACTCGTAGACCTGGGGCGTTTCGTCCTTCGGATCGACAGAATGGGAAAGATGCCCCTGCCGGACAAAGTTCTTCCCGTCGGTCGAAGTATAATATTCCACCCACTGCGGCAGAAGGATCCAGGCGCGACTGTCCTGGAGGAAGCCGGCGCTGAGTTTCGTCAGCTTCTTTGGACGGCCCAGATCAATCACAGCCTCGAAATCGCTGTTCTGGTAGCCCTGCCAGCCACCCACCCGGAAATTGGTGGAGCCCCGGATTCCGTCGACGATCGCCTGGTCGCCGCCGCCACTGTAGAGACGGAGATAGGGATGGGCCAGCGTCACCTTGTAATCGTTTTCGGAACGGTGGAGCGAGGTCCGCGTCGTGAAGCTTTTGTTCCCGGAGCGGTCGGTGCAGTAGGCCAGGATCGTACAACTGCGGCTGACGGTGAAGGGCCGTTCGTAACGCTCAAACTCTCCGCCGGGTGTGCTTCCCTCCGGAACGATCTGGTACCAGATGGCGTACGACTTGTCGGCCGCCTCGATCTCGACCTTGGTGAAAGCCCGGAAAGAGGAAGCAGGATACTTGAACCAGGGATTTTCCACGATCGTCTTTTCAACGGACGAAACGGGACGGTCATCCTGCTTGAAGCCAAAGCGCGGATTGGGTTTGTCATCCATGCCGAAGACAAACGTCCGGCCGCGTTCCAAATCAGCGAAGCGGAAATAGGACTTGGAATAAGGCACGCCGTCGCGCATCACGTGGTTGATGTAGATGTTGGAAGCCGATGTCCTGGGAGCACGCAGCGTGAAGTCCCTGCCGTTCTCCAGATGGATCACCGCATTGCGGAAAACGGGCGAACCGAAGACGAAGACATCGCTTCCCGGCGTCACGGGATAGAATCCCAGGGCGCTCATCACATACCAGGCCGACATCTGGCCGCAGTCTTCGTTGCCGCAGAGACCGTCAGGCTGGGCAGTGAAGAGTTCCTGCATGATCTGGCGGACGGTACGCTGGGTCTTCCAGGGTACGCCGACATAGTTGTAGAGATAGGCGATGTGGTGGCTCGGCTCGTTGCCCTGGGCATACTGGCCGACCATGCCCGTCATGTCGACCTGCTCCCGGCCCGTCGTCTCGCTCGACGAGGAGAAAAGTTCGTCGAGCCAGTCTTCCATGGAAGCATCGCCGCCGCTGGCGGCAGTCAGTCCGGCGATATCGTGCTGGACATGGAACGAATACTGCCAGGAGTTCGCTTCTGTATAGTGGACATTGACTTCTGTCGGATCGAAGGGATCGACCCAGACGCCGTTGAACCGGGGACGCATGAATCCGGTGGACGAGTCATAGACATTGCGCCAGTATTGGGAACGGCGCAGGTATTCCGCCTCGGTCTGCCGGCTGCTGGCAACCCGGGCCACCTGGGCGATGCACCAGTCGTCCAGCGCATATTCCAGGGTCTTCGACACCGACTCGTGATCCATCTCTGCCAGGACGAGGCCGTTGTCGCGATACACGTCGATGCCGTACTCGGCCTTGTTGGAAGTGGCGACGAGGGCTTTCAGCGCCTTGCCCAGGTCGAAGCCCGTGATGCCCTTGACCACGGCATCCGCAATCATCGGGGCGGCGCTGTAGCCGATCATGCAATCGGTTTCGTTGGCGCTGAGCTCCCAGCGGGGCAGTTTTCCGGCCTCGTCGTAGATGGAAAGCATCGACTTGATGAAATCGACTGTCCGCTTGCGCTCAATGATATTGAAAAGCGGATGAAGCGTACGATACGTGTCCCAAAGGGAGAAAATGTGATAGCGGTCGAAGCCGTCGGCGCGGTGGACCTTGCGGTCCATGCCACGGTACTCGCCGTTGCTGTCGGAATAGAGGCTCGGCGCGATGGCCGTATGATACAGTGCGGTGTAGAACACCTTCATCGTTTCGGTATCCCCTTCCACCTCGATCTTCGAGAGGAAGTCGTCCCAGGCGTGCCGGGTCGTTTCGCGGAGCAGGTCGAAGGCATAGATGCCATTCTTCTTCAAGTCGCTTTCCGAAGCAAGGTTTTCGCGGGCATTCGCCTCCGATACGGACGAGATACCCACCTTGACCACCAGCTCCCGGGCCCGGGACTGGCCGGAATTGCGCTCAAAGGTCAGCAGGGCCTTGTCGCCCGTCGGATCTTTCGTGATGCGGAGATCGGTCAGTGCCCGCGAGAACTCCATGTAAAAATAGACGATCTGGTCCTTGGCCCAGTCCTGGGAACGGCGGAAGCCCTGGATGGCATACTCCCCGGCCAGCTCGATCTGGGAGCCGGTCACCTTGTCGCGCGGGCCCAGGTCGATGAGCAGTTGCGGCACCGCCCCTTTCGGGTACGTGTATCGGTGCAGGCCGGCCCGACGGCCGACCGTCAGCTCGGCATCCACGTCCCAGCGGTCGAGGTGCACGCGGTAATAACCCGCGGAAGCCTCTTCGTTGCGGTGCGAGAAAGGCGACTGATAGTTCTCTTCCTTCACCGGCCCGCTGAAGTCCACCACCGGCATCACCCGTATGTCGCACAGGTCGGCGCAGCCGGTGCCGCTCAGATGCGTGTGGCTGAACCCTTTTATGACCGAATCGCTATAGTGGTAGCCGGAACAACCGTCCCAGTTGTCTTCCCGCGTGTCGGGACTGAGCTGGATCATGCCGAACGGATAGGCGGCTCCGGGGAAAGTGTGTCCATGGAAATCGGTCCCGATGAAGGGATTCACCAGGTCGGCATATTTTGTGCGGAAAATCTTCGCCGAAAGCAAGCCCGGCAGGCAGGCCAGCAGAAACAGGAGAAACAGAAGCTTTTTCATGATATGTAAAAATAGGCATTTTTTTATTATTTTTACCGAATAATTGATGATCCCGATGAAAAGAGTCCTTTTTGCCCTGTCTTTGCTGTTGTTCTTTTTTCAGGATTCCTTCGCCCAGACAGGCGCCGTCGTATACAGCCTTCCGAAGACCACCGTCAGCATCCGGGTCGAAGCCCGGCGCGAAGCCTTCACTGCAGGCCCGTATGCCGCTTATGCCCAAAAGTATCTCGGCGTAGCCGCCCGCACCCAGAGCGGCACCACCTATACCCTGCTGAACATCACGCTCACCCCCTACGTGGAGGCCGATGCGAAAGCCCGCTATACTGTCAACATTCCCGACAAGGCTTCGGCCGGCTTCCTGCAGCTCTGCACCCAGGGACTGGTCGTGATGGCCGACAACTACACCGGCCGGCCTGCCGCCTGGCGCTTCGCCAGCCAGGCCGGCGCTGAACGCTTCGAGGGCATCGACCCGCTGGGCAACCTCGGCAGCGAAACCACCACGCTCTACAAGGCTGTCCGGACCGACGAAGGCTATGAACGCGTCCCCGTGACCCAGGACAACGTGGTCGAGAAATCGGCCGACCGCAAGGCCGCTGATGCCGCCGCCGTGATCTTCAGCCTCCGCGAGAAGCGGCAGCAGATCGCCACCGGCGACACCGACGCCACCTTCAGCGGCGAAGCGCTCCAGGCCGCCATCGACGAAATCACCCGGCTGGAAGAACGCTATCTTACCCTCTTCTACGGCATCAGCGATGTCTCGACGGTCGAAAAGACCTTCGACATCACCCCGGAGAAAGGCAGCAAAGACCAGCGCTACACCGCTTTCCGCATCTCCGACAAGGAAGGGCTGCTGCCCGGTTCCGCCACCGAAGGGAAAGCCGTGACCGCCGAATTCCAGGTCGAGCCGCTCGCCGCACTGGAAGCCACCAGTGAACGCGGCAAGGAAAGCGCCGTGGTCCGCTACCGCATCCCCGCCATCACGCACCTGCGCCTGGTCCGCGACGGCGCGCTCCTGCTCGAGAGCCGGGTGCCCGTCTATCAATTGGGCGAAGACGCCTCCCTCCCCCTCAACCTTCTGATCAACCGATAAATTTCAAAATAAAACAAGCAAGCTATGCCTATCCGCAATTTAGAACCCAAGAGCGTCTGGAACAACTTCTATTCGCTCACCCAGATTCCCCGTCCTTCGGGACATACCCAGAAAGTCGCCAAATTCCTCGTCCAGTGGGCGAAGAACCTCGGTCTGGAAGCTTTTCAGGATGAATGCGGCAACGTGATCATCCGCAAGCCCGCCACGCCCGGCATGGAAGACCGCAAGGGCATCGTCCTGCAGGCCCACATGGACATGGTTCCGCAGAAGAACAACGACAAGAAGCACGATTTCGTCAAAGACCCGATTGAAACCCGCATCGTCCATCAGGACGATGGCGACTGGGTGTATGCCTGCGGCACCACCCTCGGCGCCGACGACGGCCTCGGCGTGGCCGCCGCCATGTCGGTCCTCGAATCGAAGACCCTCAAGCACGGCCCGCTCGAAGCGCTCTTTACCGTCGACGAAGAGACCCGCATGGTGGGCGCCAAGGCCCTGAAGCCGGATGTTCTCAAGGGTGAAATCCTTCTCAACCTCGACTCCGAGACGGAAGGCGAACTCTACGTAGGCTGCGCCGGCGGCCTCGACGCCAACGTCACCTTCAAGTACAAGGAAGCCCCGATGCCGAAGGGCTACAAGGCCTTCCAGGTCATCGTCACCGGCCTGCGCGGCGGCCACTCCGGTATGGAAATCAACGAAGGCCGCGGCAACGCCAACAAGGTGATGGCCCGCGTGCTGCTCCCGATGGTCCGCCACCTCAAGGGCAAACTCGTGAGCTTCAACGGCGGCAATATGCGCAACGCCATCCCGCGCGAAGCCGAAGCCATCATCGCCCTCCCGGCCGAAGCCGAGAACTCCGCCACCAAGCTGGTCGGCGCCACCCTCGCCACCATCCGCAAGGAACTCGCCGCCATCGACCCGAATGTCTCCATCACCATCGCCCCGGCGAAGGCCTCGAAGATCATCGCCGGCACCACCGGCCTCAAACTGCTCAAGGCCCTCTACGCCTGCCCCAACAACGTGGACCGCATGAGCCTCGAAGTGAAAGACCTCGTGGAGACCTCCAACAACCTGGCCATCGTCAAGACCGAGAAAGGCACGATCACCGTCAACACCCTGCTTCGCGGCTCCACCGATTCACTCAAGGAAGACCTCGCCGAGGCCGTCCGCTGCGCGTTCGAGCTCGCCGGCGCGAAAGTGTTCTTCGACGGCGGTTACTCCGGCTGGGTGCCCAACATGAAGTCGCCCATCCTCAAGACCATGAAGGAGCAATACAAGAAACTCTTCGGCAAGGAACCCGCCGTGATGGCCATCCACGCCGGCCTTGAGTGCGGCATCCTCGCCGGCGCCTATCCCCAGTGGGATATGATTTCCTGCGGCCCGACCCTCAAGTCGCCCCACTCCCCCGACGAGCGCTGCTTCATCCCTTCGGTCGCCAAATGGTGGACCTTCATCCAGGCCGTCATCGAGGACGCTCCGAAGAAATAATAAGACCCCCGGTCAAGCCGGGGGTGACGTTATGCCTGGCTTGACCGGGCATCTCAGAAAATTTTGCAAATAAAAAAAATATCCGTATTTTTGCAGCCCTTTGGGAAAAACCCGAAGGGCTTTATTAATCAATTTATCCACTGAAATGTTAAAACAGTACGAAACCGTTTTCATTGCAACTCCCGTTTTGTCTGATGTCCAGATGAAGGAAGCGGTTGCCAAGTACACCGGCTTGATCACCGACAATGGTGGCAAGATCGTGTGCCAGGAGGACTGGGGCCTGAAGAAACTGGCCTACCCCATCCAGAAGAAAACTACCGGCTTCTACACCCTGATCGAATTTCAGGCAGAACCGGAGTTCATTGCCAAATTTGAAACACAGTTCAAGCGGGACGAGCGCATCCTCCGCTTCCAGACTGTATTGATGGACAAACACGCCATCGCCTACGCCGAACGCCGCCGCGCGAAGAGGAATGGTGAGGCACCGGCCGCCGAGGCAGCTCCCGCCGAAGCTCCCGTTAACGAATAAGGAGAGACGACTATGGCACAGAACGATGACATCCGCTATCTGAACCCCGTCAATGTCGAGGTGAAGAAGAAGAAGTACTGCCGTTTCAAGAAGGCAGGCATCAAATATGTCGACTACAAGGACGCCGAGTTCCTGAAGAAGTTCCTCAACGAACAAGGCAAGATCCTCCCCCGGCGCATCACCGGCACTTCCCTGAAATTCCAGAAGAAGGTATCGCAAGCTGTCAAGCGGGCCCGCCACCTGGCGCTTCTCCCGTATGTTACTGACCTGATGAAATAAGGAGGAAACACCATGGAAGTCATTCTCAAACAAGACGTTCAGAACCTTGGTAACAAGGACGACATCGTGACCGTCCGCAACGGTTACGGCGCCAACTGGCTGATTCCCCAGGGCCTGGCCATCATGGCCACCCCGACCGCCAAGAAGATCCACGCCGAGAACATGCGCCAGCGCGCCCACAAGGAGCAGGCGCTCCGCGATGCGGCCGAGAAACTCGCCGCCCAGCTCGCCGAGGTGACCGTGAAGGTCCCCGCCAAAGTGAGCGAGTCCGGCAAGGTGTTCGGTTCGGTGAACAACATCCAGGTCGCCGACGCTCTCGTGGCTGCCGGTTTCAACGTGGACCGCAAGAACATCACCCTCGTGGGCGAGCCCCTCATCAAGATGGTCGGCGACTACGAGGCCGTGGTCAAATGCTACAAGGACATCAAGGCCACCGTCAAACTCCAGGTGGTCCCTGAAGAAGCCTAAACCGATCGTCCGGGAACAAAACCCCGTGAATCTGTGCCCCGACAGCCGTTTTTCGTCTGCCGGGGCACATTTTTTCTCGAATTTGTGCCCCGACCGGCCTGAAACCACCGTTTAGACGCGACCAGACCTGCGCCTACAGGTCCCGCTCGATGTCACTCCAGCGGAGGCGTTTACCTGAGAGGAAGAAGCGGAGGACGATGCTTTTGTCGTAGAGGCCGATGTTGTTGCGCTCTTCTTCGAAGGGGGAAGGGTCTTCGTCGCGGCGCATCCGGCGGTAGTCGCGGTGGGCGGTCCAGACAGCCTTGAAGTACGACCCGCGACCGGTCAGCAGATAGGCTGCCGCCGAAAGGCCGTCGAGGCACATCCGGAAGAAAATGCGCCGGCGGCGGATGCTGTCGGGCAGGTTCTTGTAGAGCATCAACAGGTTGTTGCGATAATTGAAGTAGAGCTTCCGTGGCGAATTGTTGGGCAGCGTGCCGCCGCCGACGTGGTAGACCGTCGAGGCGGGGACGCAC
>JAFZAF010000019.1 GCA_017548335.1 Bacteroidales bacterium | reverse complement strand
TGCGATGTGCGGAGTGGCGATGTCAGCGGCGGCCAGGAGGGCACGGTTGATTACGGGTTCGTTTTTCCAGACGTCAAGGACAAGGTGGCCCAGGCGGGGCCGGGCGGCGAGCAGGGCGTCTTCGTCGACTACTTCGCCGCGAGAGGCGTTGATGAAGGTGGCGCCGGGCTTCATTGCCGCGAAGAAGGCGGAGTCGGCGAAGTTGCGGTTTTCGGGCCAGAGCGGTATATGGAGCGTCACGATGTCAGCGGTGGCAAGGAGGGCCGGAAGCGGTGTGAAGACGGAACGAAAAGATGCCCGATCAAGCCGGGCATGACGGCGGTTGCCTTCCGCCGCTTCGCGTGGCGGGTCGTTGAGCAGCACCCGAAGACCGGCACGGCGGCCGGATTCGGCCACCAGCGTTCCCACATGCCCTACCCCGATGACGCCCAACGTGAAGCCAGGCCGGTCGAGCGACAATGCATGAAGCGCGGCGGAAACATATTGCGCCACTGCAGCGGCATTACAGCCCGGGGCGGAAGCCACCTTGATGCCGCGGGACGCGCAATAATCCAGGTCGATGTGGTCGGTTCCGATGGTCGCCGTGGCCACCAGCCGGACGGAAGAATCCGTCAATAGCGCGGCATCGCAGCGGGTCCGCGTCCGGACGACCAGCGCGACAGCGTCGCGCACGTCGGCCGGACCGATGGCACGCCCGGACAGATACCGGACTGTAAACCACGGTTCAAAGACACCCGTCAGGAAGGGAATGTCGCGATCGACGATGATCGTACCCAAAGACATCTACGTCAATTTCAATTGTTTGACATATTCACCCTCAAGTTCTGCATTAAGTCGGATGCGGAGCGCTTCGGCCTGGAACTGCAGGTGTGAGCGGATCACGGACGAGCGAATACGGCAGGTCAGGACGCCGTCACGGAATGTGCGGTGCGAGGTGCAACTGCCCAGCACCACCGACCCGACGGTCATCCGGTCCCAGGCGGCGAAAATGCGCGTCTGAAGCAGGCCTTCCTCCAGATGGGATTCCTGCACGTAGGCGGCGATCACTTCGCCCAGGCTGCGGGTGGCTTCGCGTTTCATTCGGCCGTGATGTTTCCGGATTCCACGAAAAAGCTCCGGCAAGGGGCGTCCATGCTGCGGGCAACCTTGTCGAGCCGCACCTTGTTGCTGTCGGTCAAGAAGATCTGCCCGAAGTCGAGGGTCGATACGAGGGCCAGCAGGTCTTCGACCCGTTGCATGTCGAGCTTGTCGAACACGTCGTCGAGCAGCAGGATGGGCGTCTGGCCGTAGATTTCCCGCACGAAGCGGAACTGCGCCAGTTTCATGGCGAGCAGGAAGCTTTTCTGCTGGCCCTGGGAGCCGCAACGACGCAATGGATGCCCATCCAGGCGGAACTGCAGGTCATCCCGCTGGACTCCGGCCGTCGTGTAACGAAGCACACGCTCCTTTTCCGCCTCGCGGGCGAAAAGTTCCTCAAGGGACGCCTCGTCCAGATCGGAACGGTAGGCCAGATCGACCGTCTCCCGTCCCTGGGAGAGACGGAGATAGAACTCCTGCACCATCGGCCGGAGCCGCTCGCAGAGATCGCGGCGACTTCGATGGACATAGGCGGCATGGGGCGCCATCCGCTCGGAAAACGTCTCCAGGAGCATCCCGCAGTCCCGGTCGTCTTTCAGCAGGCGGTTGCGCTGCATGAGGAGCTGGTTGTAGGCCTGGATGTGCTGCAGATAGGTCCGGTCGATCTGCGAAAGGATAAAATTAAGGTATTTGCGCCGCTCCTCGCCGGCATCGTTGATCAAGCCGGCGTCAAGGGGCGAAACCATCACCACGGGCAGCAGTCCGATGTGCTCCGAAAAGCGGATATAGGGCTTGGAGCCGCGGCGGAAGAACTTCTCCCCGCCCCGGCGGACCGAAGCGGAAATCTTCTCCTCCGTTCCGTTGTCCATCTGATAAAAACCGCAAAGCGTCGCTTCTTCCGCGCCGTACGCATAGACATACTGGTCGGAGGAAGAGAAATAACTCTTGGTCATCGACAAGTAATAGAGCGCGTCGAGCAGATTCGTCTTGCCGGCTCCGTTGCTGCCGTAGACATAGTTGACCTTCGGCGAAAAGGCCACGTCGGCTTCCGCGATATTCTTGAAATCGTGCAGGATGATTCTGTTTACAAACATGTTAAAATCTTCTGCCACAAATGTACGGAAAAATCTTGGGGATTCCCATTTTTATTGTAAATTTGCAGATTGCGTTAATAAGCGCAAAAACGCCCTCAGAGGCCATTCTGAGCGGGGTTTGCACGGAATAAGAAACAAAAAAACAATACAAAAAACAATGGCAAAGAA
This sequence comes from Bacteroidales bacterium, assembly GCA_017548335.1. Taxonomy (GTDB): domain Bacteria; phylum Bacteroidota; class Bacteroidia; order Bacteroidales; family UBA932; genus Cacconaster. The sequence continues at coordinate 13,432 of JAFZAF010000019.1, read as the reverse complement.
CAATCAAAAGGAAGCTCAGCAGGAACAGGTCGCGACGACCGTTTCCGGTGTTGAGGAATTTTTCAAGAAAAATCAGAAATGGATTGAATGGGCACTCCTCGCCCTGCTCGTCATCATCCTGGGTATTTTCGCGATCAACCGCTGGGTGATCGCCCCGGCCAAGGCCGAGGCCCAGGGCCAGCTGTTCCATGCAGAGCAGCTCTTCCGGGCCGGCGACTTCGAGACCGCGCTCAATGGCGACGGCAACGCCCTCGGCTTCACCGACATCATCGGCAACTACGGCAAACGCGCCGGTAAAGCCGTCTATCTCTATGCCGGCATCTGCCAGCTCCGGCTCGGCAATAACGAAGAAGCCCTGGCCCTGCTCAAGAAATACAGCGTAAAAGACAAGATCCTGCAGGCCCGCGCCTACAGCGCCATCGGCGACGCCTACTCCAACCTGAAGGACTACACCAATGCCCTGGCCTATTACAAGAAAGCCGCTGCGCTGGAAGACAATGAGTACCGTCCGGCCTACCTGCTGAAAGCCGCGCTCGTCTGCGAGGAAACCGGCGACAACGCCACCGCGCTCAAGCTCTATAAGGAGATCGAAACCAAGTATCCGCAGACCGTGGAAGGGTATGACGTGCAGAAATACATCTCCCGGATCGAAAACCAGCAATAAGACGCCGTATGGGAAGAGCCTTTGAATTCCGCAAGGAGAGAAAATTCAAACGTTGGGGCCACATGGCCAAGACGTTTACCAAGATCGGCAAGGAAATCACCATCGCCGTAAAGAACGGCGGCCCCGACGTGACGGGCAACCCGCGCCTGCGCGCCCTGCTGCAGACCGCCCGGAGCGAGAACATGCCGAAGGAAAACATCGAACGCGCCATCAAGAAGGCCACCGACAAGGACCAGGCCGATTATAAAGAAGTGGTGTACGAGGGCTACGGCCCCCACGGCGTGGCCATCCTCGTCGAGACCGCAACCGACAACACCAACCGCACCGTGGCCAACGTCCGCAGCTACTTCAACAAATTCGGCGGCAGCCTCGGCACCTCGGGCAGCGTAGCCTTCATGTTCGACCACAAATGCGTGTTCAAGATCAAGAACAGCCCGGACATCGACATCGAAGAACTCGAGCTCGAGCTCATCGATTTCGGCGCCGAGGAAGTCTTCATCGACGAATTCGAGAACAAAGACGGTGACACCGAAGAAGTCATCAACATCTACGGCGAGTACACCGCTTTCAACAGCATCCAGAAATACATCGAAGACAAAGGCTACGAACTCGTGTCGGCCGGCTTCGACCGCTTCCCGAACGGCGAGATGAAACACCTCTCCGCCGAAGAGCGCGTGGAACTCGACAAACTCCTCGAGAAACTCGAGGAAGACGACGACGTCCAGAATGTCTTCCACAACCTGGCAGAAGAATAAAAAACAATCAAAACACACTATAAATTATGAATCTCACACACATCGAACACCTGGGCATCGCCGTCAAAAGCCTTGAAGAGGCGATTCCCTATTACGAGAATGTACTCGGCCTGAAATGCTATGCGATCGAAGAAGTCACCGACCAAAAAGTGAAGACCGCCTTCTTCAAGATCGGCCAGACCAAGCTGGAGCTCCTCGAGCCCACCTGCCCCGAAAGCACCATCGCCGGCTTCATCGAGAAACGCGGCGAAGGAATCCATCACCTGGCATTCGCAACCGACGATGTGGCTGCCTGCCTGGCAGAAGCAGAAGAGAAAGGCGTCCGTCTCATCGACAAGGCTCCGCGCGCTGGCGCCGAGCAGATGATGATCGCCTTCATCCACCCGAAGTCCACCAAGGGCGTCCTCACCGAATTCTGCATGAAGAAGAAAGAAGAAGAATAATATCTAAACCAGACCAATATGAGCCAACAGCTTGAAAAAGTAAAGGAGCTTATCGAACTTAGGGAGAAAGCTCGCATGGGCGGCGGCCAGAAAGGCATTGACAGCCAGCATGCAAAAGGGAAATACACGGCTCGCGAGCGCATCAACATGCTTCTCGACGAGGGTAGCTTCGAAGAATTCGACATGTTCATGACCCATCGCTGCTACAACTTCGGCATGGAGAAGAAGACCTACCTCGGCGACGGCGTGGTCACCGGCTACGGTACGATCGCCGGCCGCCTCGTGTATGTCTTCGCACAGGACTTCACCGTGATTGGCGGCTCGCTCTCCGAGACCCTGGCCCAGAAGATCTGCAAGGTGATGGACATGGCCATGAAGAACGGCGCCCCGTGCATCGGCCTGAACGACTCGGGCGGCGCCCGTATCCAGGAAGGCGTCAACGCCCTCGCCGGCTACTCCGAGATCTTCGAGCGTAACATCCTCGCCTCGGGCGTGGTGCCGCAGATCTCCGCCATCCTCGGCCCTTGCGCCGGCGGTGCGGTGTACTCCCCCGCCCTCACCGACTTCATCATCATGTCGGAAGGCACCTCTTATATGTTCCTGACCGGTCCGGCCGTCGTCAAGCAAGTGCTCGGCGAAAACGTGACGCAGGAAGAGCTCGGCGGTGCCAACGTGCACGCCACCAAGAGCGGCGTGGCCCAGTTCAAGGCCGCCACGGAAGAGGAAGCCATCGCCACGATCCGCGAACTCCTGAGCTATCTGCCCCAGAACAATATGGAAGAACCGCCGTATGTTCCGACCGAGGACCCGATCGACCGCAAGGAAGACTCCCTCAACGAGATCATCCCCGACAGCCCGAACGCCCCGTACGACATGTACGAAGTCATCGGTGCCATCGTGGACGACGGCAAGTTCCTCGAGGTCCACAAGGACTATGCGAAGAACCTCATCGTGGGCTTCGGCCGTTTCGGTGGAACAGCTGTCGGCATCGTGGCCAACCAGCCGAAATACCTGGCCGGCGTGCTTGACATCAACTCTTCCCGCAAGGGTGCCCGTTTCGTGCGCTTCTGCGACGCCTTCAACATCCCTGTCGTGACGCTCGTCGACGTGCCGGGCTTCCTCCCGGGCACGCAGCAGGAATACGGCGGCATCATCGTCCACGGCGCGAAACTGCTCTACGCCTATGGCGAAGCCACCATTCCGAAAGTGACCATTACCCTCCGCAAGTCCTATGGCGGAAGCCACATCGTGATGAGCTGCAAGCAGCTGCGCGGTGACATCAACTACGCCTGGCCGACCGCCAACATCGCCGTGATGGGCGCCGAGGGCGCAGTCGCCGTTCTCTATGCGAAGGAAATCAAGGCCGAAGAAGATCCCGCCAAGAAACAGGAAATCGCCGAGGCCCGCAAGAAAGAGTACAACGACCTCTTCTGCAACCCGTACAATGCCGCGAAGTATGGTTACATCGACGATGTGATCGAACCGCGCAACACCCGTTTCCGCATCATCCGCGCCCTTGAGCAGCTTTCCACCAAGAAGCTCTCGAACCCGGCCAAGAAACACGACAACCTGCCTCTCTAACCAAACCGCAACCATAATGAAACATCTCAAACTGTTACTGGCGGTTGTCGGCTTGGTGCTGTGCCTTACGGCAGGAGCCCAGAGCCAGGATGCGATGCGCCTGAACGAGTATCTGGTGGTCAATACCGATGACTTCCAGGACGACTTCGGGCAGCAGAACGCCTGGATCGAGCTCTTCAACTCCTCTTACGGCACGGTGGACATTGCAGGATGCTTCCTGTCCGACGATCCGGACAACCTGAAGAAATACGCCATCCCGGGCGGCGACCTGATGACCAAGATCAAGCCCCGCCAGCATGTTATTTTCTGGGCGGACAACAAGCCCTACCGCGGCACCTTCCACGTCTCCTTCGACTTGGACAATGCCAAAGAAATCATCTTCACCAAAGGTGACGGCAAGACCATCATCGACCGCATCCCCGTCAGACACGACCTGGGCGAGAACATCTCGTTCGGACGTAGCGAGGACGGTATCGGCTCCCAGGACGGCTCCGGCATAGGCTGGACTGTCTTGAGCCCCAGCTCCCCGAGCACCAACAACTCGATGATCGACAAAGCTGCCAAACCCGACCGGATGAAGGCCATCGACCCCTACGGCTGGATTCTTGCGCTGACGGCGATGTCGGTGGTTTTCCTGGCCCTGATCCTCCTCTATTTCATCTTCAAGGGCATCGGCAACGCCAATATCCGCGCCGGCAAGAAGCGTTCCGCCGCTTCCGCTGGAACCGATGTGAAGGCTTCTGCTTACGGGGAGGTCCCCGGTGAGGTCTACGCTGCCATCGCGACGGCCATGCACCTGTACCAGCAGGATGACGAAGGTCACGATGAAGAGAGTTTCGTCGTGACGCTCCACCACACAGACCGGACCTACTCGCCCTGGAGCTCGAAGATCTACACGCTCCGCCAGACCCCGACGGTCAACAAAAGAAGATAACCCCCTAACCCAGAAAAGACAATGAAAGAGTATAAAATCAAGATCAACGGTAACAACTACAACGTTACCATCGACGAAGTGGAGGACAACGTCGCCAAGGTCGAAGTCAACGGCACTCCATACAACGTCGAATTCGAGAAACCGATCTCGAAGCCCAAGACCATAAGCGTGGTCAACAAGCCCGCCGCGGCTCCGGCCGCCGGTGCCGCTCCGGCCAGCCGTCCGGCCGCTCCGGCCGCTGCCGGCAATGGCGCCACCGTCAATTCCCCGCTCCCGGGCGTCGTGCTCGAAGTGAAAGTGAAGGACGGCGACAAGGTTACCAAGGGCCAGGTCATCATGGTGCTCGAAGCCATGAAGATGGAGAACGCCATCGAGGCTCCTTGCGACGGTACCGTCACAGTCAAGGCTCAGAAGGGCGACTCCGTGCTTGAGGGCGCTCCGTTAGCAATCATCGCTTAGAACCCGCCGTATGGAACATATTTTAGACAACCTGAAAACGTTCTGGCAGTTCACCGGGTTTGCGAACTTCGAGTGGGGCTACCTCATCATGATTGCGATCGGATGCCTTTTCATCTTCCTCGCCATCAAGTATGAGTGGGAGCCGATGCTGCTGGTTCCGATCGGCTTCGGTATCCTGATCGGCAACATTCCCCTCTTCGCCGGCTTGAATGTCGGCGTCTATGAGGAGGGGTCCGTGCTCAACATCCTGTACCAGGGCGTGCAACGGGGCTTCTACCCGCCGCTCATCTTCCTGGGCATCGGGGCGATGACAGACTTCTCCTCCCTGATCGCCAATCCGAAACTGCTGCTGATCGGCGCCGCTGCCCAGTTCGGTATCTTCGGCGCCTATGCCATCTCGCTGGCCCTCGGCTTCGACGCCGCCCAGGCCGGTGCCATCGGCATCATCGGCGGTGCGGACGGCCCGACGGCCATCTTCCTGTCGTCCCGCCTAGCCCCGACTTTGATGGGTGCCATCGCCGTGTCGGCCTACTCCTACATGGCCCTCGTACCGGTGATCCAGCCGCCGATCATGCGCCTGCTTACCACCAAGAAGGAGCGCCTCATCCGCATGAAACCGCCGCGTCCGGTCTCCCCGACCGAGAAGAAACTCTTCCCGATCATCGGCTTCCTGCTCACGGCCTTCATCGTGCCCTCGGGCATTCCGCTGCTCGGTATGCTGTTCTTCGGCAACCTGCTGAAGGAAAGCGGCGTGACGAAGCGTCTGGCCAACACGGCCAGCGGTCCGCTGGTGGACATCGTGACCATCCTCATCGGTGTGACGGTGGGTGCCTCCACGCAAGCCAGCCAGTTCCTCCGTTGGGAATCCGTGAAGATCTTCATCATCGGCGCCCTGTCGTTCGTGATCGCCACCTTCGCCGGCGTCCTCTTCGTGAAGTTCTTTAACCTTTTCCTCAAGGAAGGCAACAAGATCAACCCGCTCATCGGCAACTCCGGCGTCTCCGCCGTGCCCGATGCCGCCCGCGTGTCGAACAACGTCGGCCTCGAGTACGATCCGAAGAACTACCTGCTGATGCACGCCATGGGTCCGAACGTGGCCGGCGTAATCGGCTCCGCCGTCGCAGCCGGTATGCTCCTCGGCTTCTTAGGTTAAACTGTCCATGAACATGAAAAGGGACAGTCTCGGCTGTCCCTTTTTTCGTTTCGCCATGAAAAAAAACTATCTTTTATTGCTCGGCTGCCTGATCCTGCTTGCCTCGTGTGGAGCGCAGCGGGGTATTGCTGCGGGCGACGGCCGATCGAAAGGGCCGGATGATCCCAGCGGGTTTGTCACGCTGACGGATGTCATTCCCGACGTGATACTGGAAATCCGTTACTACAGCACCTTCAATTTCGTAGGAACACGCGTGGACGGCTATGAGGAGCCCGTCGCGTTGATCACGCGCGAGGCAGCCCAGGCGCTCAAGGGGGTCAGCGACGAGATGATGGTGCGCGGCTACCGGCTCAAGATCTGGGATACCTACCGGCCGCAGATGGCGGTCGACCATTTCTGCCGCTGGGGCGAGAATGTGACCGATACCCTCACCAAGCGCTGGTTCTATCCTTACCTCGACAAGGATGTCGTCTTCGAGCGGGGCTACATCGCCCGCCACAGCGGCCATTCCCGCGGCTCGGTCGTCGACCTGACGCTCGTGGACATGAAGACGGGACGCGACATCGACATGGGATACGGCTTCGACTGGTTCGGCGAAGAATCGCATCCCGCCTATCGCGGAAACCTCACCGAAGAGCAGATTGCAAACCGGATGCTGCTGCGCGACGTGATGATCCGCCACGGCTTCAAGCCCATCACGGAAGAGTGGTGGCATTTCGTGCTGAAAAACGAACCCTATCCCAATACGTATTTCACGTTCCCCGTCAAGACCCTTCCTCTGAAGCAATAAGCCATTCACGATGCCGAAGGCAGCGCAGCGAGCCCAAAAACAGGATGCCAAGTTCGTCCGGATGACGACCCAGCCGGTCGGCCGGCTCGTCACGGCCATGGCCGTCCCCTCCATCGTGAGCATGCTCGTCTCCGGTATCTACAACCTGGCCGACACTTTCTTCATCGGGCAGATCAACACACAGTCGGTGGCCGCCCTGGGCATCGTATTCTCGTACATGGTGCTGATCCAGTCGGTTGCCATTTTCTTCGGACAGGGATCCGGCAATTACATCTCCCGGGCCTTGGGTCGACGCGAGATCGGCGACGCCGAGCAGATGGCTGCCGTCGGACTGATTTCATCCGTTCTCACAGGTATTATCCTGGCCGGCCTGAGTTTCCTCTTCATGCGGCCCATCCTGTCGCTGCTGGGCTCTACGCCGACGATTCTCCCCTACGCTACCGATTACTTCAGCTACATCTTGTTGGGTGCGCCCTTCATTATGGGCACCTTCACGCTCAACAACCAGATGCGGCACCAGGGGAACGCCTTGTTGTCGATGATCGGCATCGTGTCGGGTGCCGTGCTCAACATTGCCCTCGACCCGGTCTTCATCTTCGTATTCGACCTCGGCATCCGCGGCGCCGGCATGGCGACAGCCATCTCGCAGTTCATCGGCTTCTGCATCATGCTGGGAATGACGGGGCGGCGCGGAACGCTGCCGCTTCGCCTCTCATTCTTCAAGCCCACGCTGCAGCGCTATCGCGACATCTCTGCAGGCGGGCTTCCCTCGCTGGCCCGACAGGGCCTGATGAGCGTGTCGGCCATCTGCCTCAACCAACTGGCATCGGCCTACGGCGACGGAGCCATCGCCGCTTTCTCGGTGGTAAGCCGTATCATGATGCTCGCCTGCGCTGCGATGATCGGCTACGGTCAGGGGTTCCAGCCTGTGTGCGGCTTCAACTACGGTGCCGGATTCTTCGACCGGGTCCGCCTGGCATTCTGGCACAGCTGCAGCGTCTCGACTGTCTATTGTACGCTGCTGGCCGTGCTGGGCTGGGTCTTCGCCGAACCGCTGGTAGCCCTTTTCCGCGCCGATGATGCCGAAGTGATCCGCATTGGCAGCGAAGTGCTGCGCTACCAATGCTACAGTTTCCCGCTGGTGGGCTTCATTACGCTCGCCAACATGTATCTGCAGAATATCCGGAAGACCATCCCGGCCATCATCATGGCCTCCGCCCGCCAGGGCATCTTCTTCCTTCCCGCCCTCTTTGTCGGCCACGCCCTCTGGGGTTTCACCGGCGTGGAAATCGCCCAGGCCCTGGCCGACGCCGGCGCCTTCCTCTTCGCCGTCCCGATGGTCATCCATGCCCTCCGGCAAATGGGGCATGTCCCCGCCGCTCGGTAATCGGCCAGTCGGCGAAAATCATTTGATTTGAATCATGGCAACTGTGAATTTCAACAAGATTATCAAGGCGGCGATGAAATTGCCGGTAGTGACTGTCGACAGAGAGCCTTTCCTGCGGAAAGAACTTGCGCCCTATCTGGACCGCGAGACGATCGATAAAGTGATATTGAACGGGCCGAAAGGGCTGGTGGACAAGAAGATTATCGATCAGATCGCCAACGGCTGCATCCGGTATCAGACGACGGCTGTCTGTTCGGTATCGGCGCTGGCCGGACTTCCCGGCGGCTGGGCGATGGCCGGAACCATCCCGGCCGATGTCGCCCAGTTCTACGGCAACGCCATCGCCCTGGTCGAAAAAATGCTCTACCTGTATGGCTGGCCGGATATGCGGGACGACAACGGACAGATCAACGATCAGACCGCCCATCTGATGATCCTCTGGATCGGCGTGATGATGGGAGCCCAAGGCGCCCAGGCCGCTGTCCGCTCCCTGCTCGACGCCCTCCGGGTACAGGTCGAGAAGCATCTCCTGGAAGCAGCGCTCAACAAAGCCTGGGTCTACAGTATGGTGCAGCAAGTCTGCAAATGGATCGGCGTTAAACTGTCCGAAGAGGGCTTTGCAAAAGCCCTCGGCAAGGTTATCCCCCTCGCCGGCGCCCCCATCTCTGCCAGCATCACCTACTTCACCTTCAAGCCGATGTGCCGCAAGCTCAAAAAGGAACTGGACTTCCAGTGGGAAAACGCTCCCGCCGGAGTGTATTCACGCTAAGCGCCCAAGATAGCCGCAATCCCTTTATTTCTGTTGGCAAAGACGGTTTTTCTTTGTATTTTTGCAAGATATAGATCAAGCGAAAATCAATCGGTATTTCATATGCAGAACAAGTTACAGGAATTGACGGACCGGCTCTATCAGGAAGGGCTGACGAAGGGCAGGCAGGAGGCGGATCAGCTGCTGGCCAAGGCGAAAGCCGAGGCGCAGGAAATCGTGGCCAAGGCACGGGAAGAAGCGGAGGCCCTGCACGCCGCCGCCGAAAAGCAGGCGGCCGAAACCCGCACGATGGTCGAAGGCGACCTCAAGATGGCTTCCACCCAGGCCATTGCCGCGCTCAAGCAGCAGGTGGAGAACATGATCATCACGAAAGCTGTAGCCAAACCCGTGGGCGCTGCCCTTTCGGACGGCAAGTTCGTCCAGGAGCTGATCGCGACGGTCGTAAAGGCATTCAATGCCGCCAATCCCGATGGCGTGGGCCTCGATGTCATTCTTCCGGCCGCAGCCCAGAACGAACTGGAACAGGCGTTTACCAACGAAGCGGTCAAGAGCCTGTCGGCCGGCATCGACGTGAAAAACGTCAAAGGCCTGGCGAACGGCTTCAAGATCGGCCCGAAGGACGGCGGTTACCAGCTGAGTTTCACGGCCGATGACTTTACCGGCCTGATCGGTGAATACCTGCGTCCGGCCACCAAGAAGATTCTCTTCGGCAAGTAATGGCCAACTATCCGTATATCATCGCCAGCTTTCCCGACCTGCTGCTCGACTTCGAGCAGCATCCGGTCGACGTGGCTGCCGTCGTCGCCGAGGTGAAAGGCCAGCTCTCCGAGAACGACTGCAAGCTGGTGGACTGGTTGGAATTCGGTCTCGACGGAAGCCATTTGACGCCGCATTTCTACCGGAACATCCGGCAGACCCGCAACCACTTCCTCATCGGCTGGTTCGGCTTCGACCGGAAACTGCGGCTGGCCAAGGTCGCCCATCTGGAATGCAAGCCGGTGATGGAAGATTTCCCGGAACTCGACAAGGCGCAGATTATCTTCAAGGTCAGCGATCTTTTCCAACGCGAGAAACTGCTCGACCGGCTCGGCTGGAACAAGGCGTCCGAACTGGTGGATTTCGACATTTTCACGATCGATACGATCCTCTCCCTCATCTTGCGGCTCCATATCGTCGCCCGCTGGAACCGGCTCGACCCGGAAGCCGGCGCCCGGCTGTTCAAGCAGCTCGTCGATGAAGTACGGGGCACTTTCCAAGGCATCAACCCTGAACAAATATAACATACAAATAATGAAAGCAACTGGTATCGTTACCGGAATCATCTCCAACCTGGTGACCGTGCGTTTTGAAGGCGACGTGGCGCAGAACGAAATCTGCCACATCGACCTGGGCGGCACGAAAATGATGGCCGAGGTCATCAAGGTGTCGGGCAAGAACGCGTTCGTGCAGGTGTACGAGAGCACCCGCGGCCTGCGCCAGGGCGATCGCGTAGAATTCGACGGTCACATGCTCGAGGTACAACTCGGCCCGGGCTTGCTCTCCAGCAGCTACGACGGCCTGCAGAACAACCTCGCCACCATGGAAGACGTGTTCCTCAAACGCGGCGAATACACCGCGCCGCTGGACCACGAAAAGATCTGGCACTTCACCCCCATCGCAAAGCCCGGCGACACCGTCTATGCCGCCGACTGGCTCGGAGAAGTCAAGGAAGGCTGGCTCCCGCACAAGATCATGGTTCCGTTCTCCTTCAAAGACGAATACAAGATCAAATCGATCGCTCCCGAGGGCGACTACAAGATCGACGATACGATGGCCGTGCTCACTGACGCCCAGGGTGAGGAGCACAAGGTCACGATGGTGCAGAAATGGCCCGTCAAAGTAGCCGTAGGCGGCTACGTCGAAAAGCCGCGGCCGTTCCGCATCATGGAGACCGGCGTCCGCTGCATGGACACCCTCAACCCGATCGCCGAAGGCGGCACCGGATTCATTCCGGGCCCGTTCGGCTGCGGCAAAACGGTGCTCCAGCACGCCATCGCCAAACAGGGCGACGCCGAAGTCATCGTGATGGCCGCCTGCGGCGAACGCGCCAACGAGGTCGTGGAGATCTTCGCCGAATTCCCGGAACTCATCGACCCGCACACAGGCCGTCACCTGATGGAACGAACGACCATCATCTGCAACACCTCCAACATGCCGGTGGCTGCACGCGAAGCGTCGGTCTACACCGCGATGACCATCTGCGAATACTACCGGGCCATGGGTATGAAAGCCCTGCTGCTGGCCGACTCGACTTCCCGCTGGGCGCAGGCCCTCCGTGAGATGTCGAACCGTATGGAGGAGTTGCCCGGCGCCGATGCCTTCCCCGTCGACTTGTCCGCCATCATCTCGAACTTCTACGCCCGCGCCGGAATCGTGAAACTGCGCAACGGGCAGACCGGCGCTGTGACCTTCATCGGCACCGTCTCCCCTGCCGGCGGCAACCTGAAGGAGCCCGTGACCGAGTCGACCAAGAAAGCCGCCCGCTGTTTCTATTCGCTGGCCCAGGCCCGTGCCGACAAGAAGCGCTACCCGGCCGTCGATCCCATCGACTCCTACTCCAAATATCTCGAATATCCCGAAGTGGTGGAATACCTCAAGGAGCGTGTCGGCAAAGACTGGGTGGAGAAAGTGAACCGGGCCAAAAACCTCATCCGCCGCGGCAAGGAAATCGCCGAACAGATCAACATCCTCGGCGATGACGGCGTGCCCATCAGTTACCACGAACAGTTCTGGAAGAGCGAGCTCATCGACTTCGTCATCCTGCAGCAGGATGCTTTCGACCCGATCGACTCCCTCTGCCCGATGGAGCGACAGGAGTACATGCTCTCGCTCGTGCTGAAGGTCTGCGACGTCCCGTTCGAATTCGACGACTATGAGCAGTGCGCGGCCAAATACAAGGAGATCATCAACATCCTCCGCCAGATGAATTATTCCGAGTTCAAGAGCGAGTCCTTCAACAAGTATCTTGAACAGCTTAATACCCTTTTGTACCATGAGCAGTAAAGCATTCCAGAGAACCTACACCCGTCTCGAAGCCATCACCAAGGCGACGGTCACGCTCCACGCGCAGGGTGTCAGCAACGACGAACTGGCCACGGTGGCCGGCCGTCTGGCGCAGGTCGTGAAGATCAAGGGGGACCTGATCACACTGCAAGTCTTCGCCGGTACCGAGGGTATTCCGACCAACGCGGAAGTGCTTTTCCACGGGGAACCTCCAACGCTCCAGGTGAGCGAGGAACTTTCCGGCCGCTTTTTCAACGCCTACGGCGACCCAATCGACGGCGGCCCGAAGGTGGAAGGCGATCGCCGACAGATCGGCGGCCCGTCCGTGAACCCGTATAAACGCAAACAGCCGTCCCAGTTGATTCCGACCGGCATCGCCGGCATCGACCTCAACAATACACTGGTCTCTGGCCAGAAGATCCCCTTTTTCGCCGACCCGGACCAACCCTACAACCAGGTGATGGCACAGGTGGCCCTCCGCGCCGACGTGGACAAGATCATCCTCGGCGGCATGGGCCTGAGCAACGACGACTATCTCTATTTCAAGCACGAATTCGAGAGCGCCGGCGCCCTCAACAAGATCATCAGCTTCGTCAACACCACCGACCAGCCGCCGGTGGAGCGCCTGCTGATTCCCGACATGGCCCTGACCGCGGCGGAATTCTTCGCTGTCGACAAGAATGAAAAAGTGCTGGTGCTGCTGACAGACATGACGCTCTACGCCGATGCGCTGAGCATCGTGAGCAACCGTATGGACCAGATTCCTTCCAAAGACTCGATGCCGGGCTCGCTCTATTCCGACCTGGCCAAGATCTACGAGAAGGCCGTGCAGCTGCCGAGCGGCGGTTCGATTACCATCATCGCCGTTACCACGCTGAACGACGGCGACATCACCCACGCCATCCCCGACAATACCGGATACATCACGGAAGGCCAGCTGTACCTGCGGGCCGACACCGACACGGGCAAGGTCATCATCGACCCGTTCCGTTCCCTGTCGCGTCTGAAACAGCTTGTACAAGGCAAGCAGACCCGCGAAGACCACTCACAGGTCATGAACGCCTCCGTGCGCCTCTACGCCGACGCACAGAACGCCAAGACCAAACTGGAGAACGGTTTCGACCTCTCCGACTACGACCGGCGCTGCCTCGAATACGCCAAGGCGTATGCCGTGGAAATCCTTTCCATCGACGTGAACATCGGACTGACGGAAATGCTCGACACCGCCTGGAAGCTCTTCGCACGCTATTTCAGCCAGGCCGAAACCGGCATCAAGCAGGCCATGATCGACAAATACTGGCCAGCCGCATAACGTATGGCGATCAAGTTCCAATATAACAAGACATCCCTGACCAACCTCGGCAAGCAGCTGAAGGTGCGCGAACGGGCACTGCCGACCCTCAAGAACAAAGAGTCGGCCCTGCGCGTGAGCGTCATCGCAGCCAAGGCCGAATC
>JAFZAF010000004.1 GCA_017548335.1 Bacteroidales bacterium | reverse complement strand
CATAAGTGTCGCCACGGCTGGCAGCGATCACAACCTCAAGGTTCATTTCCAAGTCTTTGCACCTTGGCGGGGTATACTGCTTAATAACTTCCATAACTAATTGAATATACTTAGCAAGTGAAAAGAATTGTGGGCACGGATTGAGCAACCGCCCAAGGTTTCATTCCTACAGGTCGTCGATGGGATTTCTCCCGAGGGTGCCGGTTGTGGAGGAGGTAAGCGCGTTGGCGTAGGTCAGGATTACATGCCAGGTGGAACGGTCATTCACATCCGCGTCGAGGGTGATGGTTCCGCCAGGCAGGTTATAGACCGCGACATTGCTGTTGGACGAAGTTTTCGGCTCAATGCCATATTTCTGGGTCAGCGAGGCCTGGAGGGAATCATAGGCCTTCTCCAGGGCATCCCAATCCGAGATGACCGGGAAATCGACGCGGACTTCCTGGACGGGATTGCTTCCGGAAGGCGTCACCTTGCATCCGCTGTATCCGGCGAAATCACCGGTATAAGTACCGTCCCCGGCTCTCCGGAATCCGGCGTTGACCAGTTCTGACCCGAAAGACGAAAGCGATCCGGTCATCGGGATGCCCTTGAAAGAGAGCGGGGATGATGCCGGCGTGGTCGTGGAAGTCTTGCTGGTGGAAGTGCTGTTGGTGGACGACTTGTTGATGGACTTCGTCCGTTCTTTGTCCGTCCCGATGCCCAGTTCCCTTTCCAGATCCTTGATATCATCGCTGGAAACCGTATTGTCCAATGATTTCTCATCGGTCTTTTCTTTCTGGCCGAGCCAACCGCCGTCCGATTCTTCCGAACTCTCTTTCCCCAATCCGCCGGGAAGGGAGATGACGCTCCCGAAATGGTCGGAGCACAATTTCACAAGCAGGATTACGACCACCAGGGCCAGGATAGCTTTAATGAGTTTTTTCATATCCGTTTGATTTGAAGACTTCACAAATATAAGAATAAACAAGAAGAGCAGAACCACTTGTTTCCAGGAATGTTTTGCGTTTTATCGATTTTTTGGGTAACTTGCGTTGCATATTTACTTAAAGCAAGTTATCATGAGGAACTTTTTCGTCAAATTCATGGCTGTCGCAGTGGTGGTTTTCCTGTCCTGCGGCACCCAGGTTCAGGCCCAGAATGTGTTGAAAGGGCTCAAAGAAAAGGCTGAAAAAGCCGTCAAGGGCAACACCGGCAAGAGCGGATCGAACACGTCGGGATCTTCGTCCGCCATTTCCGGAGCAATCAACAAAGTTGGTTCAGCGATCCCGGCCGGCAAAGGCAAGACCTATTACGTGAGCGTATCGACCGGTTCGGCGCGCGCCGACGGCCTGACGCCGTCCACAGCGATGAAGGACTTGCAGAAGGCCATCGACACTGCGGAAGACAACGATATCATCCTGGTTGCCGAGGGTAACTACCTGGGCAGCATGGACCGCGGCTACATCCAGGTCGGACAGTTCGGCAATGCCCAGAACGACCGGGGCAAATACCTCAGCTTCTACGGCGGCTACTCAACCGACTTCAGCGAACGCGACGTCATAGGGCACGTGACCAAATTCCAGCCCACGGACCAGAAGTTCATCGCTCCGCTCTTCAATATCAATGCAAGGCGTCCCTACGGGTACACAGGCCCCGTGGGAAACGTGGTTGTCGACGGTTTTGTCTTCGACCTGGGCGAGAATAACGTGTACTGTGTCGCCAACGTCGATGACGAAAGGACCGGTACGCCCAACAAAGGGGTCCTTACGGGCCGCATCCTGTGCAACGGCGAAAGTCCGTCGGTACCCACCGTCGGAACGCTGAAAGGCGATGAATACGGCCTCCACATGGATGTGGAAGGCAATGTCCGGGTTTCCAACTGCATCTTCGTGAACTGCCGCGACTACGGCATCTCCGCATTGATCGGAAAAGGGCACGCGGAAATCTCGAACAACATTTTCATCGCCTGCAAATATTCCGCCTGCCAGGTCAAAGGCAATGTCAAGGATGCCGATATCGACAAGGTCTCCCTTGAATTCCACCACAACACCGTGCTCTTCACCTGGACGCGCGACAAGACTTTCGAAGACATGGGGCAGGGCTTCCGCTTCATGAACGGCATCCGCACCATCGATGTCCACCACAATATCTTCGGCTGCAACAGCAACTGCGGTGTCGAACGCGTGTACTATGAGTCCAACAAGGAAATGGAGAAGCTGAAAGAGAGCAACCTGTACAACAACTATTTCTTCGCCAACAAGCGGGATCTTGAGCTGGCTTCCTCCGGCGCGGCAACGATTTCCGTGCCGGCCGCCCGGATCGAAGAAGCCGAGCAGATCGGCCCCAAATATGAAGGCAACATGGAACTGCCCGCCGGCAACGACGCTTTCCTCAATGCCATCGACCAGCCTTACCTGCAAGGCTTCATGAACTTGAAGGTCATTTCCTCGCAGAGCTACAACGCCAATTCCACGGCGAACCAGATCAACCGTATCTTCGGCCAGAACCAGCAGGGCTCCGAAATCATCCGTCCCAACATGTTCGGCAACAAGTACCCTTGGGAAAAGGCCAAAGACCTCTTCGGCAAAGTCGCCGGCTACGGCGCCCAGCTGCCGCAATAATGGCAACGGGGCCGACCCCGCTGGCCGGCCCCGAACACCATCATTAACCTAAAAACTCACAAACAGTGTTATTCATTTAAGCGGAAGCTGGCTTCCGCTTTATTTGTGCGGCATATCACGGTCTTCGTTTCTCCCGGGACGAGGGCGAAGAAGTTGTCGCTCCAGTAGGCGGGGACGACGAGGTTGCCCTTTTCGTCCACGGCCTTGAGGATGTTCATGTAAGCGACCACCTGCGATTTGTTGACCAGCGTCACGGCATAGGCGCCGTCTTGCGGGGTGACCGTCATTTCCACTTCGGCCGGCTTCTGCGCGAAAGCGAAGCGCAGGTCGGAGAAGGAAGTGATCGGCGTGATGAACCAGTTGGTCTGTTTCCAATCGTAGGTATTGTTCTTGGCGGCAAGGCAATAGAAGTTGTCCGCAACCACGTTGCCGTCTTTGTCCATAAGTTTGAGGGCCACGAAATGCGGCCGGCCGTCGTAGCGGCGCAGGTCGAAGACCGGCGCGACCGAACGGTAGGCCGTCTTCACGGCACGCTTCTCCGTTCCGATCAGGCGCGAGAGCCCATCGTAAACCTGCAGGGTCGCGGTCAGCTCCCGGGCTTCAGGCCGTTCGCTGACGGCATAAACCTTCCGGTCTTTATAGTTGAAGATCAGCTGATCCGGCTCGCAGGCCTTCTTCGTGCCATAGTATCCGGCCGTCGGGACGCCGTAATAGTCGTATAATTGCCAATAGATGGACGGCCAGGCGGAATTGAGCATCCACTGCACGATACCGGTGGTATTCGGCATCTTGACACGGAACGACTCGAACATGGCACGCGTTCCGTCGTAATCCACGGCATGGCCTTTCCGGACGAAATCGTCCAAATCCGTGGCGGCGCCATATTGGGCCGTCAAGGTCTCGTTCAGCACTTCCATCGAATTCATGGCGGATGCGGAGGCCGTGCAATGGTAGCCCCAGCTGTCGGAGACCGGCCACAGGGCGTCGGCGGGAATCATCCGCTGCAGCGACTCCTTCTGCGGCAGGTTGGCGCCGATACCGGTTTCGGTATTGAAACCGAATGCGCCGCCGGCCTGGGTATCGAAATACCAGTAATCCGGCGCCACATACTCGTACGGGCCTTCCATCTTGGTGCCGGACCAGCCCGAGATCGAACTCTGCATGCTCTTGGCCGAGCAGATGTAGGGGCGGTATTCCTCCGCCTGGTAGATTTCCTGGTAGCGCTGCTCCACCGCCGGATTGGGAATCCGGTCGCTGCCGGTCATCCAGCCGATTATGGCGGCATGGTTGTGGAGGCGGACCACCTGGTCGTGGAAATAGGCGACAGCCAGGTCTTCCACTTCCGGCCCGTTGATGCAGCCGTAACTGTCCGTCTCGGGCAGGCCGCAGTAGTCCTGCCACTCCCACTGGCAGCTCCAGCCCACCAGGGCCAGCACGCCTTCGCGGTCGCACAGGTCGTATATCGTGTCGTCTTTGCCCCAGATGTTCTCGAAACGGATGAGATTCAGGTTCATGTCCTTGACATACTGCACCTGCTGCGCCATCGATTCGGGCGTGTCGAGCAGGAAGATGTCATCGGTCCAGCCGGCGCCCTTGATGAGGATATCCTTGCCGTTGAGCGTGAACTGGCGATAGTTCTGTCCGATGAGCCGGCTTTCGATCTTGCGGACGCCGAAGGTGACGGCCTTGGCGTCGGAGACGGCGCCGGCGACCGCGACGCGGGCGTTCAGTTGATACAGTTCAGGCGTTCCCAAGTCATAGCTCCACCACACGCGGGGATTGTCGAGATGCAGCAGCGGCGCTTCGGCGGGCGTCAGCGTGACTTTGGTTGTGGCGCCAGCCTCCAGGGAGACCGGCATGCTGCACTTCCCCACGCCCTGCAGGTCCAGTTCAACCGTGCCCTCCACAGGAACAGATTCCTTGTTGCGCAGGGTAACGTTGACTGTCAGGTCCGCCTTAGCGAGCGACGGTACTTCAAGATCGGGAATCACGAAAACGTCTTCGATGGAAACGGCGCCGGTCGCATGCAGCGTGACCGGGCGGACGATACCCATGCTCTCATCGAGCGGGCGGGGATTCCAGTCCACGAAGCCGATGTTCAGGTCGCCCGGCTGTGCGCGGCGGAGACGCACTTCGAGCGTCTTGCCGCGGCCCAGCAGCGGGGTGACGTCGTAGGCCCAGCGGCGGAACACGCCGAAGGTGGTGTCGGACGAGGCAATCTGCTTTCCGCCCAGGAAAATGTCGGCCCGATAGCCCAGCCCGTCGAAGACGAGTTCGTAGTGCTGTCCGGCGGCGGGTTTCACTGCCAGGTCGGTTTTATAGGTCCAGACTTCGTCGAAGATGGATTTGTCGACTTCGGCGTAGCGTTTGCCTTCCAGGAGGTCATCGCCATAATAGCCGGCGGCGAAAAGGGAGCCGGCCACCGTCGAGGGGACGGAAGCCTGCCATTGTTCGGTACTGCCGGCGCGGCTCAACTGCCAGTTGTCGCCCAGGATCAGGCTTTCGCTGTCGGACAAGGTCTCACTCCGGCCGCAGGCGCTGGCGGCGGCCAGGATCAGGAAAAGGATCCAGAATCGTTTCATAAATAAGGAAAGGGGGTCAGATCAGTGTGGCGCCCAGGACCGGGATTTCGTTGCCGGTAAAGACATCGACGGCAAGCCGCTCCAAGGCTTTGTGATAAGGGAAATGTTCTTGGACATACGCATCCATGGAAGCGCGGAACAGCGGATAGTTCCAGGCGCCGCCGCCGCCGAAGGCGATGTGGCTCGGATCGTAGGCATACAGGACCGTACAGAGCATCTCGCCCATGTTCCGGCCCAACTCTTCGAAGAGCGCGCAGGCTGCGGGATCGCCTTCGCGGGCGCGACGCGCCGCCTCCGGACTCTCCCATCCCCGAGAGGTATAGAATTTCTTGCTGCAGGCATCCTCCAGGATTCCGCCTTTATAGGGAAGGCTGCCGAGTTCGCCGGCGCCGCAGGTGGCGCCGCAGAACAGGCGGCCGCGGTCCACGATGCCGATGCCCACGCCCGTGCCCAGGGTGATACCCACCAGCACTTCAGGCTTCGCGTCGGCCGGATAGCATCCGTAAGCTCCCATCGTGAAACAGTTGGCGTCGTTGTTGACGGCCACGGGAACCCGGAAACGCTCTTCCAGGAACGCCTTCACGGGCGCTTCCTGCCAGGAAGGAATATTGACGGCGTCGTAGACGATGCCCTTTTCGATGTCCACCACCGAAGGGACGCCAACACCGATCCGCTCCAGCCCGGAAGGGGCGAAGCGGACGATTTGTGCAGAAAGATATTCCAGGGTTTCCTCCAGCGTGAATTCCCGGGAGAAAGAAGGTACCGACTCCAACCGGGTCAACTTGCCGTTTTCGGCAAGGCCCAGACAAATGTTGGTACCACCGATATCGATGCCGAGTATCATGTTTAAGATAAGTTTTTCACAAATTTAGGGATTGGTACGCAGGAGAAATAATCAAATTTGCGTATTTATCCCCTCAATTTGCGTGAACTTATCCAAACATGCCTAATCCAGCCCGGGCCAGGTGCCGCGGATCTGCTTGCACTGCGTGTAGCAGGAAGGACAGTTGAAAACCTTGTAGTGGTCGTCTCCGTCCTTCAGGAACACATCTACGGCGCGCTGGTAGGTATCCCATCCGCCAGCCAGGATATAGATATACGTGACCGTACCTCCTGTGAGCGGAGCTGCCTTCACGCCATTGGGCGAAGGGCACATCTCCACGGTATAGGGTTTCGAAGGCGTATAGGCATTCGAAGGCACGGCGCCCTTGAGCACGGCGGCAGGCAGATAACGCTGGATGTAGGAATCATTTTCCGGAGAAAAGCGCGAAGGCACCAGTTTCTGCTTCAGAATGCCCGTAATCTCGCTCACCGTCGCGGGGCCGTTGCAGAGCAGGCTCAGGCAGCGCTCCCCTTCCCCCGCATCGCGGGCATAAAGCTCGAGCGCCATCGGAATCATCGCGGCCGTTCCCTGCA
The DNA here is from genome assembly GCA_017548335.1 of Bacteroidales bacterium. Classification (GTDB taxonomy): domain Bacteria; phylum Bacteroidota; class Bacteroidia; order Bacteroidales; family UBA932; genus Cacconaster. The sequence goes on along the minus strand of JAFZAF010000004.1, from coordinate 2,587 downwards.
CGCTCTTGCCCAGCAGGCCCTGATAGACCGCTTCGAATTCCGCGTAGCCGGAAGGAACATTCGTGAACGTGACCGTAGCCGTCGGGGTCTTGAACTGACCGCTCGAGTGGTCGATCTCGCCCGACACCGTATAGGTATGGTTGCCGTAACGGAGCGTATTGCCGTCAACCGTGACATCGGCAGCCGCCAAGTTGCCCAGCAGGCCGCCATTGTTGATCTCCCCTTCCGCCGGCGTATCGCTCGACAGATTGGAAATCACAGCACCAAGAATCTTCTGTACATCGTCGCAGCCGGTCAGCGACAGGCAGGTGCAGACAGCCAGGATCGTAATGAAAAGTCGTTTCATGGGAAAAGATAGGGATTACTTGGCGAGGTCCCTGAACTGATTGAGCTGCGCCTTGACAGAACCCCAGAGCAGATTCGCCTGGTCTTGCGCCGCAAGGTCGTCCATCACCCGTTCGCCTTTGATATTTTCAGAAATCAGGCCCATGGGGCCGTAGTAGTAGCGCATCTCCTGCTTCCCTTTTCCGTCGTTGTAGTCGATCTGGATGAACACAAAGATCGGCCGTCCGGACTCGTCGTCATAGAGATACTCCTCGTAACCCTTCCAGCCCGCCTCGTTGCTGAATTTGCGCGTAATGAAATAAGGACGGTAGTCGGGATTAAAACCCTCTTCTTCTTCCAGCTCCTCGCCATACTCGGAAAAGAAAGTCGTAACCGTCTCTTTCCTTATACCCGTCGCGGGCAGCGTCCGCTGTATCGTCGTAACCACCTGGCTGCGATAGTGCTCTTCCTCGTTCATATTGGCGATCGCCTCCTGCACATTCGCATAGAGCTGACGGATTTCCTTCACCGTCGTGGGAAGACCATCCTGCGGCGCGCCCGCCGGAAAGGCCAGCGCCAAGATCAAAAAAAGCCGTAACATGGAGCCTCGTCCCTATTCTTCGTCCGACTCACTGCCGCCCAGACCCAGGTCCTTGAGGAAATTTCCGATGCCGTCGAGCAGCGAAGGAATCTGGTCGATCAGGCCGTTGACCGAATCGATCGCCGTCTTGATGCCGCTTTTGGCTGCCAGGCCCACATACTTGACAATGTCTGCACGGATCTGCTTCTGCTCGTCCACATTGTAAGAGCTCCGGTTCTGCGTGTATTCGTCGACCAACTTCTCAAACCGGGCATTCGCTTTCGACCAGTCGTCCTCCGAGAACTTTTCGCAGTTTTTCTCCACGTAGTTCACGAACAGGTCAAATCGTTTCGGCAGCGTCTCCTTGCAAGACGCAAACACCAGCACGGCCACCGCCGCCACCAGCATAAAGGCAAAAATCCGTTTCATATCGCGATAGGTTTTGGTTTCTGTTTCAAAGGTAATGAAATTTCTTGGAATAGCTTACCGCCAGACGAGGTTATTCAGTAGCTCATCTTCTCGATCATGGAATCCCGGAGATGGATGGCTGCTTGGTAGGCCGCGCCTGAGCTCATGACCCGCTCTCCTTTGATATTCTCCGAAATCAGGCCGTCGGGGCCGAAGTAATAGCGTGTCTCGTCCTTTCCGCCATCTTCTGTATCTCGCTGGAGGAAGATGAAGATCGGATTTCCGGACATGGGATCGAAAAGATACTCTTCATAATCGACCCAGACCGCTATGTTCGACCGGCTCGTGAGAAAGAAAGGGAGATAGTCCATATTCCCGGCCATTTCTTCGTCCTCGTCCTGGTACTCTTCAAAATAGCACGTGAGGGTCACGGTACGCAAACCGGAGGCGGGCATGTTCCGCTGAACGACCAGCGTCACTTGATTATGTACCCCGTTCTCGTCCATCTGGGCGATGGCCTGGTGGGCCTCCGCATAGCGCTGGCGGATTTCCTTCACGGTTTTGGGAAGGCCGTCCTGCCAGGCAGCAGCCGGCCAGGCCAGCGCCAGCATCAAAATGACTAAAAGTTGTTTCATATCTATTCTGTTTTTATTCCCAGCACTCCAATTCCAGATCCGGCATCGCTTCCCGGCGGAAGACGGGATTCTTGCCTGCCTTCTTCTGGGCGCGGTAGTCGTCGAGGAGGCGGAAGGCATATTTGCTCAGGCGGACGATGGCGTAGAGGTTGCAAGCGGTCAGGAGCGCCATGCAAAGGTCGCCGAGGCTCCAGACGAGATCGAGGCTGGCCAGGGCGCCGAAGATCACGACCACGCCCCCCGCCAGGAGCCGGTAGACGGCCATCACCCACTTCTTGCAGGCAGCTGAGCGGCTATTGCGGGTCAGGAAACGGATGTTCGCTTCGCCGTAGTAATAGTTCCCGATGATGCTGGAATAGGCGAAGAGCAGGATGGCCGCGGCCACGAAGATGGTACCGAAGCGGCCTATTTCGGCCTCGAGTGCGGCCTGTGTCAAGGCGATGCCGTTGAGGCCGCCTTGCGTGTCCACACCGCTGAAGAGGATGATGAAGGCCGTGCAGCTGCAGACCACCAGCGTATCGGTGAAAACGCCCAGGGCCTGGATAAGGCCCTGCTTTACGGGATGGCTGGTGCTGGCGGTCGCGGCCACGTTGGGCGCGGAACCTTCACCGGCCTCGTTCGAGAAGAGGCCGCGCTTGAT
>JAFZAF010000218.1 GCA_017548335.1 Bacteroidales bacterium | reverse complement strand
CAGACGACATTCTCTTCCGTCTTCGTCTATCCCCTCGTGGACGATACCATCCAGATCGAGATCAATCCGGCCGACCTGGAGTGGGATACGTTCCGCTCCTCCGGTGCCGGCGGCCAGAACGTCAACAAGGTAGAAACGGGCGTGCGCGTGCGGCACATCCCCACAGGCATTACGGTGGAAAACACAGAAACGCGCTCGCAGCTTGACAACCGCCAGAATGCCCTGCGTATCCTCAAGTCGCACCTCTACGACCTGGAGCTGAAAAAGCGCCAGGAGAAGCAGGCGGAGTTGGAAGGGCAGAAGAAGCGCATCGAATGGGGCTCCCAGATCCGCTCCTACGTCCTCCACCCCTACAAGATGGTGAAAGACCTGCGTACCGGCTATGAAACCTCCGACACGCAAGCCGTTCTCGACGGCGACCTCAACGCCTTCATGAAAGAATTCTTGATGCGGAACGATCTCTGAGTTCCACGCTTCAGGCCGGGGTATTGCCTCTGAAAACCACCCTCCCATAAATGGGCCCCTCCCCCTGAGGCGTGGGCGCCATTGTTTTCAGAGGCAATACCCCGGCCTGAAGCGATCAACGCCGTCTTTCCGGCTGCGGTTCCCTGCGGTGTTTACAGTACTTCCAGTACCACAGCTTTTTCTCTTCCGTTTCCCTCCGGTCATATTCGCTGATGATACAACCGGTCCAAAGGTCATGCGCCATTTCTTCAATGACATCGACCAGTTCCAACTTGTCGGTAAACTTGGACGGAATGGCCTGACGGCCCAACAGGCATCCGATGATGTTGCCGCAAATCGCACCCGTAGAATCGCTGTCACCGGAATGATTGACAGCGCTGATGATCGCATCCTCAAAGGAATGACGGTGCTTGACCGCACTGTAAATGGCGATGGCCAAGGCTTCATGGCCGGTCCAGCCACCCCCGAGCGATTCGATGGCGACAACGTCCGGCTTGTCCGAATAAGCCAGTTCAAGCGCTTTCCGGATGATGGATTGTAGCTTTGCGACGTGGTTGGGCCAGCATTCTCCATAGGTCTTGTCCTCGTCCGTTTGGGACTTGATGCCGGCCAGGGCAGTGACACAATCTTCAACGACAGCAGCCAGCTGTTCTCCGTCCCCGGCCTTCCCTGCCATAATGCGCATAAGGATGCGATTGAGGACGGCGGACGGCAAGAAACCCAGCGGGTGTTTGTGCGTGATTCTTGCCGCTTCCGCCGCACACATGTCGCAGTAGTCGGGATCCCCGTTGGAATAGTCGTGAATGTAACTCAGGAGTGCCATGGGGGCGGTGCGCATGACGCCGCCGCATCCACAACTGTCATTCTCCACAGGCTTGTCCTTTTCTATAGCGCGGAGTGCAGACAGGCAAGTGTTACCCGGCGCCCTGCGCGCGTAAAGTTCCGGCACATCCATCAGCCAGGAATCAATACGCTCCTCTTCATGACGAGAAGACCATTCCTGCGTGTGCAGCCAGTCCAGATAGGACCACTGACAATAGGTGTCGATGCGGCCCATGATGCCACGCATGTATTTCCGGGTCATCCCTAGCAAGATGCCGGCCGCCGTGAACAGCGACATCTGGGTGTCGTCGGAAATGGGAGCAAGTCCACGCCTGTCCAACTGGTAGCTGCGAATACCGCTGACCCCATATTTCCACTGGATTTGTGGCCATGCAGCGAACTCCACAGGATAGCCGAGCGCATCGCCGACGGCTCCGCCAACCATACACCCTTGGGTACGGTCGAGCATAATTTCATTTTCCTGATCCATAGGATTTGACTTCTTCGATTACAAAGATACAGAAAAAAGCGCGCCTGTCAAGTGGAGATCATCTCGGAATAATCACGCGTGAAGGGCTCGCCATAGACGGCCTGATATTCTTTCTGGAAGTTGGCGAAGACCTGGCGCGAAAGCGTGCTGTTGCCCTTTTCGCGATAGGCCTTGCATTTGAGGGCGATGGCGGTCTCGTTGAGGGAGTCGAATTTGTCGATTGCATCGCAGATATCGAGCACCAGGTCGGCCTGGGTGCGCAAGTCCAGCCCCAGGGCGAAGTGGGTAAGGACGGAAAGAATGGAATCGGTGACGTCGGCCTTGAGGGTATCGGCCCAAAGTTCGTTGAACCCGTTAAGCAGCGGTCCGGCTTCGACAATGGTCAGCAGTTCTTCCATCTGCGTGCGCGTCAGTACGCCGGATTTGACCAACGAAATGAACCGGTAGTAATCGACCAGGTCTTCCGGGGCTTCCAGGACCCAGCGTCCCTGGTTGCTGCGGATCTCGAAGGAGCCGACTTCGCGGAGCAGGCTCCTGAGCTTGAAGATGGAAACCGAGCGGTTGTTGACGGCGCTCTTCTCATCCTTGTCGTACCAGAGCGTGGTCTTGATGAGTTCGGAGGTGATGCCGCCTTTCGGCGTGTGGCAGACCAGCAGCAGAAGCAGTTCCCGGAGAATGGGAGAGAAACGGGCGGTAATGTCTTCGCCTTCGCCCGTCAATACGCGGAATCCGCCGAAGAGATAGATACCGCCGCGGGTATTCCGTTCGCTGGTCACGTAGCGATGAGAAGCGATGACGACCGGCGCCTCCGGCTTGGTCTTGCGCCGCCGGCTGTTCCGAATGTGCAGGAAGACAAAGAACACAAGGTCGGCAGCAAGGATGGCGGCAATCAGCAGCATCATAGGCCATGTGGGCCGCGCCGGTTTCTCCTGATTGACGGCCATGGAGACCAGACGGAGGCCCGACCCGCCGCCCGACAGCGGCGTGAACGTCAGGTTCCGCTGGTTGAGCAGCACGCCTTCAAAGCGGCAGCTGTCAGCGCCCATCCGTACGACGCAAGTAGAATCTTCCTGCCGGAAGCGGAAAAGGAGATCCAGCGGCGTTCCGTCGGGCAGGCTGTCGGGCAGGGCCAACGACCGGGGCTGGAGCGAAGCGGCCTGCAGCAGAGTGAGCGTGGCAACTCCGTCGACAGGCTTGTCGAGGAGAAAACTACACAGAATGTAGTTGTTGAGCGATATGTTCAGCAACTGGCCGTGGATTCCTTCCTGGTCGGCGCCGGCTGTTTCGAGCGCGAGGTGGACATCGACCGGCTGCGGCTGGGCGTGTAGCGGCTGGAAGAGGATTAATCCGGCAAATACAAGCAAAAACAGGCGTTTCAAGCGAAAAATCTTTTCACAAAGTTAAAAAATAAAGTAAAATTAAGATGATTGTTAATGCATTAATTTAGGCCGCTAAGGTAACTTTGTCTTGTCATGCAGCTCGCGAGTATCCTCATAGCCGTCAATGTGATCGGTTTGACCGTCTGGTTGTTGCTCAAAAACCGCAACGCCGCGCTCATCCTGATCGTGTTCGGCGTGCTGATGACGCTAGCCGCCTGGTTGCTCGACGCCCCCGGCGTCCGGGCCGATTTCGGCGGCTTCATCTTCTTCGCCCTGCAGGAATGGGTAGCTTCGGCCTTCTCCTCTCGTCTGGCTGGAAGCGGCCTGATGGTCATGCTGCTCTTTGGCTATCTGGAGTACATGAAGACCCTGCACGCCGACAAGGCGCTCGTCTATGTGTTGCTTCAACCCCTCTCCGTCCTGCGGAACGCGCCCAATCTTGTCTGTATCGTCCTCATCCCGATCGGTACTTTACTATCCTATGCTTTTCCTTCGGCCGCAGCGTTTGGCCTCCTGCTCGTTGCCACGCTCTATCCGGTCCTGCGCAGTATCGGGGTCCATAAACTGAGCATTCTCTCGATCATCGTGGCCTGTACGCTGCTCGACATCGGTGTCAATTCTCCCAATACGATTCGCGCCGCTTCCCTGCTGGGGATGAATGTCGCGCTCTACTCCCGCTATCAGCTGCAGGTGATCCTGCCGATCCTGCTGATTATCGTCGTGATTTACTACTTCTTCATCAGGCGCGACGCGCGCAAACTGCGCGCGGAATCGGCAGTTGCGCCGAAGGCCGCTGATGAGGAAGTCTTTCAGTGGCACCGTGAAGCACCGCTTTATTATGCGATCCTCCCGGTTCTGCCGCTGCTGCTTTCCGTCATCTTTACGGCCAGTCTCCCGCTGGTCGGCGAGCGGTACAACCTGACCCTGAACGGCGCCCTCATTCTTTCGTTCATCCTTTCCGGCGTCCTCGACTGGATCCACGGCCATTCTTTCCGCAAATCGGTGGCTTCGATGTCGGTTTTCTGGCGGGGAATGGGAAATGGCTTCACGTCGATCGTCGTGATGATCGTGGCCGCCGACATTTTCGCACAGGGCCTGCTGAAAATGGGTGTCATCGACTCGTTGGTGTCGATGGCCCAGTCGGTCCGGATCGGCCGGACCGGCATCACAGTGATGCTCTCGGCGCTGACAATGTTCTCGACCCTGATCACCGGCAGCTCGACCGCGTCATTTGCCGCTTACGGCCAAATTGTCCCCGACGTCGCTTTCCAGTTCGGCGCCGACCCGCTCCAACTGATGCTTACCGTGCAGCTGCTGACCGGCATCGCGCGGGCCCTCACCCCGATTTCCATTGTGATGATTGCTGTTGCTGAGGCGGTCGACGTCCCGCCTTTCAAACTGGTGCGCTTCCATTTCGTACCGATCTGCATCATCGCCGTGCTGACCTTGATATTCCTGCTGATCATTCCGATCTAATCATCATAGATAATAACGAATCAATATTAACCTTTTTTCTAAATCGTATGAAGAAATTATTATGCACCCTCGTCCTGTCGCTGGTCCTGCTGCCGGCGATGGCTCAGGTCAAGGGTACTGTCATTGACGGTGCCACGGGTGAGCCTTTCTTCGGCGTCAGCGTGCTGATCAAGGGCACTACCATCGGTACCGATACGCAGGCTGACGGTACTTTCTCTGTCCCGGCCAAGGTCGGCGACATCCTGCAGTTCTCCTTTATCGGATATGTGACGCAGGAATACACGGTCAAGGACTTCAGTCCGATCAACATCATCCTCCAGGAAGACGTGAACGTGCTCGAAGAGACCGTGGTCGTGGGTTACGGTACCCAGAAAAAGAGCGACGTGACCGGTGCGGTGGCCTCGTTCAGTTCCAAGCAGCTGGAAGAGCGCCCGACCACCAACCTCATCCAGTCGTTGCAGGGTTCCGTGGCCGGCCTGAACATTTCCATGACCGGTTCCGACGCGGAAGGATCCAACTCCGTGACGCGCATCCGCGGCAACAACTCCATCTCGGCTTCCAACAAGCCGCTGATCATCCTTGACGGCATTCCGTTCGACGGGGCCTGGTCGGAGATCAATACCAACGACGTCGAGTCGATCGAGGTCCTGAAGGATGCTTCTTCGGCCGCCATCTACGGCGCCCGTGGCGCCAATGGCGTCATCCTGATCCAGACCAAGAAAGGCAAGGCGGGCGACAAGGTGGTCGTTACCTACAACGGCTACTGGTCGTTCAACAAGGCCATCAACATCCCAAAAATGATGGATGCGCAGACCTTCTACCAGCGCAAGACCGAATCCGGCTGGACCACGGCCGCCACAGAAGAGGCGATGCACGCCGCAGGCAAGAGCACGGACTGGCTCGACCTGGCCCTGCGCAATGGCCACAAGATGCAGCACAACATCTCGGTCCGCGGCTCTGGCAAGAGCACCCGCTTCTACCTGTCGGGCAACGTGACGGACAACAAGGGTATCGCCATCGGCAACAAGTTCCAGCGCTACTCGTTCAACATCAACCTCGACCAGGATCTCGGCAAATGGGTGAAATACGGCACCAGCACGCGCTACGGCTATTTCGACCGCAGCGGCAGCTACGTGAACTTCAGCAGTGCCTACCTCATGAACCCGCTGGGCGTTCCCTATAACGAGGACGGTTCGATCCGCCTCCTTACCTGGGAAGACAACAACTACGCGAACAACCCGCTGAGCGCGCTCAACGAGATCAGCAACAACATAGGCCAGAACTTCACGACCAACAACTATCTCGACGTGACCTTCCCCATCAAGGGCCTGACCTACCGCCTCAACACGGGCTACACCGTCAGCACGCGTCTTTCGCAGAACTATCAGGGCCTCAATACCGTGAACGGCAACAAGAACGGCGGTATCCTTTCCATCTCGAACAATTACCGCAAGGACTGGCTGATCGAGAACATCCTCTCGTACAAGCGTGACTTCGGTAAGCACACGCTTTTCCTCACGGGCCTCTACTCCACGCAGTATTCCAATTCAAACTACAACAACATCAACGCGTCGGGCTTCCCGAACGACGTGATGACCTATTGGCAGCCGAACAAGGCGAACGCCCTCTCCGCTTCGGCCGGCAGCACCACGACGACCCATATCTCGCAGATGCTCCGCGCCAACTACAGCTACGATTCCCGCTACCTCTTCACGGCAACGGCCCGTCGCGACGGCTACTCCGCCTTCGGTGAGGACCGCAAATACGGTATCTTCCCGTCGGTAGCCTTCGGCTGGAACATCGCCAAGGAACCTTTCGTCAAGGATACGGGCTTCAGCCGGACGTTCAACAACTTCAAGTTCCGCCTGTCGTGGGGCAAGAACGGCAACGAGGCCATCGATGCCTACGCCACGCTCCCCGTGCTCAACGGCAAGAACTACCTGACCGACGATTACAATCCGGTGTACGGTTTCTATCCCAACCAGCTGGCTTCGCCGATCCTCGGCTGGGAGACCACCACGTCGTACAACGCCGGTATCGACTTCGGCCTGTTCAAGGACCGGATCAAGGGTACCCTGGACGTCTACTCCACCCAGACGACCGACCTGCTGCTCGAGCGGACCATCCCGTCGATCAACGGTACGAACTCCCTGCTGCAGAACATCGGCCGGACCAAGGGCCACGGCGTCGAGTTCCAGATCTCCTCTGTCAACGTGGCCACGAAGAACTTCACCTGGAGCACCGACTTCAACATCGTGCATTACAGCAACGAGATCGTGGACGTCGGCCTCTATGACGAGGCGGGCAACCCGATCGACGACGTGGCTTCCGAGTGGTTCATCGGATACCCTGTTTCGGTCAACTACGACTACACCTTCGACGGCATCCACCAGGTAGGCGAGACCGTGTCCTACACGACGCCGCTGTCGCAGCCGGGCTTCGTGAAGTACAAGGACCTCAACGACGACAAGATCATCGACTCCGAAGACCTTTCGATCATCGGAAGCCGGATTCCGATTGCCACTTTCGGTATGAACAACACATTCGTGTACAAGAACTTCTCGCTGTCGTTCTTCCTCAACGGCCAGTTCGGTGCCCTCTATCCCAACTACCTGAAAGGCACCCACACCCTGTCGTACCGGCAGAACCAGCTCGACAAGGAGTTCTGGACCGAAAGCAATCCGATCAACACCTACCCGAAAAACATGGGTGACGGCTCGGAGAACACCAAGCGCGTGAACTTCTATGAGAAGACCGACTACGTGCGTGTGAAAGACATCAACGCCGCTTACCGCCTGCCGAAGCGCTGGGTCGAGACGGTCGGCCTGCAGCGTGCGGAAGTGTACTGCAACGTGAAGAACCTCTATACCTGGACCACCTGGACTGGCCTCGATCCGGAATTCGTCACTTCGGGCAACAACCAGCGGGCCATCCCGCAGACCTTCGAAGTGCTGTTCGGTCTCAAACTTGACTTTTAATCGGAGGACACTACCATGAAAAAGCATATCCTTTCCATCGTCATCGCCCTGCTGGGCCTTACCCTTCTCTCCTCCTGCTCCGACGAGTTCCTGGTGGAGCATCCGGTCACGGACATCTATGCCGACAACCTGCTTGTCAACTACAAGGGATTCGAAAGCATGAACTATGCGCTGCTGAGTATGGTCCGCGACGAATACGGCCGTATGGACATCAACTACGGCAGCACCAGTTTCGGCTCGCTTCCTTTCGCCAAGTCTACGATGTGGAGTTGCGGCACCGACAATGCGTGGGGCAACAACCGCCACACCAGCTTCCGCTTCTTCAATTTCCCGAAAAACATCGTGGGCATGACCGATGAGGCCTGCTTCCTCTCCCTGTTCGAATGGCTCTACAAGGTCGTCAATACGGCGAATATGGTCATCGAGCGTGCCGAGAACCCCGACATAGACTGGCAGGGTGGCTCCGCCGCTGCCGACCAGGCCAACAAGGACCAGATCGTGGCCGAGGCCAAACTGTATCGGGCCTGGGCCTACCGCCACCTGACCTATTCCTTCGGCGCCGTGCCCCTCAGCACCGCCGAAATCACGGGCGCCAACTACCGCGTCGACTGGGAACGCAACCCCGTCTCCGAGATCCGCGCCCTGATGGAAGAAGACCTCAAGTTTGCCGT
>JAFZAF010000018.1 GCA_017548335.1 Bacteroidales bacterium | reverse complement strand
TTTTGCAAAGCTCAAATGCGCTGTTGCGGATGATTTTTGTATGGGCCCCAAAATTAACCTGGGTAAGACTCTCCGCAACCCTGAAAGTATTGGCCCCGATGGTCTCGAGGCAGTCGGGAAGCGTGATGGTCTTGAGGTTTACAACGCAGTTGAATGCCTCGTCGTCCAGATAAGTCACCGGTCCGCTAAAGGTAATGACGCCCTTGCCGTCGGCATACGTGTTCGAAATGATGTCGTTTGCCGTGTGATGCGTGCCGTCAGGCTTGAAAGTCGCCACTTTTCCGTCGGTTGTCGTGTAATAGATCTGGTTGCTCTGCGGCGGGTTGGGTTTATAGACGACGCCGCTGTTGAGGGCGGCGGAGCGGATGCGGGTGAACTTGTTGCGGGTGACGGTCCGTTTGCCGAATTCTCTCACGCCGTAGGTGCCGTCGTTCTTGTGGAAGGTGATGGTGTGTCCTTGAGAGAAGGTCATCGGCGGGAGGATCAAGAAGTACCAGGTGGTATCGCCCGGGGTGGTCTTCTTGAAGGTATCGTAAGCGGCCGTGGTACCATAGGAATAAGGCGCCATCAGGAAGATGTCTTTCAGGGTGTCCTGGAAGGAAGTGATGGCGGGCACGCCGTCGTTGAAGGCCACCGTGACGGGACCGGCGAGCACCTCGTCATTCTTGCCGCGGAAGTCGATCCGGTTGATGCCGTCCTCGGTAACGTAGAAGATGAGGCCGCCGCAGAGGTTGTAGAAGCCCATCGCGAGTCCGCTGGAGTGGCCGATGGCCGGGAATACCTCATCGGCCCAGGTGTTGTCGGCGGCACGCTGGGTGTCGCTGAGCCACATCGTGACGGAGGAGCCGTTGCAACTGTTGTTCCAGCTATAAGGATAGATACCCCAGAACATGATGTCCTCGGTTCCTTCGGAGAGGCCGGTAATGACATTGATCTTTCCGGTGAATTGGACGCGTCCGGCAGGTTCCTGGTTGGTGGAGGTGAATTCACAACCTCCATTGGAACCGCTGCCGTAGAAGACGCTGATCTTGTCGCCGGGGGACCAGAGGACGGATCCGTCGTCGGCGCGGGAGGTCTTCGTCGCGAGGGTGGCATCGGCGTCGTAGGCGTCTAGGGTGACCGTCTGGCCGGTCAGGGCCTGCCGAGCCTGCTCACGGGCAGTGAGGTCGCCTGCAAGCTCCTGCGTACAGGAGAGGCACATGGCGGCGACAAACACCGAAATCATGAAGGAGAAGATTCTTTGCATGGCAAATGATTTAATAGAACATATCGTTTCAAATATAGTAAATATTCGTCTTATATGCAAATAAATACAGATGCCCGGTCGGAGCCGGGCATGACGAACTCGGTCGGAGCCGGGCATGACGCAGATGGTCTTTGCGGGGGAAGCCACACCACGGAGTTTTTGTGGGAAGGAAGGTGTGCTGGTCGTAGCGGATGTGGCGGGGCTTCCCCCGCAACGGAGTTCCGTTACAGCGCGGCGAGGATGAGGATTTGGGCAGAGACGACGCGGAGGAACATCGTCAGGGGGTAGACAGTGGAGTAGCTCACAGCGGGGATGTCGTTGGGAGAGCTGCTGCTGACGAACGACAGGGCGATGGGGTTGGTCATGCTGCCGGCGAGGGTTCCCATCAGGGCGAAATAGTTGAGCTTGAAGACCCAGCGGCCGAGGATACCCATGATCAGAATGGGGATGACCGTGATCAGGAAGCCGTAGCCGACCCACACATAGCCGCCCCCTGTGAGGGTGCTCACGAATTCAGGTCCGGCCGAGAGGCCCACTGCCGCCAGGAAGAGCGAGATGCCAATCTCGCGCAGCATGAGGCTGGCGCTGATGGTGGTGTAGGTGACCAGATGGAAACGCGCGCCGAAACGGCTCAGCAAAATGGCCACGATGAGCGGGCCGCCCGCCAGGCCAAGCTTCACCGGCAACGGGATGCCGCTGATATGGAAGGGAATCACGCCGACGACCACGCCGAGCAAGATCCCGATGAACATCGGGATGATGTTGGGCTCATGCAGCCGCTTCTGCGAATTGCCCAGCAGACCCGCCACTTCCTGGATGGCGCTTTCGGCGCCGACCACGGTAAGGCGGTCGCCCAGCAGGAGCTCCAACGACGGCGAAGCGATCAGGTCGACGCCCGAGCGGTTGACGCGGGTGACGTTGACCTTGAAATGGTTGCGCAGCTGCAGCGAGCCGAGCTGCTTGCCGTTGATGCTGCTGCGTGTGACCAGGATGCGGCGCGACACCAGTTCCGTGCTCCGGCTCTTTTCGTCCCAGACCTCCTGCGGCATCTCGATCTGCCGGCCCAGGAAAGTAATCACCGCTTCGGTGTCGCGCGGGTCGCAGACGAAGAACACCTTGTCGCCCAGCGAAATGACGGTCTGCGCATCGGCCAGGGTCGGCTCGGCGCCCTCCTTGAGTACGCGGGAGATGACGAAAGGCCGGTTGAGCAGGCGCGCCAGCTCCCAGACCTTCTTGCCGTCGAGTTGCGGGTTGGTGATCACCACCGTAATGCGGTCGGGATCGTGCGTCTCAATGACATGCTCCTCGTGCAGGCGGGCGTCTTCTTTGACAGGGTCGACCCGGAAGAGACTCCTGAGCAGAATGAGCGCGGCGATCAGGCCGATGACGCCGAGCGGATAGGCCACGGCATAGCCCAGCGCGATGGAAGGCTCATTGACGCCCATCGTGTCGAGATAGGTCTGCTGCGCAGAGCCCAGGGCGGGCGTATTGGTCACAGCGCCCGACATCACGCCGGTGAGCGTGATGAGGCTCGTGTCGCTGAAGAGGGCGATCAGGCAGGTGACGAGGATGCCGACCAGCAGGACGCCGAAGGATACCAGATTGTATTTCAGCCCGTTCTGTTTCAACGAAGAAAAAAAGCC
>JAFZAF010000217.1 GCA_017548335.1 Bacteroidales bacterium | reverse complement strand
TCGCGTACTGACGTCGAGGACGGAGGAAAGCCGTCCGCCGAAGTTGGCGGGAAAATCGCCTTTGTAAAGCTGGGCGTTCTTGACCACATCGCCGTTGAACATCGACATGAAGCCGAGAAAGTGGCCGGAATTATAGAGCGGCGCGCCATCCATCAGCACGAGATTCTGGTCGATGCCGCCACCGCGCACGCTGAAGCCCGTGGAGCCTTCGCTCGGCGTCTGCACGCCGGGCATCATCTGGATCACCCGGATCACATCGGCCTCGCCCATCAGTGCCGGCAACTTACGGATAACATCCCCCGAGACTGTCTCCTTTCCGAGTTGCGGCAGGGTCAGCTGCTCCCGCTTGCTTTTGGAAAAGACCTTGGCGGCTTCCAGCATCACGTGGTCTTCTTCGAGCGCAAAATCATATTTGAGCGAAGCCGTGGGGTTGATAATGACTTCCGCCGTAACATAGCCGGCATAGGAACACTTGATCACCTGCTCCTTGCGGTCGACCTGCAACGAGTAAAAACCGTAATTGTTGGTCGAAACGCCAGCCGATAAATCCTCCGTAAAAACTACCGCGCCTATAAGCGGCTCCCCGCTGGACGCCTCCTTCACATACCCTGACAAAACGACCTTCTGCCCCGCCGCCGGAAGGACAACGGACAGCGCAGAAAGCAACACGAGGACTATTCTTTTCACTACCGTTTCTTGTAGCGATATCCCGCCTGGGACCAGGCGGGCATTTCCTTTTTGACGAGGATGCTGTAGAAACGGTTGAAGTCGGCGGCGAAGGCTTCGTCCGTCGGCCAGTCAGGAGTGGAGTTCCAGCCGCGCTCCCAGATTCCGACGGCTTTGGGGAGCATCTGGAAGGTGACATCGTCGATGCTCCGGTTGTTTTCCGACCAGAGGAGGGCTTCGGCGCCGACGATATTCTCCGGGTGCTTGAGTTCCGGCCGGCCGACGGCGTTCGCTTTCCAGTCGAAAGGCGTATCGATGTCTTCCCAGCGCACGGATTCGTAGATTTTCCACGGCTGAAGGGCAAAACTCTTGCGTTCATCAACGTAACCACCCCAGGTGAGACCGAGCGATTCGGGATCATCGTCATAAGCCAGATCGACATAGGCATTCTGCACGTTGGACAACAGCACAGGCACACCCTCGTTGGCCAGCGTATAGGTCAGTTCGATGTTGTCGCCCTCGGTGCTCCAGGCGTTCACGAAGAGGAGTTGTTTCTTGAGAGCTTCGAGTGTCTCGGGATAGATGCCCTGGACAAGTTCCTGCCAGCCGGCAAGAAGGATACCCCGCTCCTGCGCCAAAGACAGGATTCCCTTGGTAAACAGGTCTTTCATCTCGCGGCGGTCGCGGCCGGCCCAGGCGCCGTCCGGCACCTCGTCGCCGCCGATGTGGATGCCCCACAAGGGAACGCCCGCTTCGCGGTACATCCGGATCACTTCATCGAACACAACACCGTAGAACTTGTACACCCCTTCGTATTCCGGATCCAACACGTTGTCGGTAAAATCCTGCGCCGACCAGTAGCGCGACGTGTCGGCGGGATTCTGCAGCCGGAACGAATCGTCGCCCGTCCGGCGCTCATACGCCTCCATCGCACGAATCGAGGCCCGGGAATGGCCGGGCGCGTCAAATTCGGGCACCACAGCGATGCGGCGGTCCCAGGCATAGCGGAGAATCTCCTTGAAATCCGCTTCGGAATAATATGTATCGAAACCGATCTTGCCGCAAACCTGCGGCTTGAGACCCCGTGTCTCTTTCAGGTCCCAGTCCGGCGTTTCGTGATGGGCGCCAAAGGAAGTCAACTCCGGAAGACGGGGAATCTCCAAACACCACGCCTCATCGTCTCCCAGATGGAAATGCAGCAGATTGAGCTTATACGATGCCATGATGTCCAGCACCTTGAACAGATCTTCCTTACTCCGGAAATCACGCACCACGTCGAGCATGAAGCCCCGCATCCGCAGATCGGGCCAGTCTTCGATGACCAGATCCTTCGTGCCCTCGGGAAGTTTGGACTGCGTCACTTTCGCGTAGAATGCACCGTCTTCGTCATCGGCCTCCACGGCAGCCTGCCCGTCAGCATCGATGCGCAAGCGATACCATCCCGCCGGATGCACACCACATGTGCTCTCCTGACCGACAAGTTTCACCGCAGGAATGATGTCAGTGGCCGTCGGCTCATAGGTGGCCTCAAACCACTTCGGATCCGGATCGGAACCTTTCCTGTCCAGAAAGCGGTAGCTGACCGGAATAGGCTGGTCTTCCTTTCCTTTCACCTGCAGGACAAAGCCCTCGGGCGCCCAGGAATGGCGAGGCAGGGGACGGCCCGCATAAGCAATGGTGAACGACTTGCCGGCTCCTTCCGGAACATCCAAATAGAAAGACGTCCCCTGATAGAGTTTGATCTCCGCAACCGGACCTCCCGTAATCTGGTGGTTGTCATACAGTTCCTGGAACCAGACCCGGCTCCCGGCCGGAATGTTCTTGAAAACAAAACTGTGTGCGGCGAGGCCGTCCTCCCCCGTCGGGCCCTCAACCCAGGTAACCGAAGGGTTGCACGAGACCAGCACGGCCAACATCAGGGACAGAACCGGAAACGCAGCTAAAAACGAGAACTTAATTTTCATTATTTGCTTGTTAATGAGGTTGTCAACTTTCCGTTAAGCACATATTCCCCGTGGGAAAGGGTATATCGTACATCCTTGAGCAGAAAAATGGCCTCCGTGTCCGTTACCTCCACCAACCCGATCTTGCCGGTAAATTGCGAAGAATAGTCTCTGCTGTTGCTGGAGAAAGGCATCTCCAATTCCATCCTTGCAACCGAAACGTTGCCAGTTCCGACTTCTCCATCAAGATACAAATTCAACAAGAAAAAATCATACACTTTTCTTTCGGACGTATGAAAGCCAAAACCCGTTGTAGATTGCATCCGCGTTCCTCTTTCAAACAGATAGGTCTTGCCGTCGGGCGTTTTGATGGTACATGTGCCGCCAATCAGCCGTAAGGATTCGCAGGAAACCAGCAGCGGCGACACCAACATCAATAGAAACAGCATCTTTTTCATAACAAACAGTTTTTCAACCAAATGCGGCAAGACTCAAATCCTTGCGCCTAGATCTTGTGTATTTTACGGAACAGCGGTTTCATGCTGACGCGCTGCTCAACGATTTCGCGCAGGCGTTCGATGGGGATGCGCTCCTGCTGCATCGTATCGCGGTCGCGCAGGGTCACGCAGCCGTCTTCCAGCGTGTCGTGGTCGATGGTGATGCAGTAGGGTGTGCCGATGGCGTCCTGGCGGCGGTAGCGCTTGCCGATAGAGTCTTTTTCGTCGTACTGACAGTTGAAGTCGAAGCGAAGGGTGTCGAGGATTTCGCGGGCCTTCTCCGGCAGGCCGTCTTTCTTGACGAGCGGCAGCACGGCCAGCTTGACGGGCGCCAGACAGGCGGGCAGGCGCAGCACGACGCGCGTCTCGCCCCCCTCCAGCGTTTCTTCGCAATACGAAGACGACAGGACGGCCAGAAAAGTACGGTCCAGGCCGATGGACGTCTCGATGACGTACGGCGTGTAGCTTTCATTGGTCTCGGGATCGAAGTACTGGATCTTGCGCCCGCTGAACTTCTGGTGCTGCGAAAGGTCGAAGTCGGTGCGGCTGTGGATGCCTTCCAGTTCCTTGAAGCCGAACGGGAACTCGAATTCGATGTCCGTGGCGGCGTTGGCGTAGTGCGCCAGTTTCTCGTGGTCGTGGAAGCGATACTTCTCGTCGCCCAGGCCAAGGGCCTTGTGCCAGGCCAGGCGCGTCTGCTTCCACTGGTTGAACCATTTCATCTCCTCGCCGGGACGCACGAAGAACTGCATCTCCATCTGCTCGAACTCGCGCATGCGGAAGATGAACTGGCGTGCCACGATCTCGTTG
>JAFZAF010000216.1 GCA_017548335.1 Bacteroidales bacterium | reverse complement strand
TGCGAGGCCAGGCCGCCCTTCCAGGGCTTGAATATCTCGACCCAATGCTCGGACGTCAGGTAGTAGGAGGGTTCATAGAAGAGACAGTGGCCGAGCCGGGCGCCCACGATGGTGCCGATAAGCAGGGCGTAGAGCAGCGGCTCCAACAGCTTGGTATCGACGCCTTCACGTTTGTAGAATTTGTCAAATAGCCAATAGCCCAGCGGGAAACCGGCTACAAAGAGCAGCGAATACCACCGCAGGGTAAGCGGTCCGAGCTTGAAAATGATCGGATCGACATTCCAGGTGACAGCGAGGAAATCTATCATAAATTATCGTTTTAATCGGGAGAATACACTTAAGGGGAGGGCGCGGCCGGCGCGGTCGCGGAGGATGAGTTCGCCGTAGTCAAGGCTCGTGAACTTTTCACCCAGCGCGCTGCGGACGAGGGTATCGGCCAGCACGGCCGAGTAGCCGTTGGAATACAGGTTGAGCACAAGGAAACTCTTTTCGGGCGCCAGGATGGCGGCACACTGTTCCAGCAGGTCGTAGAGGCATTCGTCGAGTTTCCATCGTTCGCCGTCGGGCCCGTGGCCGTAGGCCGGTGGGTCGAGGATGATGCCTTGATACGTGTTGCCGCGGCGGGCTTCCCGCCGGGCGAACTTCAAGGCATCTTCAATGATCCAGCGGATGCCGTCCAGGCCGCTGATCTCCATATTGTTCCGGGCCCAGGTGACGACTTGGCGGACGGAGTCGAGATGCGTGACCTTCGCGCCACCCTTGCGGGCGGCCAGCGAGGCAGCGCCGGTGTAGGCGAAGAGATTGAGCACCCGCGGCTCCGGCCGTACCTGCGCAATCTCGCGGACACTGTCGTAGATAAAGTCCCAGTTCGGGGCCTGCTCGGGGAAGACGCCTACATGCTTGAAAGCAGTAAGGCCCAGCCGCAGCTTGAAACCCACCGGCGGATAGTAGATCGTCCACTGCTCCTGCATCTTGTGGACACTGTTCCAGGTGCCGCTGTCTTCCTTGCCCGCCTTGCCGAATCCGGCACCGGGCTTGAATTCGGTGTGGGCCAGCGCATACCACTCCCTGTCGGAAAGCGTCTTGGGCCACAAGGCCTTCGGCTCAGGCCGGATGGTCACATAAGGCCCCCATCGTTCGAGCTTCGAGAAGTTCCCCGAATCGATGAGTTCATAGTCGCTCCAAGCCGCAGAAGGTTGTTCGATCGTCATATCCGACAAAGTTATAAAAAATCTGCGACAATCATCATCCCGCCTTAACCATGGGTATTAATTCGTTTATGGTGTGAAGCCCGAGGAAGAGGCCTCCTCGGCTTCTTGCGAGCCCGGGGAAAAACGGTTGATATAGCCTTAGGACGAGGGGTTGACAGGCTTGGCGAGGTTGAAACAGGTCACGAGCCGGATCATAATGGCTTCAGTCAATATTTGAGCTGTCGGTCGCGGGCTCGCAAGATTGCTTGAACGATGGTTGTGTCGCGGGCTTTTAACATTGCCTGATTGATTGCTACAGCCGCACGTCGCCGGCTATAATCGTTCTAATTTGTAGCCCAGGAGAAAAAGTTCGATGGAGGCGCCGATGCGGTAGAGGACTTGGACGGTGCGGGCGAAGACGTAGTATGCGCGGGGACTTTGGGGCTCGATGTGCTCGTGGCGGATCATCGTGAGGGCCTCGACGGCGCAGTTCGACAGCATGTCGGCGAGGCGACGGGCGGGCTCGCTGTCCAACTCGTAGCCCAGCACTTGCTGCACGATCCGTTCGTCCATGTCATCGAAGCCGCGGGGGCCGCGCAGGTCGGCGTAAGTCAGCTGCTGATAGGCTTGCCAGTCGGCATCCCAGAGTTTGGCGACTGCCATCCCCAGATAGCCCGCCCAGGCCACCGCCGCCTCGGGATAGGCGCGGTATTCCCGCAAGGCGTCGGCCAGATAGGGCTGGGCCATCGCCTCTACGAATTTACTTTCGATATCGTCGTTCTCCAGCAGCACGCCGCCCATCAGGTCGTAGGCGGTGCAAAGGCTTACCAGGGAATCCTGGAGCCGGCGCTCATATTGACAAAGATATTCCTGCTCGTCCATGACGCACCTGATTACCAACTGTAGGGGACACCGTGGACGGGCTCGCCCAGGACGGCTCCGTAACCGATCTCACGGACTAGCCGCAGCGAACCCGTAGCCGCCGTGCGCCGGTAGATCTGGATGCAGCGGGCGTTCTTGCAAAACACCGCCATATGCTCGCCTGGTGGGAGGGTTTCGGGCAGGAAGAAGAAATCGCGGACGTGCGCACCGGTGGTCTGGTAGCCGATTCGCCGCAACGAGCCATCGGAAAGCACTTCGCAGAGGACCAGGCCGTCGCCACCGTTACGGAGCGAGGCATAGAGATGCCGTCCGTCGGGGCTCAGCTGGATGTCGCCGCCCGCCTGCTCCGGGAAGGACGCATCGCCCACCGGAAGCCGCTGTAACAAAACCGGCCGGTCACCCGCCGCCGTATAGTCGGGCATTGAGTAGACCAGAATCTCGTTGCTCAGCTCGGTAATCACATAGAAATGAGAGCCGCCCTTGTCGAAGACCAGGTGGCGCGGGCCGCTCCCCTTAGGAGCTGGAATGTCGAACAAGCGTTCCAGACGCAATTCCCGGTCGAGCCGGCCGTCGCAGAGCGGACGGACGGAACGGTCGAACAGCCGCAGGACATGGATGCAATCCGAGCCCAGGTCGACAGCCAGCAGCAGGTTTCCGTAGGGAATCAGATGGTGGATGTGCGACGCCGTCTGCCGCTCGGGAACCGGTCCGGAACCCTCGAAGCGGACGACTTGCGCCGCCGCTTCGATGCGACCGGACCGCACGGGGAAGAGCGTCACGCTCCCGCCCGAATAGTCGGCGGTCAGCAATGCCCCGTTGTCGGGGTCGCCGCACTGATTGAAATAGCCCGGGATATAAACCAGGTGGCAGGGATCGGGAGAAATGCCGCGAATCTCCGACAGCCGTTCGATGCGGCCTTTCGGCAGCGGCTTGAGCCGGTCGTACGGATGCACCCGGAAAGAATAGACGCCGGAATCGTCGCCGCTTTCCGACACGGCAAAAAGATACCTCTTATCGGGCGAAAGTGCCAGATAAGAGGTATTCTCAGCGTCGAAGATACTCGTCGCCAGCACGTCGAAAGAGGCTTGACCCAATTCGAGCAGCCAGAGATGCGATCCGTAGGTTCCGACGATCAGTTCCATCGTGCTACTCGCGGATGGCGGCGATGCCGGGGAGGTCCTTGCCCTCGATGGCTTCGAGCATTGCGCCGCCGCCGGTGGAGACGTAGCTCACCTTGTCGGCGTAGCCCATCTGGCTCACGGCTGCGACCGAGTCGCCGCCGCCGACGAGCGTGTAGGCGCCCTTGGCGGTCGCTTCGGCCAGCGCCTCGGCGATCTCGAGGGTTCCCTTCGCAAAGTTCGGCATCTCGAACACGCCCACAGGTCCGTTCCAGAGCACCGTCTTGGAGTTCAGGATGATGTTCTTCCAGTTCTCGATGGACTTCGGGCCGGCGTCCATGCCCTGCCAGCCGTCCGGAATCTCGTGCGAAGGCACGATCTGGACGTTGGCGTCATTGCTGAATGTGTCGGCCACGCGGGTCTGGACCGAGAGCGAGAGATTCACGCCGCGCTCCTTGGCGAGAGCCATGATTTCCAGCGCGTCGGGAATCAGGTCATCTTCGTGGAGCGAGTTGCCGATCTGGCCGCCTTCCGCTTTGATGAACGTGTAGCCCATACCGCCGCCGATGATCAGGTTGTCGACCTTAGTCACCAGGTTTTTGAGCACTTCGAGCTTCGAGGAGACCTTCGAGCCGCCGATGATGGCGGTGAAAGGATGCTGGGCGTTCTTCAGCACGTTGTCGATGGCCTTGATCTCACCTTCCATGAGGTAGCCGAACATCTTGTCTTCCGGGAAGTACTTGGCGATGAGGGCTGTGGAAGCGTGGGCGCGGTGCGCGGTGCCGAATGCGTCGTTGATGTAGCAGTCGGCGTAGGAGGCGAGTTTCTTCGTGAAGGCCTTCTGGCTCTCCTTGACGGCCGCCTTGGCGGCTTTCTTCTCCTCGTCGGTGACATCGTCGGCGAGTCCGCGGGGCTTGCCTTCCTCTTCGGCGTAGAAGCGCAGGTTCTCGAGCACGAGCACTTCGCCCGGCTTCAGGGCAGCCGCCTGAGCGTCAGCCTGCTGGCAGTCCGGAGCGAACTGCACCGGCACGCCGAGGTACTGCTCGACGCGCGCGAGGATGTGTTTGAGGGA
Source organism: Bacteroidales bacterium (assembly GCA_017548335.1). GTDB lineage: Bacteria > Bacteroidota > Bacteroidia > Bacteroidales > UBA932 > Cacconaster. Next base: position 1,392 of record JAFZAF010000216.1, on the reverse strand, counting down.
GAATTTCTCTGCGGGGCCCTTCGGACGGCCGAGGTGCGACATGATGATGAGTGCGCCGCCGCCGGCGAGCACTTTCTTGAGGGTGGGGATGGCGGCCCGGATGCGGGTGTCGTCGGTAATCTCGAACTTTTCGTTCAAGGGAACGTTGAAATCGACGCGGACAATGGCTTTCTTGCCGGTGAAATCGTAGGAATCAATCTGTTTCATATCGTGTAAAAACGTTTGTATCCGTATAGATCCGTTTCAAAAAAACGTACAACCTGCGAATTTACGAAAAAACCGTCATTGTGATTTCTTTTTTCGCCCCGCCCGCACGAGCGCCTCGTCGATGATCCACTGCAGCTGCCCGTTGGTGCTGCGGAATTCATCGGCGGCCCAGCGTTCGAGCGCCTCGAAAGTCTGCGCGTCGATGCGCAGGACGAAATTCTTGGTTCCTTCCTTCGCCATCGCGCGCGTTAATTATATAAGGTACCGGTGTTGACGATGGGCTGGGCATTGTCTTCGGCGCAGAGCACGACGAGCAGGTTGCTCACCATGGCGGCCTTGCGTTCCTCGTCGAGTTCCACGACACCTTCTTCCTTGAGATGATCGAGGGCGAGCTTCACCATCGAGACGGCTCCTTCCACAATCTTCTCGCGGGCGGCGATGATGGCGTCGGCCTGCTGGCGGCGCAACATCACGGCAGCGATTTCCGGCGCGTAGGCGAGGTAGTTGATGCGGGCCTCCACAGCTTCGATGCCGGCGATGGAGAGACGCTCGTTGAGCGTGGCGGTCAGCACATCGTTGATCTCATCGGCGCCGGAGCGGAGGGTAATTTCTCCGTCCGCGGTGGGTCCGCCGTTCTCGTCGTAATTGTAGTTGCCGGCCACCTGGCGGAGCGCCGCGTCGGCCTGTACCTTGACGAAGCTCTCGAAAGCCTTCATCGTGGAGCTCAGGCTGCCCTGGTTGCTCATGGTCTGCGAATCGATCTCGAAGAGGCTCTTGTACACGTCCTTGACGCGCCAGACCAGCACCAGGCCGATGAGGATCGGGTTGCCGCTCTTGTCGTTGACCTTGATGGCCTCGGCGTCGAAGTTGCGGGCGCGCAGCGACACTTTCTTCTTCGAGAGAAGCGGATTGATATACCAGAAGCCATTCTGTCGGAAGGTGCCCACGTATTTACCGAAGAAGACGAGGGCGCGGGCCTCGTTGGGCTCCAGCTTGACCATGCCGATGGCCAGGAAGAGAATGAGCAGGAACGAGATGGGAACGGTCAGGCCGATCAGCAAGTCGGGGTTAGCCGCCGTCGTTGCGGCTTTTCGGAAGAGGAGGATGTCGACCACGATGATGGCCAGAATCAGGAACAGTGCGATGAAGCCGCTGATCTTGAAGCCTTTGAATTCAAAGTCTTGG
>JAFZAF010000215.1 GCA_017548335.1 Bacteroidales bacterium | reverse complement strand
CGCGCGGAACAGGAACTTGGGGAGCGGCTTCCGCGGGTTGCGCTTTTTCATGTCGATGTACCAGCCCAGCTTCTTCACCACGGGGACCTTGTGCGTCTCCACGAACTCGATCAGGGTGCCGTCCGGATCCTCGATGTAGGTGAAATGGCCGGAGGCGTCGCCCATGTCGAAGGTGATGCCGCCGGGGCAGCTGTCCACGGTGAAGGGATGGCCCTTTTCGTTGCAGAAACGCTCCAGTTCCCGCATCCCGGTGACGTCGTAGCAAATCTGGATGAAACCGGGGTCGCCCCAGTATCGGCCTTCGTAGATCTTCCGCGGGGTGCGGTCCAGCCCCTGGACCAGTTCGATGCAGTCCGGGCCCATCAGGGCCGAGAACGCGCCCTGACGCGGTTTCGAAGGGGCCATCAGCACCCGGCGGAACTTGCCGTCCGCGCCGGGGAGGATGGACCAGTCGGCGAATACGCCGGTCTCGTCGTATTTCACGGTGTCGTAACCGAGGATTTCACGGTAGAAGGCCATGGACCTTTCCATATCCGTCACGCCGACGACGGTGCCGGCCATGCCGCCGGTCAGTTTCCCTTCGTCGATGTAGATGTAATCGGTCTGAACCACCTGGAAGCAGTTGCCGAAGAGGTCCTTGACATAGAAGCAAGGGGTGCCGTCGGGCAGGGCCGAGACGGGAGAGACGGCGTCCCATTTGGCCGACAGAACATTATGGAAAGCGGGTACGTCGCGGCAATTGAGTTTCGCGGCGAAGACGCCGAGGTCGCCGACGGCGATGTCGAAGGCCACCGGCTGGGGCTTCCGGTCCGAATACTGCCAGATCTCGAATCCGCCGCCGCCCTGCAGGTTCACGGCGATGCAGGCGTGGCGCTTCTGCGGCCGGTTGCCCGTGTAGGGCAGCATGCGCTCCGCCACCGTGTCGTCCTCCAGGATCTTCACGTCGGTCCCGAACATCTGGATGAACCAGTTCCAGGATTTCCGGAAATCCTCCGTCCCGACCCCGACCTGCTGGATGCCGGAGATGTTGAATCCGCGGTTGTCTTCCATAGGCTGTCTCGAATGTCTATCTACAAAAATAACAATTATTTCTTACGGACGGAAGATCAGCTGGGCGAAATTGTAGAGGCCATACTTCCAGACGACGAAATCGTGCTTGCCTCCGGGGTATTCGATGAGCGTGCAAGGGACGCCGTGCCCGTCGCAGAAGGCCTTGAGACGCGCGCTGTTGTACATCAGGTTGTCCTGGTTGCCGCAGACCATCCAGAGCAGGGTGTTTTCCGCCTTGGTCTTCTCCACGTCGGGAATCAGTTCTTCCGGCATCTTCGTGTTGGGCGCGGAAGAGAAACCGCCCACGTAGGCGAACACATCCATATGCGCCAGGCCGAAGTTCAGCGACTGGCCGCCGCCCATCGACAGGCCGGCGACGGCGCGGTGCATCTTGTCCCCATAGACATTGAACTTCCCTTCGATGAAGGGGATGAGGTCGTCGATCAGGTCGAATTCGAAGTTGGCGAAGGCCTGGAAGCCGGCATAGACGTTGCCCTCGGCGCGGTCGTTCTCCTGGGCGCGGCCGTTCGGCATCACGATGATCATCTCGGCGGCTTTGCCGTCGGCGATCAAATTGTCCAGGATGACGTTCGGAACGCCCTGGAGCCACTCGCGTTCATCGCCGCCGATGCCGTGAAGCAGATAAAGCACAGGGTATTTCTTCGCGGCGTCGAACTTGGGCGGGAGATAGACCGTCGCCTTGCGGACGGTACCGACGGTGGTGGACTTGTACTCCACCGTTTCCAGCGTTCCATGCGGAATGCCCGCACGCTCCTGGTCGAAGCCGGCAGGAGCCTCCACGTAAGGGTCGAACGTCACATCGATCTTGGGCATCTGGAAACCGCCCATGCCGCCGGGCTGCGCCTGGGCTGCCAGCACGCTGCACCCGAGGACGGCAAGTGTCAAAAGAGTCTTTTTCATGAATAGTGTATTGTGTCTGTTTTCGGTCGTAATAGACAAAGATACATATTTTTCTCCTCGGATAAAACACGTATCTTTGTATCTGTACCGATCAATACCTCGAAACTATGAAACCGAAGTCTTACTGGGGAAAGACCATCGCCTCCTTTCTGCTTGTTCTGTTCACCATGCCGCTCGGGCATGCCTTGATGCGCGTGATGGAAGACACGATGAGCGTCACCGTGATGAACCGTTGCGCGTTCATCATGGGTGCAGTCGGCCTGGCCATCGCTGTCTGGGGTGTTTTCGTCAAGGAAGACGTCAAGCAGACCCTGATGGGCCTGTTCGGCGGACTGCTTTTCTGGACCGGATGGGTGGAGTTCCTGTTCGGCTATTTTGCGATGCGCTTCGGCGTCCACTATGATTTGGTCGGCTCGGGTGTCGTCCAGACGACGACCGAATATGTCAACGGTATCGGCGTCAGCCACGAAATGCTCATCAACGGGGTCGATGTCAAGGATATACCGGCGGCGGAACTGAAGGCCCTGCGCGGTTCGCGGCCGGAGTATCTGATCATGCCCGCCTCCTTCGGATTCTGGGTGATGTTCATCGTGCTGTACCTGTTCGGCAGCAAGACAGGCTGCCACGCGCTCAACTGGCTCCAAAAGGTTTTCTTCGGATCCAAGCGGGACGAAATCGTCCCACGCAGCATGTCCCGCCATACCGCCATCACGACCTTCGAGGAACTGAACGTAATGATGTGGACCTGCTATCTCCTGTTGATGTTCGTCTATGACCCGGTGTTCCTGGGCGACCACCATCCCGTCACGATAGCTATCGCCATCGGCTGCCTCATCGGGGCCGTCTTCATGTTCCGGTACGAGCTCAAACTGGGCGGCTGGGGGCCGAACATCCGGATGGCCGTATCGACGGTCGTCGTGTTCTGGACGGCCGTGGAAGTGTTCGCCCGCAACAAACTCCTCTCCGAGTTCTGGGTCAGCCCCCTGCAGCACATCCCGGAGATGGTCAGCATCCTCGTGTGCTTCCTGGCCCTGGGTGTCTTTGTCGCCATCAAGTCAGCCAGAGGCAAGAAAAATGAGGTTCGATAAGAGACTATGGCGGGACCATCGATGCCAAGGGTAAGCATCTTCAGAAACGCCTTCATTGTATGCTACAACCCAAGTTGGGAAAGGAAGTGTCGGAAGATATCCGGCCTGCAAACCAACGGGAAAAGAAGTCCGTAAACCGCACCCCAGAAGTGTGCCGTATGACCGATGTTGTCCATGTTCCGCTTCGCCATATACCAGCAGTACAACAGGTATAGCGGCGCGAAGATATAGCCGGGGACAGGAATGGGGATCAAGTAGATGTAAATGCCCATCTTGGGCTCGAAAAGGATGGAAGCGAACAGGACGGCCGAAACAGCGCCGGAGGCACCGACCGCATTATAGCCGGGGCTGTCCTTGTACTTGATCAGATCCCCGACCGTCGAAACGGCGATGGCGCTCACATACAGGACGATGTACAGGACGATTCCGGCCGTGCCGCCGAACGCCGCACCGAAATACTGCTCGACGACCGTACCGAAGAAGTACAGGGTGAGCATATTGAAGAACAGATGCCCCCATCCGCTGTGAACCAGCCCGTAGGACAGCATCCGATACCACTGCTTCCGACGCCACACCTTCGTGGCGTTGAACATCCAGGCACCGGCATCCAGCGTTCCTGTGAAACACAGGATGCTCACGAGGGCCGTAACGGCTATGATGATGAGCGTAATCATTCCTCTCCTCCGGAAATGTCTTTGTTGAGACTTTTACGGTTATACGCTTTTTTGGAAGCGTGACGGACGGCACGGAAGGCCGTCGGTTTTCCGTGTTGGGCGATATCCTCCAGGCGGGCCGCCCTGCGGTTCGCCAGCATGAAATCCTTCTCGGTGATCCGGAGTTTCTTCTGTTTATTCTTGGGGCGCATCAGGCAAGTTTGACGGCGGTGCCGGAGGCGGTGACCATCAGCATGCCGTTGTTCTCCCCGAGGACCTCGTAGTCGATATCGATGCCGACGACAGCGTCGGCCCCGAGTCGGACGGCCCGGTCGGCCATCTCGTCCATGGCCTGGTTTCGGGCCTTGATCAGCTCGTCCTCATAGGAGCCGCTGCGGCCGCCGACGATATTGCGGATGCTGGCCTTGAAGTCGCGGATGAAATTGACACCGGAGACAACTTCTCCGAAAACGACGCCTTTGTACTGGGCGATGGTGCGTCCTTCTACGGACGGGGTGGTGGTAAGGATCATGATGCGAATATAAGCATTTTCAGCGG
>JAFZAF010000214.1 GCA_017548335.1 Bacteroidales bacterium | reverse complement strand
CGGGCAAGATGTTTGCCTGCGACCACGAAGGCGTCCGTCCCGACATGATCACCATCGGCAAGGCCCTCTCTGGCGGCGTGCTGCCGATTTCCGCCGTCCTGGCCGACGACGAGATCATGTTGACCATCAAGCCGGGCGAGCACGGCTCGACCTTCGGCGGTTTCCCGCTGGCAGCCAAGGTGGCCGTCGCCGCCCTCGAGGTCATCCGCGACGAGCACCTTACCGAGAAAGCCGATTACCTGGGCAAGATCTTCCGCGAGGAGATCAGCAAGATCCAGTCGCCGTACTTCAAGTCGGTCCGTGGCAAGGGCCTGCTCAACGCTGTGATCACCGAGCCGCAGAACGGCATCGAAGCTTGGGACATCTGCCTGAAGATGGCCGAAAAGGGCCTGCTGGCCAAGCCGACCCACCGCCACATCATCCGTTTCGCTCCGCCGTTGGTCATCACCGAGGAGCAGCTCCGCGAAGCGGTCGGCATCATCCGCGACGTGTTCGAGAACATCTAGCAAACAAAAAGAAGGCTGCCCGAACGGACAGCCTTCTTTTTTGAAGAGCCTTCCAGTTAGAAGAGGAATCCGATACCGGCGTGGAACTGGTTGCGGTGACGGACGATGCTGGTCGCCGTTTCATTATACCGATTCAGCATGCCGAAATCGTAGCCCGCGGTCAGGCGGATGTGGCCAAGGTCAATGCCCATGCCGGCCCCGAGCAGCACATCAAAACGGCCGTAACCCCGGACATCGTTGTAGTTGTCGATGATGGTGTTGCCCGAAAGGCCACCGACGGAGGCGGACAATTTCGTCTTGGAGATCAAACCATAAGAAAGGGTCGGACCGCCGAAGAAGAAAAGGCGGAATTTCGAAGACAGATCGTCGCCGTAGGTGAAGGTCAGCGGAACGTTGACATAGTGTTCCTGCAGGTCGCCGGCCGCGGAGACGAAGCCGCCGACGAAGGAGCTGGCATTGTGGCTGGTCAGGTAGGTGTAGTATACACCCGGGGTGACGGCCAGGTCGCCGCCCAGCGGAAGGGTAAAGCCCAGGCCTGCATATGCGCCGTTGATGTTGGTTACTTCAACGTCGGCATTCTTCGAGGAACGATACCGGTCTGCCGAATTGACGTACCCGGCGCCGATGTGAACTTGTGCGAAAGCGGTGGCTACCATCAGGAGCGCGACCGTTGCCAGAAATACTTTTTTCATCTTGCTATTTATTTACTGAGTTCTTTCATGACCTTCTTGCTCTGCTTCAGGTCGGATTTGGCCGCTTTGAGCTGGAGCTTGGCAGCCTGCATTTCTTCTTTGTTGCGCTGGATGTCTTCCTTGTCGCGCTTGATCTGCTCTTTGGCGACGGCTACGTCCCGGTCGAAGCTCTTGATGCGGCTTTCTTCGCTCTTGATCTGCTTCTCCATGTCTTTGAGTTGCTCTTTCCGCTCCTTGAGCTGCTGTTTCTCGATGGCGTCGAGACCGTCGTTCTTCATCTGTTTCTCGAGTTCCTTGTAGGCTGCCTTGGCGGTCTTGAGCTCGGATTTGCGCAGTTTCACGGTTTCCGAGGCCGATTTCTTGGCGGCTTTGGCTTCCTCGATTTGGGCTTCGGAGCGGCTGATGGAACTTTTGAGGCGGTCGATTTCGCGCTCGCAGCGTTTTTCGACGGCCTTTTTGCTGGCCTCGGCATCCTTGACGGCTTCTTTCTGCTTGTCAACGGTCTGCTCGATCTGCTCGGTGTAGGACTGGCCGAAGGCAGGCGCCTCGACCAGAAGGACCGCAGCCAAGGCAGTACAAGTCAGGATTCTTTTCATAGCATTAGTCTCCTAAGGTTGCGACCATGACGGCCTTGATGGTGTGCATGCGGTTTTCGGCTTCGTCGAAGACGATGCTGTTCTCGCTTTCAAAGACGTCCTCGGTCACTTCGATGCCGTCGAGGCCGAATTTCTTGTACACGTCGCGGCCCGCCTGGGTCTCGAGGTTGTGGTAGGAGGGGAGGCAGTGCATGAACTTGCACTTCGGATTCCCGGTCCGCTCCATCATCTTGGCGTTGACCTGGTACGGCATCAGCAGGTTGATGCGTTCCTTCCAGACTTCATCGGGCTCGCCCATCGACACCCAGATGTCGGTATAGAGGAAATCGCAGCCTTTGACGCCGGCGTCCACGTCGTCGGTGAGGGTGAGGGTGGCGCCGGTTTCCGCAGCGATCTTCCGGCAGGTTTCCACGAGTTCCGGATTCGGCCAGAGCGATTTCGGAGCGACGATACGCACGTCCATGCCCATCTTGCAGCCGCCGACCATCAGGGAGTTGCCCATGTTGAAGCGGGCGTCGCCCAGATAGGCGTAGGAAACCTGGTTGAGGGGTTTGTCCACGTGTTCGCGCATGGTCATGAAGTCGGCGAGGATCTGGGTGGGATGGAATTCGTTGGTCAGGCCGTTCCATACGGGAACGCCTGAGTATTCGGCGAGCTGCTCTACTGTGGTCTGGGCGAAACCGCGGTATTCGATGCCGTCGAACATGCGGCCCAGTACGCGGGCGGTGTCTTTCATCGATTCCTTGATGCCGATCTGGGAGCCGGAGGGGCCGAGATAGGTCACGTGGGCGCCCTGGTCGTAGGCGGCTACTTCAAAGGAGCAGCGGGTACGGGTCGAGGTCTTTTCAAAGATCAGGGCGATGTTCTTGCCCTTGAGCCGCGGTTGTTCGGTTCCGGTATATTTGGCGCGCTTGAGGTCGCGGGCCAGGTCGAGCAGATACTGGATTTCCTTGGGGGTGAAATCGAGGAGTTTGAGGAAACTCCGGTTACGAAGGTTGTATGCCATGGTATTGAATCGGTGTTATAGTTTTGCTTATCGTACGATGCGGGTGCCGCAGGCCGGGTTTTCCAGCTGGCTGGCTTCGGTGATGACGCATTCGGTGCCGCCGTTTTCCACAAAAAAGATGCCGGCGCGGACCTTCGGGGCCATGGAGCCTTCGGTGAAGTGGCCTTCGGCCAGATAGCGCTTCGCCTCTTCGACCGTGATCACGTCGAGGGCCTGTTCATTGGGCTTGCGGAAATTGATGTAGACTTTCGG
>JAFZAF010000213.1 GCA_017548335.1 Bacteroidales bacterium | reverse complement strand
GTCTGCTCCGCCTTGTATTTCTCGATTTCTTCCGGCGTCAGGTGACGGGGGCCGTCTTCCGGATCCTGGCAGGCAGCCAGGCCGAATACGGCAAACAACACCCAAAGTCCCAATAGCCGGATCCGCATCTCAATCCTCCAACGGCCGGACATCCCAGCCGGAAAGCACGTTTCCGTACCGGACGAACAACACCTCGAACGACTTGCCGCTTGCGCGGTCCGTTACGAGATAACGAGCCATGCGATCCGTACTCCCTACTTCTTCGAAGGGCCCGAGGTCCAGTGCCGGATAGACCTTGTCCGGCACAGCCGGGGCCATACCGTTGACACTCTGTGCGTGGAGCGGATCGCCCGAGATAAGCCGCTGGATGGCATTTTCGACATTCTCCATCAAGCGAGCATGCGCAAAGGGATCCAAGCTGGCCTCCGGAACCTCCGTGAACGGAACCCGGCCCCCATGCATAGCCCGAACGGTCCGCATGCTGTCGGCATAGGCCTTGAAGCGCTTCCGGAGTTCCGGCGAAGTCATGCCCTCGCTCGTATAGAGCGAGATGCCTTGTGCGCCGGCCCGAAAGGCGTTGTCCATCTTCTCGATGATGGCCTCGGCGGGGCCGCCGAGTTCGGTATCCAGGCCACAGAAGAGCGTGGTGCGCGGATTCTTGTCGCGATTGTTCATGACCGTCGCATCGAAAGCGAACTGCGGGTCCTGCGAATAGAAGTCCGTATAGACCATCGGGAAGACATAGTCGAGATCCCAGTCGTGGAAACGCTGGAACACCATAAATTCAGACACCTGCTCCGTGGCGAAAGGCGATGCCATCACCGTCTTCCCAGCCGCATGCGCCTCGTGCGCCAGCAGATTGGCCATTTCCGTGACGACATCGCAGCGGAAGCGGCACCAGAGAGAATCCCGGGAAGGATCGCGCTTCGTGCGCGGATCGTAACCGTACTTTGCCTTGAAACGGGCGATCATCGCAGGATGGTAGCCGTAATCATACTCCGGCCGGACTTCTCCGTTCTGCAAGAGGTCATAAATGTAAGACAGGGAAATGGGCAGGACACAGTCCACCAGCCGGCAATAATCCAGACAAATGCCTTCGATGCCCTCAATTGCACAGATGGTACGGACATAATCGACCAGATAGTCCTGCACCTCCGGCACAGCCGGATTTAGGAACTTGTAGGAATTGACATAGGCCTTGTGGTCGACCAGGCTCTCCCCTTTCCGGTTCACGTCGAACCAATCCGGATGGGCTTCGAGCAGCGCGGCCCGGTTCTCATACGGAGGCTTGAGCGTCCACACCCAGGCATAAACGGCAATGCCATGACGATGAGCCATCTCGATATAGCGTTCAAACGCCTCGACGGAAGGGGCATGCAGCATCACGGCATCGAGGCCTGCCTCCTCCATGTGCGCAAAGGCTTGTTCCATGTCGCGTCCCTCCTCCTCTTCCATCCAGGTCCAGAACATCGGCGGCGCCGGCTGCTCAATGCAGTCCATCAGCAGGTGGCGTCCTTCCGACGGGATATAGTCGCAATGGTATTCCCACCAGAAGACACCACCAAAGCCCATCTCTTCCACCCAGGCCATCTTGGCCGCGATGGAACGGGCATTGTCGGCCGACACGAAAGCGGAACGGTCGGGTGCGAAATAGTACGGGCACTGCGCCTCGTCATCCCATTCCTCAGTCCAGCCAGCTTTCAGCAGCTCAGGCATGCGAGGATAGAAGAAATCCCGGGCATGGTCCGACAGCTTCTCCCCTTCCGGCGGCACCTCGCCCGGAGCAAGTCCTTCATAATAATACCCGTAGCTGGCCAGGCCGATATGAATTTTCTTAGGGTCGAAGCGGCTCCAATTGGCTTCAAAATTGGCTTTGATGTCGGGAAGCGGTGTGTTATGCGTGCCGCACTTGCCCCACCAGCCGCCGCCCATATCGTAGTACATGATATTCACCCAGTCGCAGCAGGCGGAGAGGGCGTCGGCTTCCTCCTGCGAGTAATTGTGCTCGCTGTTGAGGGCCGTCGTCAGGCCGTAACGGCGACCGTCCAGGGCGCCGAAGCTGTCGAGCGCAGCGCGGATATCCTGCATCAGGGCCAGATGCGTTTCCTTCGTAACGGTATGCTCCCAGTCAAGCTCCAGGCCGTCGAAACCGTGGTGCCGCGCAAAGGCAGCCATATAGACTGCAAACTTCGTGCGGCGCGCCGGATCGTCCGTTATCTTGTTGTATCGAGTACCGGAAAAGGACAAATAGATCTTATTTCCGGCTTCGTGGATGAGCCCGATATACTGGTCGATCCTGGCTTGCGCCTCGCCACTGTACTGGTGGTTGTCCACCTTGTCGCGCAGGATGTCCTCGAGCGGCGCGTCAAATTCTTCAGGCTCCCAGGAAGGCATGGCCTGGAAGTAATAGTACTGGTAATTCTTGAGTTGCGCCACCGACATCTCTTCCGGCACGAGCCGGGAATAGACCGAATAGGTGGCATGGATCAGCGAAGCGGGCACCTCCTGCTTCTGGCAACCGAGGACGGCAAGCAGCAGGAACGGCAGCAAAGCGCGAAGGAAACGTAGATTCATAGGGCAAGAAAAAAACTAATAATTCGGATACCAGGCGGGTAGCGTCTCGACCGGACCGTCGAGATGCGGAAGCAGGGCCTCGTCCACGAACTGCCGTTCGACGACGAAGCGGTAGAGATACTTGCAGAGCCAAGGGTCGGTAGCGGCGACATAGCCGCCCCAGCCACGGACCCGGCCGTAGCTGTTTTCAATCACCCATTTGACCGGTTCGCCCGAAGCGTCCAGCTGGACGCCGGCCACGGCGATGGCGTGGACCGAGCGGGTCTCGGCGCTGCGGACCAGTTCCTCCTTCGACATGTCGGAATGGATGCCGAGCAGCGAATCAAGGGCGAAAAGTTCCGTATCGTAGATGCCTTCCGTCATCAAGTAGTCGTGCATCGTATCGGCCGAGATGTAGAAGCGGCGGCCGCCCGCCAGCGAGGCGACGCCCATCCGGCGGATGTCGGACATGGGCACATTGAGGAAACGCCAGTTGGCGTATTCATAGCAGTTACGGCTTTCCGCCACCTCATACATCCGGTAATAGGGCAGTGTAGGATC
>JAFZAF010000212.1 GCA_017548335.1 Bacteroidales bacterium | reverse complement strand
CCCCGCGCGTGGACATCGACGGCAAGCTCTACTCGCCGCAGGAAATCAGCGCGATGGTGCTGCAGAAAATGAAGAAGACCGCCGAGGATTACCTCGGCCAGGAAGTGAAGGAAGCCGTCATCACCGTGCCTGCCTACTTCAGTGACTCGCAGCGTCAGGCGACCAAGGAGGCAGGCGAAATCGCCGGCCTGAATGTCAAGCGTATCATCAACGAGCCGACAGCCGCTGCACTGGCCTACGGCCTCGACAAGAAGAATAAAGACATGAAGGTGGCTGTCTTCGACCTCGGCGGCGGTACCTTCGATATCTCCATCCTGGAACTCGGCGACGGTGTCTTCGAAGTGAAGTCCACCAATGGCGATACCCACCTGGGCGGCGACGACTTCGACCACAAGATCATCGACTGGCTGGCCGAAGAGTTCCGCAATGAAAACGGCATCGACCTGCGGCAGGATCCTATGGCGCTCCAGCGCCTGAAAGAGGCCGCTGAGAAGGCCAAGATCGAACTCTCGAGCCAGACCTCGAGTGAGATCAACCTGCCGTACATCACGGCCGTCGGCGGCATTCCGAAGCACCTGGTGAAGACCCTGACCCGGGCCAAATTCGAACAGCTCTGCGACAGCCTGATCCAGGCGACCATCGAGCCGTGCCGCAAGGCGCTGCGCGATGCCGGCCTGCAGACTTCCGACATCGACGAAATCCTGCTCGTGGGCGGTTCCACCCGTATCCCGGCTGTCCAGCAGATTGTGGAGAAGTTCTTCGGCAAGACCCCGAGCAAGGGCGTGAACCCCGACGAAGTGGTGGCCGTGGGTGCCTCCATCCAGGGCGGTGTCCTCGCCGGCGACGTGAAAGACGTGCTGCTGCTCGATGTCACCCCGCTTTCCCTCGGTATCGAAACCCTGGGTGGCGTGATGACCAAATTGATCGACGCGAACACCACGATCCCGACCCGCAAGAGCGAAGTCTTCTCGACGGCTTCCGACAACCAGCCGAGCGTGGAGATCCACGTGCTGCAGGGCGAGCGTTCGATGGCCCGCGACAACAAGACCATCGGCCGCTTCAACCTCGACGGCATTACTCCGGCTCCGCGTGGCGTGCCGCAGATCGAAGTTTCCTTCGATATCGACGCCAACGGCATCCTGAACGTGTCAGCCCGCGACAAGGCCACCGGCAAGGAGCAGAAGATCCGTATCGAAGCTTCGTCCGGCCTGTCCGACGCCGAAATCAAGCGGATGCGGGATGAGGCGAAGGCCAACGAGGCCGCCGACAAGGCCGAGAAGGAGCGTATCGACAAGATCAACGGCGCCGACGCCCTGATCTTCCAGAGCGAGAAGAACCTCAAGGAATACGGCGACAAGATCCCGACCGACAAGAAGGGTGCCATCGAGAATGCCCTGGGCATGCTGAAGGAAGCCCATAAGAACCAGAACATCGCCGACATCGAGCGTGCAACCGAGGCGCTGAACAACGCCTGGCATGCTGCCAGCGAAGACATGGCCCGCGCTGCCCAGCAGCAGGGGCCTCAGGGTAACGCCGGTGGCTACGGTGGCACGAATGCCGGTTACGGCGGTACAGGCGCTGGCTATGGCGGCCAGCAGGGTCCGCAGGACAACGGCTCGAACGACGGCAACAACGGCCCGGAGGATGTCGATTACGAAGAAGTGAAATAAGGCACGATGAACCTGAAGAAACTTCCGGACTGGAAGGAGACTGCGAAGGGGGTGTCCCGCTTGACGGGGCACTCCCTTTCTTACCATTTGTGGGATATGGCCCGCTGCTACGTCCGGTATGGCTGTGATGAGGTCCAATATGGGGAAGGCGGTTTCTTCAAGCTGTCGGAGGCGGAACGGAAGAATACCTATACCAAACGTCGAGCATATGCGTTGAGCCCGCGCTTCAATCCGGATGCGGACCGGCATCTCTGCCTGAACAAAGTGGCCTTCAACCGCTTTTTCGCCGCGTATGTCCGGCGCCCCTGGCTTTATTGCCGGGAGGCCTCGGAAGCGGACATCCGGGCGTTTATCGATGCGCAGCCCCGGATTCTGGTCAAACAGGTGGAGGCCATGCAGGGGCAGGGAATCCGGGAATTGGACAAAACAGCGGGCGCAGCATCCTTGGCCCGGCAATTGGCCGGCCAGAACGTACTGCTGGAGCGCTGGATCGAGCAGCATCCGGACCTGTGTTTCGGCGGTTCGTCGGTCAATACGATCCGCGTGACGACCGTCCGCGACCAGGAGAGGACTGTCCATTTGCTGAAAGCCGTACTCCGCTGCGGCGTCGGTTCTTCCATCGTCGACAATTTCACGGCGGGCGGCGTCGTCTATCCGCTCGCTCTCGAAACGGGCGTCATCGAAGGCGGCGGAACGCGCAAGCATTGCCTGGCTGAAGGTCAGATTCTTGTCCATCCCGGCACGGAGCTGTCCATGACCGGCCGTGCGATCCCTTTCTGGAAAGAGACGCTGGAAATGATCCGCGAAGCGGCGGTGAAAATCCCGAATCTGCGATTGATCGGCTGGGACGTGGCCATCACGCCCGACGGGCCGGAACTGGTGGAAGGGAACACACGACCCGGACCGGCCCTGCTGGAATATGTCGGGAAGAAAAAGGGTTTCTATCCGGCGATTCTGGCCTGTCTTTAAAGGCTTTTTCCTATCTTTGCGGTATGGTATACCGCGCATTGACTGAAGAGGAATCCGGCGACCTGGCGCGCCGGATTCTTTATGAAGACAACCACCTGCTGGTCTT
>JAFZAF010000211.1 GCA_017548335.1 Bacteroidales bacterium | reverse complement strand
GGTCGATACGGCCGTCAAGATGAACAAGGCGGGCGACCACGGCATTCCGGTGCCCGACTATACCGATGAAAATGTTTCGACCAAGGTCGTGAAAATCATTCAAAGCTACACCGGCATCGTCAACAAGATGGTGTGGCGCAAGTTTTAACCGATGAACGAATTTGCATTGTCTCTCCTGCTGCTGGGGGCCCTTTCGACGAACGGGCAACTTCCGTTCTGGGCGACATCCGGCCAGTACGGCCTGATGCCCGAAACGAACGGGGCGTTGGCCTGGGTCCAGGCCGGGACGCAATATGATACGACGAGAGAGTTCCAGTGGAAGTGGGGGGTGTCGATGGCGGCGAATTACGATTCGAGATGCCCGATCAGGTCGGGCATGACGAACGAGGGAAAGTCGGGGATGACGCAAACCGCTGATTTCAATCTAATGGTCGATGAGTTGTATGGCAGCTTGAAGTGGAGGGCGCTTTCGCTCGATTTGGGGATGAAGCGGTTCAACCGCGATTTCTTCGGGGCGGGGACGCCGACGCTGGGTTCGTTGTCGACGACGGGCGGCAACATCATTTGGAGCGGGAATGCGCGGACGATGCCCGGCTATGCCCTGAATCTCAATCCCGTGGCGATTCCCGGTACTGGAAAGCACGTGTGGCTGTATGGCTCCTGGGGAGACTATTGGACAATCGACGAGCGCTATGTGACTGGCGCGCTGATCCATCGCATGGATGCTGGCCTGCGATTCGACATCACGCGCCGGCTCGGCCTCACGCTGGGCTTCGAGCACGACGCGATGTGGGGCGGCACGAGTCCGCGCTACGGGGAATTGCCGACCACGCTGTCGAACTATCTCCGGGTGATTGCCGGTCAGGCAGCTTCGGCGGAAGCTCCGGTCAATGACCGGAACAACGTGATCGGCGACCAACGGGGCCGCCAATTGTTGCGCCTCGACTGGCGGGGCGACGGCTGGCAGCTGGCGCTGCAGCACGACCACCCCTTCGAAGACGTTTCAAGCCTCTTCTTCCGCAATTTCCCCGACGCCGTGAACACCCTCGCCCTGAGTCTGGACGACAAGGACGCCTGGGTGTCGGACTTCGTGTACGAATTCCAGTACACGCGCTATCAGTCGGGACCGATCAATGAATCGACGAAGGAAGAAGAGAACAAGTCGCGCAGCTGGCTGGAACGGATCCGCTATTGGCTCAGCATCCAGGACGGCGGCGACAACTATTTCAACAACTGGGAGTACAAGTCGGGCTGGACGCATTTCGGCCATCCGATCGGCAATCCGCTGTTCTTCCCGGAAGGGACGCGCGACGGTTCCTGGACGTCGGGCCGTGTGGTGCTCGGCGTCGAGAACAATCGCGTGAGGGCCCATCACATGGGCGTGGCGGGCAAACTCTTCCGGAAATTGCCGTACAAGCTCATGCTGACCTACAGCGAGAACTACGGGATCTTCAAGGAACGCTATACCGGCCCGAATCCCTGGAACAAGCCCTGGGGAACGGTCGAAGAGACACCGCTCCGGCAAGTGTCGGGCGCGTTCATGGGCGAAGTGCCCTTGAAACTGCTGACCGTGACTTACGGCCTGTATGCCGACAAGGGCGTCCTGCTGCCCGACAATTTTGGGGCGACGGTCGGTCTGCGCTATAGCTTTGGAGGAAAACGATAAACCATGAAGAAAGTGCTTACGGTGGGCGTGTTCGACATGCTCCACATCGGTCACATCCTGCTGTTCAAGCGGGCCCGCGCCTTGGGCGATCACTTGATCGTGGCCGTCCAGGAGGATGACTGCATCCTCAAATACAAGCCCGGAACCCGGATGATCTATACGACGGAGGAACGGGAGTTCATGGTCGGCGCCATCAAATATGTCGACGAAGTGGTGACCTACCGCGATGTGGACGTGGACATCCAGAATCTGGATTTCGACGTCTTTGCGAAAGGGCCGGACCAGTGCCATGCCGGCTTTCAACGGGCGGAAGCCTGGTGCTGGGAACACGGCAAGGAGGTCGTGGTGATTCCGCGCACGGAGAATATCTCCTCCACCATGCTCAAAGAATACTCGAAAAACCGATAAGACCGGGCATGAAGCTCAGCATCATCATCCCGTATCACAATGCCGACCCCTGGGTCGGGGCCATGCTCGATTCGCTGCTGGACCAGGACCTGCCGCGCGACGACTACGAGATCCTCGTCATAGACGACGGTTCGACGGAAGATCCGGTCACGCTGCACCGCTATGCGGCCGAGCACCCGAACATTCACTGCCACCGGCAGGAGAATGCCGGCCCGGCCGTGGCACGCAATACGGGACTGGAGCTGGCGAAAGGGGAGTGGATCTGGTTCTGCGACAGCGACGATTCGGTGCAGCCGCAGATCCTGGGACACTTGCTTGCGATCGCGGATTCGCTGCATCTCGATATGCTCTGGCTCAACGCGGTTTACGTGCGCGAAGGACAGGCGCTCCCTGCGCCGCGAAATGATTTCGATTCCGTGTCGGCCGTGCAGACGGGATGGGACTATATCGTCCATCCGCCGGCCAAGATGGGCATGGCGGCGTGGCGTTATCTGGTCCGCCGCGAAAGGATCCTGGCCGGTGCCGTGCGTTTCCCCAGCATGACGTATGTGGAAGTCCGCTGGTTCCAGATGAAACTCATGCCGTACATCCGTCGCGTGGCGCATGTGGATGTGGATGCCTACTACTATGTACAGCGAGGCTCTTCCCTCTTGCACGCGAAGAAACGCAAGAATTATCAGCGCTTCGCGGCTGAGATGGAGCAATATATCGAGGCCATGGCCACGCAGGCGGGCGATCCCTCCGTGCCGGATGAAGTGCAGTCGCTGCTGCGGCAGCGCGCCGACTTCGAATCGTACCGGCTGCTGGGCAATCTGTCCCGTTATGGCGACGCTTCCTCGCTGAAAGCATATTATGCGAAACTCCAAGCCGTGGGTACTTTACCCCTGAAGAGGCGAGGCGGATGGAAAGAACGCTTGCTCCGCCGGGCGATGAACCATCGCGGACTCTGGGTCGGAATGTGCCGCCTCTACCACAAAGTACGACCGTCCGCTGCTGCCTTCCTGGCGATTGCGTTGGTCGCGTTGGCGCTGGCGGGCTGCGGACCCCGTGTTACGGGCATCGTCCAGACCAAGCAGGACGCTGTCCATCCGGACACGCTGGTGCTGCGCGAAGTCCCGAACGAAGCTTTCTACAAGGATATCTTTCTGGATGCGGGCATTGGCTTGACGCCCCGGACATCGTTGCATGCGGCCGATTCGCTGGGCTTGTCGCTGGAAGGCGTCAGCCTGGCGCGGTCGAATCCGTCGGCGAAGGAAAAGGTGCTGCAGCAGCGCATCCTCGCCGGCGATTCGCTCGACTGGAACGGCCGGCTGCTCTATCCCGACGGGCAGCCCCGCTACCGGGTGCTGTTCGTCAACGGCGGCAGCTCCAAGACGCACGGGCGGTCGCTCGGCGACGACGGCCTGCAACGGATACGGACGTTCGTGGAAAATGGCGGCAGCTACGTCGGCACCTGTGCCGGTGCCTTCCTGGCTGCCCGCGGGTACGACGAGTATCCGGATGTGTCGTTTTACCTGGCCCTCTGGCCCGGGGTTTTCTATCATACCGGCCTCAATAATGTCTATACTGGCATGCGGATTACGGCCGATTCGCCGCTGCTCGCCTATGAGGATTTCGGCGGAGACCGGTACATTAACAGCATCCGTCACAACTTGGGCTGCTATAGCAAGGACATCCCTGAAGGGACGGAAATCCTGGCCAGTTTCGACTATCCTGCCAAGAAGGAAATCCATAAGCAGCCTTCCGCCTGGGCATATAAGCGCGACAGCCGGACCGGGCGCCTGGTCTTGGAATCCTCACATCCAGAGGAGGCGGCAAAAGGGGAGCGGCTGGATTTCACGAAGGCCATGATCTGCTACGCACTCGACGGATTGGGGACGGTTTCAATCAAGGGCATGCTTGTGAATGGCGAGCCGCGGATCATGGACAAGGATTCCCGGGAGGGGGATCCGGACCATACCCGCATCGGCGACCACCAGTGCCATCACTTTGCGGTTCGTGTTCCAGAAGGGGCGAGCGACATCCGGCTGGCCGTGGAGAGTCCGGTCGACTGCGACCTGCAGCTGCGGCTGCGCTGCGCCGGCTATGCGTTCCCGGCGAAAGAAGATTTCGCATCGGAGGGAATCGGCGCGAAGCAGACGCTTACGTTCGATACCCTAGAGGCGGGCGTGTGGTACGTATCGGTGCAGTGCCTGACGACCGTAACGGTCGTGCAAACCGACTATGGACAGGAATACACGGGCCGGACGGATGTCCTGAACGGTTTTCCCTATACGATAACGGTATCGTGGAATGAAGGAGCGTGAGAAAAGCCTGAAAGAGAAGACGATTGCCGGCATGTTCTGGTCGAGCGTCGGCCGCTTCGGCACGATGGCGCTGAGTTTCGTGTCGAACCTGATCCTGGCGCGCCTGCTGATGCCGAGTGACTTCGGCGTTATCGGCATGCTGCACGTGTTCATCGCCGTGTCGGGTGTCTTCGTGACGGCCGGATTCGGCTCCGCGCTCATCCAGAAGAAGACCCCCACGCATATCGACTACACCTCGGTCTTCTGGTGGAACCTGGCAGCAGCCATCGTGTTCTACTGGATTCTTTTCTTTAGCGGCCCGCTGATCGCCCGCTTTTACGACATGCCGGAGCTGTGCCCTGTGTTGCGGGTGCTGAGCTTGTCGCTGATCATCCATGCGTTCTCCATTGTGCAGAGCAACCAGCTCCGGAAGCAGCTGCGTTTCCGGGAACTGTCGATGCGCAGCCTGGGCGCGGCCTTCCTCGGGACGATTGTGGGCATCATCATGGCGTTCAAGGGATTCAGCTACTGGAGCCTGGTGGCGGCGACGCTGGTGTCGAGTTTCGCGGGGGTCCTGCTGCTCTGGAAGCTGAGCAGCTGGCGTCCTTCCTGGGAATTCAGTGTCCAGTCGCTGAAGGAACTCTTTGCCTTCGGCTTCCTCATGGCGCTTTCCTCGCTGGTGGAGACGGTCTATACGAACCTGCAGAGCCTGATCATCGGCAAATGGTATT
>JAFZAF010000210.1 GCA_017548335.1 Bacteroidales bacterium | reverse complement strand
GCGAAAGTTGCAAAAAAAGCACGGTTTTCCGGGGAGAATGATTACCTTTAAGGTGTAAAAAAGCCTGACATACCCATGAAAATCATTACCCTCGGAGATACCGACTCTCTGCTGGGCCACTATTTGGCCCAGCTTCGCGACCGCTCGATCCAGAAAGACAGCCTGCGGTTCCGCAGGAACCTGGAGCGCATGGGAGAAATCTTTGCCTACGAGATCAGCAAAACCCTCCACTACGAAACCGTCGAGACCGAGACGCCGCTCGGCATTGCGGAGTGCCGTGTCCTGACCAATCCCATCGTACTGGCGACCATCCTGCGGGCCGGCCTGCCTGTCCATCAGGGATTGCTCAATTTCTTCGATGATGCCCAGAACGCCTTCGTAGCGGCCTACCGCAAATACGGCGCCGGCAACGAATGCGACATGCTCATCGAATACCAGAGTTGTCCGTCGCTCGAGGGAAAGATCCTGGTGATCGCCGACGCCATGCTTGCTTCAGGCGCCTCGATGCTGATGACCTACGAAAGCCTGGTGGCGAACGGGGAACCTGCCTACACGCACATCGTCTGCCCAGTCGCCTCGCGCGATGGCGTGGAGAATCTCTCGAAGAACCTGCCGCACAAACACGTCACCTTCTGGGTCGGCGCCATCGACGAGGAACTCACCAATCACTCCTTCATCGTTCCGGGACTGGGCGACGCGGGAGATCTGGCGTTCGGCGAGAAAAACTGACAGAATCTAGACCAATTCGCAACGCAGCGTAGCCGAAGTGCACGAAAGCACCCGGACGGTCACGGTGTCGCCGGCTTTGTGCCCGCCGGCCGGGAAGATACAGGTCTTGTTCTGGGACGTACGCCCCATCAGTTCGGCCTCGTTCCGCTTGGAAGGGCCTTCGATGAGCACCTCAAACGTCCGACCGACACATTTTTGGTTGCTCTCCAGGGAGAGTATGTTCTGCAGTGCGATGATTTCATTGAGACGGGCCGTCTTGACGGCGGTCGGTACGTCATCGGGCATCCGGCGCGAAGCCTTGGTGCCCGGGCGCTCAGAATACTGGAACATGAAAGCACCGTCATAGCGGACTTCCCGGAAGAGCGACAGCGTCGCCGCATGGTCTTCGTCCGTCTCGCCGCAGAAACCGGCGATGACATCGGTGGTAATGGCGCAGTCGGGCAAGATCTCCCGGATTCGGGCAATCCGCTCCAGGTAATGCGCCCGTGTATACTTGCGGTTCATCTTTTCGAGCATTTCGTCGCTGCCTGATTGGACGGGCAGGTGTATGTGGCGGCAGATGTTCGGGTAGCGGGCCATCGTGTACAGTACCGCGTCGCCCATGTCCTTGGGGTGCGAAGTCGCAAACCGCACCCGCACAGTCGGATCGATGCAAGCGACCTGCTCAAGCAACTGCGCGAAATCAACCGGCCCCGCCGGATCGTCGGGACAGGTCCAGCGATAGGAGTCCACATTCTGTCCCAGCAGGTTGATCTCCCGGTATCCGGCGTCGATGAGCATACGGGCCTCCCGGACGATGCTATGCGGATCCCGGCTGCGCTCAGCGCCACGCACAAAGGGAACGATGCAGTAGGAACAGACATTGTTGCAACCCCGCATGATCGAAATGAAAGCCGTGACACCGGCCGGATCCATCCGGACCGGGGTGATGTCGGCATAAGTCTCTTCGTGGGAAAGCAGTGTATTGATCTGCTTGCCCGAGACGGAAACCGCCTCGACCAGGCGCGGAAGGTCCCGATAGGCATCCGGACCGGCCACAAGGTCGACAGCCGCGTTCTCCAGCAGTTTCTCCTTGAGCCGTTCCGCCATGCAGCCGAGTACGCCGACCACCACGCCGCCACGCCGCTTCTTCTCCTGGCGGAAGACATCGAGGCGTCCCAGTACACGTTGCTCCGCATTGTCCCGCACCGAGCAGGTGTTGATCAGAATCAGATCTGCCTGGTCCATTTCGTGGCAGCGCGAATAGCCCGCCCGCTGCAGGATGGAAAGCACGACCTCGCTGTCGTTCACGTTCATCTGGCAGCCGTAGGTTTCGATATAGACATTCATTTCGCCTTGGATTTCGCTGCAAAGATAACTTTTTATATCTTTGTATAATGATTCGGAACTTGAAAAACATGAAGCGCCTCCCCGCCCTCCTCGTCCTGATCCTGCTGGCAACCGCCTGCAGCCAGCCGTCCAGCAACCCTGAAATCACGGGATACCGGCTCGGCCAGATCGGATCGCCCGTCTTCGGACTCGACGGGGTCACGGCCGACCTCACCTTGGAGATCGATGTGAAGAACCCCTCCAAAGCCCAGTATACCGTGGAGTCCCTGGAAGCCATTCTTTACCGGGGAACCGAGACCAGCCCTTTCGCCAACCTGGTGATGCAGGAAAGCGTGTCCATCGAGCCGCGAAGAGAAGCGACAGTTGCACTCCCGCTCCAGGCCCGGTTCACCCGTCCCCTCGCGCTGCTGGGCGGCGGTTTCAGCACGGACCTCTCCGCCTATACGGCCGATCTGGACCTGACCATCCGCAAAGGCTCCTTCAAGAAACGGATCCAAAAAGAGCATGTGCCCCTCGACCAGCTTGGGAGCCTGCTCGGACAAACCGCAACCCAGAAAGACCATGAAAAAGAATAGCCTCCTGACCCTGCTGGCCCTCTTGCTGCTGGCCGGCACCGCCCACGCCCAGTCTTCGGTCGACAGCACGATCCTCGGATCCGACATTTTCTCGCTCATCAGCCAGAAAGGCAGCGGATCCGTCACCATCAACCAGTCGTACGACCTGCGGAACGCGCTCTCGCGCCACATCGTTTCCAACAGCAACACCCGCATGCAAGGCTACCGCGTCCGCATCTTCTTCGACAGCGACCGCACAGCCCGTGCTAAATCGGAAGCCATCGCCGCCAGCTTCATGGAGCGCTATCCCGGCATCAAAGCGTATCGGAGCCACGTCAGTCCCTATTTCAAAGTGACGGTGGGCGATTTCCGCACCCGGGCCGACGCCCAGCGTTTCGCCAGCCGGCTCCTCAACAGCGGCGCCTACCAATACGTCTTTGTCGTCAAAGAGCCCATCAACTACCCCGGTTTCTGACATGCTGAAGCAGACCCAACAACTCAAGCAGACCCAGCGGCTTTCACCGCTCCAGATCCAGACCATCAAGCTCATCGAGCTGCCGGCCCCGGAACTGGAGCAGCGCATCCAGAAAGAACTGGAAGAGAATCCCGTCCTTGAGGAAGTCGTGGACGACTCCCCCGAAGGCGAGGAGAAGAAGAACGTCTCCTTGAGTGAGTACAGTGGCAGCGACCCCACCCCTTCTTACAAACTCTACGTCAACAACCAAGGCAAAGACCTCAAGCCCCAGTACAATACCTTTTCTGTCCGGGAAAGCTTCCACCAGAGCCTGGAAGCCCAGCTCGGCTACTGCAAGATCGACGAGCGCCAGCGCCAGATCGCCCTCTTCATCATCGGCATGATCGACGACGACGGCTACCTGCGCCGCGACCTGGAATCCCTTGCCGACGACATCTCCTTCCGCCTGGGTATTGAAACCACCGAAGAAGAAGTGGAGCAACTGCTCTTCATGATCCAAGAGTTCGATCCCGTCGGCGTCGGCGCACGCGACCTGCGCGAATGCCTGCTGCTCCAGCTCGAAGCCAAGAAGCAGACGGAAACCGTCCAGCTGGCCGACCGCATCCTCCGCAACCATTTCACCGAATTCACCAAGAAACACTACCAGAAGATCACGGCGAAACTCGGCATCACGGAAGAACAGCTGAAAGAAGCCGTCGGCGAGATCGTCCGGCTCAACCCGCGGCCCGGGGGACAGATCGATGATTCCTATACCGAGCAGGTCCAGCAGGTGGTGCCCGACTTCCTGGTCGAACTCAAAGACGGCGAACCCGTCATGTCGATGCCCCGCTTCTCCGTACCGGAGCTCAAGGTCAACAAGCGCTACGCCGACGTGCTGATGGAAGCTGCCAACAGCGCCACCCGCGAAAAGAAAGAAGCCGCCAGCTTCGTCAAGCAGAAACTGGATTCGGCCAAGTGGTTCATCGAAGCCATCAAGCAGCGGCATAATACCCTGCAGAACACGATGAACGCCATCATAGAATACCAGCACGACTTCTTCATCGACGGCGACGAGACCCTGCTCAAGCCCATGGTGCTGCGCAACATCGCCGAAAAGACCGGCCTCGACATCTCGACCATCTCGCGCGTGGTCAACTGCAAGTATGTCCAGACTCACTTCGGTATCTATCCACTCAAGTATTTCTTCTCCGAAGGTCTTGTGGCCAACGACGGCGAGGAAGTCTCCACGCGTGAAATCAAGACCATCCTCACCACCAGCATCGAAGAAGAAGACAAGCGCAAACCACTGACCGACGAGGAACTGGTCACCGTCCTGAGCGAAAAGGGCTACAAAGTGGCCCGCCGCACGGTAGCCAAGTATCGCGAGCAGCTCAACATCCCGATCGCGCGACTCCGGAAAGAACTCTAAATCCTACCGATATGACGAAAATGAAAACGACCTACCTGGGCGAGCTCCGGTGCGAAGCCGAACACCTCGACTCAGGCAGCAAGATCCGCACTGTCGCGCCCAAGGACAACAACGGCGACGGATCCCTCTTCTCCCCGACCGACTTGTTCGCCACCTCGCTGGGCTGCTGCATGCTGACCATCATCGGCATGACAGCCCGCACCTACGGCTTCTCCATCGACGGAACCACCATCACCACCGAAAAAGTGATGGCCGCCAATCCGCGCCGCGTAGCGGAGCTGCACCTCGAAATCAAACTGCCCGAAGGGAGCCACTACTCCGACAAGGAAAAGAAACTCATCGAGAACGCAGCCAAGACCTGTCCGGTGGCCAACAGCCTGCACCCCGACATCAAGAAAGTCGTCGAATTCATCTGGTAAGACGCGCCAGGCGCGCTGTGAACGCGGAGGGCTATTCGACCGTCCACTCGCAGCCGTCCTTGGTGTCCTTGATCTGGACGCCCAGCGCCTTGAGTTCGTCTCGGATGCGGTCGCTCGTCGCCCAGTCTTTGGCGGCCTTGGCCTGCTTCCGCATTTCGACGATCATTGCAATCAAACCATCGACCCGCTTCCCGGAAGCCGCGGAGGGGGTTTCGTCTTGCAGGCCGAGGACATCCAGCAGGACATCCGTGAAAAGTGAAGCCAGAATCTGCCGATCACTGGAATTGATCTTCAACGACTTGTCTTTGACGCTGTTGACGAGTCGGACGGCATCGAAGAGCACGGAGAGGGCAATGGGCGTGTTGAGATCGTCGCAGAGCGCCTCGAAAGCACGGTCGGTGAGGGCGGCGATTTCCGGATGGGCCGGCGATTTGTCGTCGACCGGCAGGTTCTTGACGTCACGGGCGGCCTGCATCATCCGCTTGTATCCTTTTTCCGCTGCTTGGAGGGCTTCGTTGCTGAAGTCGAGCGGGCTGCGGTAGTGGGCCTGCAGGATGAAGAAACGGATGGTCATCGGGCTGTATGCCTGGTCGAGCACCTGGTTGTTGCCCGTGAACAGTTCATCGAGGGTGATGAAGTTGCCCAGCGACTTGCCCATTTTCTGCCCTTTGATGGTGATCATGTTGTTGTGCATCCAGTAGCGGACGCCGCCCTGGCCGCGGGAAGCAGTGTTCTGGGCCAGTTCGCATTCGTGATGCGGGAACATCAGGTCCATGCCGCCGCCGTGGATGTCGAACACCTCGCCCAGATATTTCTCGCTCATGGCGGAGCACTCCAGGTGCCAGCCCGGGAAACCTTCGCTCCACGGTGAAGGCCAGTGCATGATGTGCTCGGGCGACGCCTTTTTCCACAACGCGAAATCGAGCGGGGAATGCTTGTCATCCTGTCCGTCGAGATTGCGCGTTCCTTCGCGGGTATCGTCCAGATTGCGGCCGGAGAGGATGCCGTAGTGGTGCTTCTCGTCGTATTTGGCCACGTCGAAATAAATGGAGCCGTTGCTTTCGTAGGCGTAGCCCGCATCGAGAATCTTCTGCACCAGCGCGATCTGCTCGATGATATGCCCGGACGCCCGCGGTTCGATAGACGGAGGAAGCACATTCAGGCGGCGCATCGCATCGTGGTAGCGCAGGGTGTAGGTCTGTACGACCTCCATGGGCTCTAACTGCTCCAACCGAGCTTTTTTGGCGATCTTGTCCTCTCCCGTGTCGGCGTCGTTCTCCAGATGTCCTACGTCCGTGATGTTGCGCACGTAACGCACTTTGTAGCCCAACTTCTTGAAGAGCCGGAAAAGCACATCGTAGGTGATGCCGGGGCGGGCGTGTCCCAGATGGGCGTCGCCATAGACTGTCGGGCCGCAGACATACATGCCCACCATGCCGGGATGAACCGGCTTGAACAGTTCTTTCTGGTGCGTCAGCGTATTGTAGAGGTAGAAAGCTCGAGCCATCGTGTTTCCGTTTTTCGTTGAGAAGGCAAATTTATGCATTTTTTGTCATACTGCGCGCTGATGGCCCGAGCTTCTTGCACATCCGGATCAACTGACCGCCGGAGTAAAGGGCTCCAGCCGACCTGCGACTACTTCAACCAGGTTGCGCTCGTTCCCGTCATTTCCCATGAAGCGGGTGTTGCGCAGGCGGCCCACCAGCGAAACGAAGGCTCCCTTACGGATATCCTTGAAATCCATGATGTTCCGACCTGCCCAGGCCGTGATGTTATGCCAAGTCGTCTCCTCCCGGAGTTCTCCGTTCTTGCCCCGGAACGCTTCGTTGGTGGCCAATGAAAACCGGGCGACCTGCGAATCTCCCACACTGATGACTTTCGGGTCGTGTCCCACACGCCCCCGCAGTTCCACTCTGTTTAAAAACTCTGTCTCAATCATTGTTTTGTTGTTTTACGGTTGTGGCTGCAAAGTAACATCGCGGAAAAAGCCGTATCCAGCCGCTAAACGGATAGATACGGATCGATACGGATAAACCTGGCCTGCGAAGGTGCCCTGAAATCCAACTTTCCTCCGCTTTTTCTGAGAAACGGTAAATCTGCTCTCCGAGTTTTTTCTCGGGACTCACTTGCCTTATCTTTGTAAGAAAAGAACGAACGATGGAACGACACTGTCTTCAGTGCGGCGCCCCCTTTCACGGGCGCATTGACAAAAAGTTCTGCAGCGACGACTGCAGGGCCGACTACCACAACGACCGTCGGCGTGCGCGGGAGAAAGAACTGCGGGCAGTCAACCGGATCCTGTCGTCGAACTGGCGGATCCTGATGCAGCAGCAACGGCTCGGCCGCCATGCGGTTCCTGTCGCGGAACTGGCCGCCCGGAATTTCAATTTCGAAATCTATACGGCTACCCGTCGACGTTTTCCGGGCCGCCGCATTTATTGGTGCTACAACTTTGCTTACCAGATTTCCCGGACGGGTATCGTCCATATTACCGCAGGCGAATGCCGGAATAATGCGTATCTTTGAATCATGAAAGAAACCGTCGTCAATCCTTTGCTCACCGCCTCCGCACTTCCTTTCGGAGCGCCGGCCTTCCACCTCATCGAGAAAGCCGATTACCGACCCGCTTTCCGGGAAGCGATCGACCACGCCCAGACCGAAATCCGGGCTATCACCGAAAACCCGGAGCCGCCCTCTTTCACCAATACCATCGAAGCGTTGGAACAAGCCGGACGGGACCTCGACCGCATTTCGAATATCTTCTTCAATCTCACGGAAGCATGTACTGACGACGAAATGGACCGCATCGCCGAGGAGGTTTCGCCGCTGCTCACGCAGCACAACCTTTCAATCCTGCTCAACGAGAAGCTTTTCGCCCGCGTCAAATCCGTCTGGGAGAACCGGGTTACCCTTCGACTCGACACCGAAGGTGCCAAACTGCTCGAAGAGACTTGGAAAAGTTTCTCCCGTCATGGCGCCAACCTGCCGGCCGACCAGAAAGAGCGCTTTACCAAACTATCCGAGGAACTGTCGCTCGCCACGCTCAAGTTCGGACAGAATGTGCTGGCCGCCACCAATGCCTATACACTGCACCTGACCGACGAGGCCGATCTGGAAGGGCTTCCAGCCCACGTTCGGGAAATGGCTGCGGCCGAAGCGGCCGGTCGCGGAGAGGAGGGCTGGACCTTCACGCTCCATCAGCCCAGTTACGGGCCGTTCCTCAAGTACAGCCAGCGGCGGGATTTCCGGGAACAGCTATGGCGCGCCTATAACAGCAAGTGCATCGGCGGGGCCAACGACAACACGGCGATTCTCCGGCGGATCGTGGCGCTCCGCACCGAAAAGGCACAATTGCTGGGCTATTCCACTTACGCCGATTACGCCCTGGAAAACCGGATGGCCAAAAATCCCTCGACGGTGGACGGCTTCCTCGAGAAACTGATGACACCTTCGCTGCCAGCCGCCCGGCGCGAAGTCGCCGGCATCGCCGCTTACGCCCGGGAACAGGGGTTCGAAGGGGAACTGATGCCGTGGGACTTCAGCTACTGGTCTGAAAAATACCAGAAAGAACACTATGCGCTGGACGAAGAACTCCTCAAGCCCTACTTTCAACTGGAGGCCGTCCAGGCCGCCGTGTTCGACCTGGCCCATCGGCTTTATGGCCTCCGTTTCCTGCCGCTCGAAAACCTGCCGGTCTATCATCCCGACGTGCGGGTCTTTGAAGTAACGGAAGAATCGGGGCGCTTTCTGGCATTGCTCTATCTCGACTATTTCCCGAGAGAAAGTAAACGGGGCGGGGCCTGGATGACGTCGTTCCGTGAATTATCTTGTCGGGACGGCGTGGAAGAGCGGCCATTCATCTCGATCGTAACCAACTTCAGCAAACCGACCGCCGACAAGCCGTCGCTGCTCACCTTCCATGAAGTGACCACGCTGCTTCACGAATTCGGCCATGCCCTGCACGGCATGCTGGCCGAAGGACGCTACGCATCGCTCACCGGCACCAATGTAGTCCGCGATTTCGTTGAACTGCCTTCCCAGCTGATGGAGAACTGGGCCTACGAACCGGATTTTCTTCAGACTTTCGCCAGACACTGGCAGACAGGCGAAGTCCTTCCGCGAGTTTTCATCGACCGGATCGTGGCTGCCCGCAACTTCCTGGCCGGCTACGCCCAGGTGCGCCAACTACAGTTCGCCCTCACGGACATGGCCTGGCATACGCAGTCCGACGCAATCACCCTGATGGATATGGATACCGGAGACGTGGTTGCTTTCGAACTGGAGCGGCTTCGTCCGACAGCCCCGCTGCCGCAGGTGTCGGGCATTGTCTTTTCTCCCTCGTTCAACCACATCTTTTCAGGCGGCTACGCCGCCGGATACTACTCCTACAAATGGGCGGAAGTGTTGGAAGCCGACACCTTCGAATGGTTCAAGCAGCAGGGTATCTTCAACCGGGAAGCGGCCGGGGTTTTCCGACGGGAGATTCTTTCCCGCGGCGGCAGCGTGGACGCCGACATCCTCTACCACAATTTCCGCGGACGGGATCCCGAACCCGACGCCCTGCTGAAAAAACTCGCGCTGGAGAGCAATTAGCTTCCAGCGCGATGTAGTATTGATGCGGTATGGGTTATTTGCCGTAGGCCTCGGCGGCAGCTTTCATCCGGGCGGCACGCTCTTCGGTGGCAGGGTGGGATGAAAAGGCTGTCTGGGTGCCGGAAGGTTTCGTGCTGGACTCCCCGTTGAGCTTCATCAATTTCATCAGGGAATTGTACATGCTGTACGGGCTGTAGCCCTGTTGGATGGCGAACTGGAAACCATACTGATCGGCCGCAAACTCCTGCTTCTGGGAATACTGGGCATTGAGGTACGACTGGGCCACATCGCCCAGGACACTGGTGGAAAGCTGGCCCAGGACGCTGCCGGTCGATCCCAGCGCAATGCGGGCGGCGTATGCCATATAGGTTTTCTTCATGGCGTTCTTGGTATCCTTGTTGACGACATGGCCGATCTCATGGCCGATGACCCCCATCAGTTCGGCATCGTCCATGACATCCATCAGGCCGGAATAGACGCGGATGGATCCGTCCCCGCAGGCAAAGGCGTTGACCTCGTTGGTCTTGTAAACCTTCAGGTTGATGGGGACACCGTCCACGGTCTTGACTTTGGACATGAGTTTCCGGAGGCGCTTGTCATACGACCCCTTGTCGACCGTATTGACGGAATCCATATAGGCGACCGACTGGGCGCTGAGCTGGGCAATCTGTTCATCGGAGATGGACAGGGCGGTCATCGCCGTATTGGCCGCCGTAGCCAGTGCGGCAGGGTCCATGTTGGAGAGACCGCTGGCAAGGATGCTGCAGGACGAGAGTACCGAGACGGCAAGGAGCAGGGCAAGGATTTGTCTTTTCATGGGAACATGTATCTATCAACTTTCAAATATACAAAAAAACTTATAAAGTTTTTGCATAATGACAGTTGATTACTTCATTGCATTCTCCGTGCCAGTTGTGCATGCCGTTGCCCAGGCAATCGCGCCAGGCCGGACACTTGGCGCAGCTGCCGCAACGCGCCCATTTCCGGTTGCGGAAAGGCCGGAATCGATTCTGCCAGACTTTCCAGAAATTGTCGTGATAGATACTTCCTTGTGAGAACAAGTCCCGGTCGATATTCGGACAGGCGCAGATACGGCCGTCGATGAGCACCGAAGCGATGGTGATGCCCGCCCGGCAGAAGAAGGGATTCTGACGCACCTTCCGCTCATAACGGCCCAGATAGCCTTCGCAGCTGAAAGTGACGTTCATCGGGCGGGGGCCGTTTTTCGGAGCGGCAGCGGCTGCTCTCCGTTTCGACTGGATGAAATCCATCAACCGGACGAATTCCGCATTCGTCAGGTGCAATTCCGGATCATCCTGGGCACGGCCGATGGGGATGACGGTGAAAATGCGCCACTGTTTCACGCCAAGCGATTGCAACTTGTCGTGCAGGGCGCCGAGTTCATCCAGATTCCGCCGGTTGATGCAACTGACCACGTCGAAATTGATGCGGGGCTCTTTCGCCGCGATGGCGACAGCCCGTTCCGTCCGTTTGAAACTGCCGGGACGGCCACGCATCCAATCGTGATTCTCCTCCAGTCCGTCCAGGCTGATGGTCAACGCGCCCATTCCGGCATCCATCAGCTTGCGGTGCATTTCTTCATCGTAGAACCAACCGTTGGAAACCATGCTCCACCGTACGCCCCGCTGCCGGATGGCACGCCCCACTTCGGCGATGTCGGGCCGCAGCAGCGGCTCGCCGCCCGTGAGTACGACCGTAAACTCAGGCGGACGCTCTTTCACCGGGATGGTGTCGAGCGCCCGCAAAAAATCATTCAAGGGCATGTCAACGTCCGCACTTGCCATCATACAGTCACTGCCGCAATGGCGGCAGTGCAGATTACAGCGCGTGGTGCATTCCCAGAACAGATAATTCAGTTCATGGACCTTCGTCTCGTTGGCCCGGAAAAGCCGGAAAAGGGCGTTGCGGAGCATTATTCGCCGGTTCCTGCCTCCGGGTCTGTTTCGGGCATCTCAGGCGCCAATGCGTCGATAGCCGGAGTTTCGGGGGTTGACACCACCTCGACGGATGCGGGATTGTCTCCCATGTCAATGTCGGGCTCTAACCCTTCCGGCGTGCCGTAGCAAGCCTGGAAGACGAAAAGCGCCGCGGTCAGCGAGAGGCCTTTCAGGAGATTGTGGAGCCATTTCATACAGCTGCTATTTTTTGAATTTCTTGCAAGTTACAAATAATCTTTGAGAATCGCTATCTTTGCATTACAAAACTTGCCTGTCATGTATTCCCCCGCCGATGATCCGGTTTTCAACCGTACGACACTCCTGTTGGGCCGGGATGTCATGGAGCGCCTCGGGAGCGTCCGCGTCATCCTCTTCGGCGTGGGCGGAGTGGGTAGCTGGTGCGCCGAAGGGCTCGTCCGCTCCGGCATTTCGCATCTGACACTGGTCGACTCCGACTGCGTAAGCACAAGCAACATCAACCGGCAGTTGATGGCTACGATGCATACCGTAGGAAAAGTGAAGGTGGAAGCCTTGCGGGACCGGCTGCTTGAAATCAACCCGAACGCAGAAATCACAGCCATCCAGCGCGCCTACAACGCCGAGACGGCCGATTCGTTCGAGATGGAATCCTACGACTACATCCTCGACGCCATCGACTCCCTTAAAGAAAAATCAGACTTGATCCTGCGCGGAACCCGTACGCAGGCGGTCTTTTTCTCGTCGATGGGCGCCGCCTGTAAAGTCGATCCACAGGGTGTGAAAGTGGCGGAATTCTGGAACGTGCGCGGCTGCCCGCTCGCCGCGGCCATCCGCAAGAAGTTCAAACAGAACCATACCTGGCCCGGCCATAAATACCGTTGCGTCTATGGGGAAGAAGTCCTCCCCAACCGCGGCACCGCCCAGGCCGCCGATGCCTCCAACAGCGAATGGGACGGCCGCAAAGTCCAGATCAACGGTACCACCGCCCACATCACCGCCCTCTTCGGCATGACCCTCGCCGGCCTGGTGGTCGAAGATGTCTACGACAAAGTCCTTTCGCCCACGCCCGATACCCCTGCAAAAATTTAAAAAAATTGTTGCAAACCCAAATTCTTTTCATACCTTTGCAGTCCCAATCGCGGACCTGTAGGGTTTGGGGCGTAGCCCCAGTAACTGAGGTATGGTGTAATGGCAGCACAAGAGATTCTGGTCCTCTTAGTGGCGGTTCGAATCCGTCTACCTCAACAAACAGCGAACGATCTGGCATAGCAAGCGGCATCAGCCGCTAGCGGAGACCGGGCAGGGTTAGCCTGCGCAATAGCAAGGTCGGAGCGAGGGGTCCGGGGCTAGCCCCGGCAATAAAGGGCGGGATAGCTCAGCTGGTTAGAGCGCATGATTCATAATCATGAGGTCCCCAGTTCAATCCTGGGTCCCGCTACCAGATAATCAGAGACTTACGAGAGTGAGTCTCTTTTCTTTGTTGCAACGGAACGAATAGGGGCCGGCAGGGTCCTTCAAGAGTTCATACCCGATTGAATGCCGATGACAATCCTCAGGTTCCACGTTGAAGAGATCTATCGCGATTACAGCCGTACGGGGCAGGTATGGTTATCCGACGAGGAGATGGAGCGGTTCAAGCAGTATCTGTCCGAAACGGACGGAGAGACCAGCCTCTACACCTCGGATCTGGAGACGATGTGCCCGGATATTTACCGGAAAATAGACGATGCGGCCATCCCTTTTATGGAAGAGATGGACGCGCTGATGGAGAAACTGGGACAGGTCGGGGAGATCGACGAGGAGTATCCGTACGGCTGCTATCGCGTCGAAATCGAACTGCCCGACGAATCGGCCGACCCCATTACAGAATCCCGGTTGCCTGCCGCCGACATCGCGGAGGAGTTGAACCGGTGCCTCGCCACGAGCGCTGCGGTGGTGGTGACAGCGCCGCCGGGGGTCGGCAAGTCGACCCTGCTGCCGCTGACCATCCTGGCGTCGCTGCCGAAGGATGGAGGCAGGATCCTAATGCTGGAACCCCGCCGTATCGCCGCCCGGCAGATTGCCGTCCGGATGGCCGGGTTGCTGGGTGAAGCCGTGGGAGAAACGGTGGGCTACCGGATCCGCTTTGAGAAGCGGGTCAGCCGCCGTACGCGCATCGAAGTGCTGACGGAAGGCATCCTGACCCGGATGCTGGTGGAAGATCCCGGCCTCGAGGGCGTGTCCGTGCTCATCTTCGACGAGTTCCACGAACGGAGTCTGCAGACCGATCTGGCGCTGGCGCTGGCCCGGGAGGCGCAGGGCGTCCTGCGCCCCGACCTGAAACTGGTGCTGATGTCCGCCACCATCGATGCCGGGAATCTTTGTACGGCATTGGGCGCGCGGGCTGTTTCTTGTGAAGGGAAGATGTTTCCGGTGGATGTGCGCCATGTGGGAGATATTCCCCTCGATGACATCGTCGAAGCTACGGTCCGCATGATCCGCGAGGCGCACCGGACGCAGGAAGGCGATATCCTGGCGTTTCTGCCCGGCGAAGGCGAGATCCGCCGCTGCGCCGAGGCGCTCGGTGTGTCGCTGGGTTCAACCCACGTCTGCCCGCTGTACGGACTGCTCTCTCTGGACGAGCAGCGGCGCGCCATCGCGCCCAGCCGGCCCAGCGAACGGAAGGTCGTGCTGGCCACACCCATCGCGGAAACTTCGCTGACCATCGAAGGGGTCCGCATCGTGGTAGATGCGGGCTACTGCCGCAAGCCGGTATTTGATGCACGAACGGCCATGGAACACCTGGAAACCGTGCGCATCAGCCGGGACATGGCGGTGCAGCGCACCGGCCGTGCCGGCCGCGTGGCGCCGGGCGTTTGCTACCGGCTGTGGAGCAAAGCGGCCGAGAGCCGGATGGTGGAGCAGCTCCGCCCGGAAATTGTCGAGGCGGACCTGGCATCACTGGTGTTGCAGGTCGCTGCCTGGGGCGAACCGCACGCAGAAGGCCTGCCGTGGCTCACGCCGCCGCCCGCAGCGTCGCTCAAGGCGGCACGGGCGCTGCTTCTCAGCCTTGGCGCCATCGACGCCGCCGGGCGGATCACACCGCACGGCCGGGCGATGGCATCCCTCCCCTGCCACCCCCGCGTGGCGCAGCTGCTGCTCACGGCAGCCGACGATTCACAAAAGGCGCTGGCCGCAGATATCGCGGCGCTGCTGGAGGAGAAAGACCCGCTGGCGGCGGAGGCCGATCCCAACATCGCCCTGCGCATCGAGGGGCTCCGCAGGGCCTGAGGCAGCGGCCGCCCCGGCGGCTGGGGCCGGATGG
>JAFZAF010000209.1 GCA_017548335.1 Bacteroidales bacterium | reverse complement strand
TTACCTGCACCATACTGGATTCCTGCGATCATCTGCAGGGTACCTCCTACATCGGCGAATATGCCGGAAGTATCAAGAGCAGTGTACCGGACAATCCCGCCGGTTATTCCGCCTTCTACATCGACCTGGTTCTCTACGATGACAACAGTTGTATCCTGCTTACAGCCGTCGTCCGGAAAGAAGACAACACCCTGGATGAGGTCCGCAGGCAGAACTGCCGCTACGACAATGTCACTTCCTCCGGATTCGACGTGATCAATGAGTCCGGTGCCGTGGTCGCAACCGCTATCTATAACGGCCCGTTCAACTTTCCTGACGGGGAAATCCTCCTGACCTGGAACAAATCCCTCTGTACGGAATGGACCCAGTATGCCGACGCCTGCGGCTGGGAACAACCCTGCCAGATGAAATTCTACAACAACAACGGCAGCGACATCAAAGGGTGGTAAAGGTAGAAAATCGGAGGCCCAGATAATCGGCGAAATACAGTTTATGGGGCACATGGATGGGGACTCCGAATTTTGGGACTCGAACCGGACCTCCATCCTTTTTGTTGATGTCAGAAGAGCCCGGCGTCAGCGGAAGTTGATGCAGTATTTCACGCTCGGAAAGATCGGGAGAATGCTCAACTGTTTCCAGCGACCTGCTTCTGTGTCCCATGTAAGGGAATAGGCATTGTGCCGGTTCAGGGCATTATACACGCCGAACGAAATGTCATGATTCGTCCGCGGCCGCTTGAACGTCATATTATACGACAAGTCGAGCCGGATATAGGCCGACAGCCGATAGTTGTTGGGATGCGTGTAATAGGTCAAGGCTTCATCGACTGGAAGCCCATAAGGGAGATACCAGCCTGCCTGCAGGGTTTCATAGTGTCCGCTCGTGCAGGTAAAGGCCGCCGAAACACCATGCGAGAAAGTTTGTGTCTCGGCAAAACGGTAGCTGGCGTCAGCATTGAGCATGTGCCGGCGGTCGAACTTGTAAGGGAACGGTTGCCCTTCGTTGATGCCGGGGAAGGTGCGGTCCGTCTTGGAAAACGTGTAGGCCAACTGTCCCGTGAGGGAGCCTTCGTTCTTTTGCAACAGCAGTTCCAGTCCGTACGAGCGTCCGGTTCCGATGTCCAGATTCTCTTTCCAGCCCAAGGTCCCCAGATTGAAGAACTGTCCGGCATCTGCGTAATAAACCAGGCCGGACATCCATTTCGCGTAGCCGCCAGCAGAGAACGACCAGCCCCGGTTGTCGTGTGCCATCAGGCCCAGGTAAACTTGGTCCGCCTTTTCCGGCTCCGCATACGCTCCGGCAGGGACGATCATATCGAGCGTGATGCCCGTGGGCGTTCCTTCCAGCGTGTGATAGAACTGAGCCATCCGGTCGTAGGTGCCTTCCACGCCCAGCCAGTCGTTGAAATAGTAATTAAAGCGGAGTCGCCATTCGGGCACGAGCCGCCGGAATCCGTCGTCCGACTGGAAACCATTCAGCCGGAGCGCCAGCCGAGCCAGCATCCGGGACGTTTCGTAGGATAGCTGGCCGTGGAGGACGGCCAGATTACTTCGGTCGGCACCTGCCCAATCGACAGAATGGCTACCGCCTGACTTCATGGCGGCGGGATTAAAGGCGGTATGGCGGAAATCCGCGCCCATGCGAACCGACCAGGGTCTGGTCAGTGCGAGATCGGCCGTGACGGCGGCCTGGTATTCCTGGACGCGGGACTGGACGCCGAGCGAAGTATTATGCAGATTCGCATAGAGGGTCCGGTCCTGTATCTGTGTCGATCCGAACGTGTTGGCCGACACATCGGCCGACATGGTCAGTTGTCGACTCATTTCGCCCTTCCAGTGCAACAGAATCAGGTTGTTACTCCATCCCAGACTGTCACGGGAACTGCCGCCAGCGCCGTTGAAGGCGTAGTGGTCGTCCGTTCGAAGCCAGGACAGGGAAAGTTGGTGTCGCGCAGCGGGTCGCCAGTCCAGTTTCCCGTAGAGGTCGTAGACACCGGCCTGGATGGAACGCGGAAGTCCGCTGTCTTCATCGATCAGTCGCTTCGCCAAGGCGTTGTATTCCAGTTGGGCAGGTGACCAGCGAGCAGATACGGTGGCGGACAGCTTCTCCTTAACGATGGGGGTCGTGACGAACGCGGAGGCCATGAGGTTGCTGAGCGACAGCGTCCCCTTCGCACGATAGAAATCGCCGTCAGCCGATTTCATCCGGATATGCGACGACAGGAGATTCCCGTCATCGCTTTCAAAGCCGCCGACACAGAATTCCGTGTCGGAGAGGATCTCGGAAGGAACGATGGTCGTCAGGCCCAGCAGATGCGAGATGCCGTACAGCGTTACGCCGTCGAGCGAAAGCTGGTTGTTTCCCATATTGCCGCCCCGGACGCTGAAGGCAGAAGTCCCTTCCATCGTAAAGGAAACGCCCGGCAGGCGCTGGACTTGTTTGACGACGTCGGCTTCACCCATGGGGGTGATGAGACGGGAGAGATTCGCGTTCTCAATACGGTATAGGGACAGGCCATCTGTCGAGCGGCGGGCGACGATCTGGGATTCCACCAGCGTGTCTCGACGGGTTTCCGGTTCCTGCGCCCAGGCGCTGCCAGCCGTGAGCAGCAGGCACAGAAGCAGGAGCCATCCCGCCGGGAAACCAAGGCTATTGCTTCGGAAACTCATCGTTCAAAATTGTTTGGTAAAACGCCGTCATCCGCTCGTCATAGTCCGAATAGTCTTCCACGTATTCTGTTGCAGCACCGAAAACACCTCGCCCGCCCCGGATGTTGGTATAGGGCGTTTTCTGAGAGAATACTTGTGTGAAATCGGTGTCATCCGTCTTGGCCGTCAGGGTGATGACATCCTTCAGATAGGACAGCAATTCCGCGGAAGGTCGCTGGATATGCAGTTCCGAGGCGGTTTCTCCGGAAGCGGGCCAGATATCGAAATCCGGTCCCCAGACCATCCAGTTCTTTTCATAGGCGCCATATTCGGGATAGCGGCTGATAAGGGTACGAATATACCCTTGGTCAATCGTGCTGGAATAACCCGTTTTTACCGCAGGATGATAGTAGTTGTTTTCGTACCCTTTATGCTGTGAAATGACGGCTATTCGGTCAAGATAGGGCCGTTTTATGTAATCGCTTTCTTCCAATTGATCAGGGCCCTTATCGACCAGATAGATGGTTCCGTTCATTTCCCATTCCATCACGCCCAACAGGAAACGGTCGCCTTCATTGAGGCTATTGAAGCTATCGGTCTGTTCGTGGGAGGAAACTACCCGCTGAACCAGGCCCTTTTCTCCTGTGAACCAGGCCAGGAGGGGGAAAGCGTCCGCATCGTCCGCCGTGATCTGTCGGGAAGGATAATGATGTCTTGAAACGTAACTCGGGTAAGCTATCAGGATGGGGTTCGGGACCGTCTGGACGCGGAACCCGTGCGGCATCTGCGTTTCCGCCGAAACCGACTGGCCTGCGACAGATACGATCAGCCGGTACGTCATTCCCGCTTCAGGACGATAATCCAAACGCCAGATGCCATCCGCCCCGCAATTGAATGCACCCACTTCCTGCTCGCCGCCGGAGCCCAACCGCACCAGCACCGCATCTGCCTGGCGGATCCGTTCCAGCGGACCCTTATCATCATTTTGCGCCGTCCAGAACAACTCCAGCTCCTGTGCTGTCGTATCCCGCAATATGCAGTTGACCACCACCTCCCGCGGATCCTCCGTATTGAGACTGATGTATTCCACGCAGGAACAAGCCAGCAGACTGGCTATCGCCAAAAAGAAACTGTAATTGAGGGATTTCATGTGAGCGAGTTTTTACAAAAACCGCGCCGCCTTCCTTGCCAATGGTAATGGACCCGAAATAGGGATTCACAACCACAAAAAAACACAAACAGGCTGCCAGGAAAAAGTGGGTGCATTTGTGCCCGGGTTTCTTTCTCCGCGTCATTCCCGTGCCTATTGAGCATCTTACTCAGCAGTCTGGTGGACGGTAATCACAGCTTTGCTAGGATATGGGGATCCGTCTTTCCTTTTATGAGAAAAATCGATCAGATCAATCAGGTATTCATAGTCGACACCCACTCTGTTGGTATGAACCGTCAAGGCATACTCGCTTCGGAAGTCATCAAGTTTAGTCCTGATAACAGACACCTGAGATTCAATGAGGCTTACTTTATCGCTGGGGATTTCACCCCGATAGGCCCCTTTCTTGTATTCTTCATTCAGGGTTACCAATTCATCAGAAGGATAGTAAGCAATGACCTTAGTCTGTCCGCCATTCTTGTCAAAATTCAGAATCACTGAATTTTGGAATCCCAAGTCTATCTCTTTCCCTTCATTATCATAACCCATAACAGGAGTGTAGGGAGAAAGTAGGATTTCTCCGGGATGAAGAAGTTCCCACGATGACTTAGTTGACAAATCGCCCTCTTTCTCATGGTTGAACTGCGAACAGTTGCACAGACACAGGCAGGCTGCCATTAAAATTAAAATGAGTGATCGTTTCATGGTATCTAGTTTATCAGTATAGTCGTGCTATATTTATGATACAATTATACTGTAATAATGATAAAGAAAAACGGCTTAAGAATAGAATGGCTATGACTTTCGTAACAGTAAAGTGTAAATAGCTATGTATCAATTTTCTGAGTGTTATCATTTTCTAATATGATTATTTTAGGATATCATCAACTCTTTTTAATCCAATTGGCGTGTTCACTCAAGAGCAATACGAAAATGACTATCTGTAAATATCTGATTATATGCGCCTTATTATGAATATTTCCGAAAATGACTTTTTTTGTTTGAAATCCCATTGTTTTATCCGATTTTTGTATAGTATCAATCTATAAAATGAAATTGATGATAGACTGGAGGAAGCATCTTGTGTTTTGTCAGGTGCCCCTTTTAGTTGCCTCTCTTTTATCCCTTAGTTGTACGGATAACCATTATTCATTGCGACTAAGAGATTGTGATTCTTTGCTCAATACGAATCCAGCATCTGCTTTTGATTCTCTCTCTCTTTATAACTCATCTTCTTTGAAAGGAAGAGAGAAAGCATATTATGGATTACTTTATACCATAGCTATGCATAAGAATCGCATCCCATTTACGAGCGACTCGATGATAACAGAAACCAGAAAATGGTATGAAGAAAGAAATGATGACCCATATAATCAGGCCCGGTCATTGTTTTACAACGGCTTGGTATTGTATAAATTATCACCTTTAGATACGATGGCACTCCATTATATGCAATTAGCCAAGAGAATGATAGATGATAATTCGATAGACGATGATAGACTCGCTGCGCTTATTGATGCATATCTGGGGAAAATCAACAAGTTAAATAGTAATATTGACAGGGCCGCGGATTACTATCGCTCTGCTATCGAAAAAGAAAAAAGGTTGGGGAACACTCGGAATGAGGTTCTTGATTATTGCGAATTATTGATTTGCTTATCAAGTATTGGCGATATACAACAAGCGAAAGAAGTATTTATTGAATTAGATTCGGTTGTCTCCAAGAATCCTAAATTCCAAACGAATAATATTGATAATGCTAAAGCTATTTTCTTTCTTCATTGTACTTCTCAGTTAGACAGTGCTCTTCATTATTGCCAGCGCTGGAAGCCGGCGCCTTCTGACATAGGGGCAAAAAGCAAAATACTGGCCTCTATCTACCGTAGAAAAGGGGATTGGGAGAATGCCATAGACTTTGAAAAAGCAGCATACGAACAGAGAAGGGAATCAGATAAAACGGTTTACTATATCTATTACCACAACCTCGCCGATCTTTATTCGCAGTTGGGTAATGCTGATTCGACTGCCCATTATGCACTGTTAGCGTATAATACGTTGCATGACAGTTATGTTCAGAAAACAGAAAAGCGCGTTCTGGAGCTGGAAAAACAATACGATCTGGCGGCACGCGATGCGGCACTGGGGAAAGCGCGGCATCAGCGCGATTTCTTGGCGCTGATAGCGATCGTCTTCATCCTGCTCTCAGCGGGAGTTATCGGGATCCTTTATGCGAGACATCGCAAGCTGGTCGCGGAAAGACTCACGAGGAGCGTCATTCAGGCTGCGGCCAAGACACACCAGAATACGTTGTCACAACTCCGTGAACTTCGCAAAAAGCCCAAGTCGCGAACCGTACAGTCGCTTCAGGAAGACATCGGTGAGATTACCCGCGACATCCAGCGCGGGTTTTCGCAGAATTTCTCGGAAGCCCTTGAGAACAATCTAGACTTGCTGCCTCCCAGTACGCGAAAAGCCGCAGCAAGACTCTCGGGGGCACGTGCAAAGATTGTGTTCATCCTCTCGGAGATGGGTTACACGGATGCCGAAATCGCCGAATATACCTGTACTTCGGCCGACTCCGTCCGGGTCATGATCAACAACAACCGGAAGATTATTCTTTCTGACGAGCCCCAGACAGATCAACCAGATTAATCGGTTAGTCGTTTCATCTCATTTACTTGACGCGAGAGGAATATTTCATCTATCTCATTCCTTTCGTGGCCGGAATTCTTGCAAAACCCCCGCTTGAGCGGCCGCGAAAGGCATAAAGCGGCGCAGCGGTACCTTTCGCGGACAAGTTCCCAAAACAGGGAAAACAGGAGTAAGAACTCAAGCCGGACTACCCAGATGCTTTATAAAGTGCATGCTTTCATGCAGGATCCGGACGATCCTGATTTCGCGGGTTGTCGACTTGAAGAAAATATAGTGATGGCCGCAATGGGTGTAGAAGAAGTCGTTGTAGGTCGGATACGAAATGATCTGCTCTTTGTCGGGAATGGAAAAGCATTCATCGATCAGTCTCTTTGATCAGTTCTTCTTTCGTCATCATCGCATATCCACTCATCTCCCCTTCCTGAAGAGCTTCATCGAGTTGCTGCAAAGCCTTTTCTCTTTCTTCCAGCAGCCGGACGCCGGCCCGGATCACTTCGCTTACGTTGTTGTATCGGCCTGAAGCGACGGATGCTTGAACGAAAGCATCCAAGTGCGCGCCCAATGCTAAAGTCGTTGTTTTCATATCAGTTGACCTTTACCACCTCATCCTCCGTGACGTACCACAGCCAGCCTTCGACGGCGGGGTAGCCCATGTGGCGCAGGAGGGAGACGTAGTCGCGGACCTGAGCAAGATAGCTGGAGTGGGACTGTCCGAATTTGTAGTCGATGACGATGACGCGGCTGCCGTCGGGGGCGATGAGCACGCGGTCAGGGCGGCGGATCTCGCCAGAGCCATCTACGATAGACGCTTCGTTGAGCACGCGGTAGGTACCGTCGAACCAGTGGCGGTTGCCGCTGAGGTTTTCCAAGGCCATGTCCACTTCTATAGAAGCCATATCGCGGTGACGCTGGAGGCCCTGGATGCGAAGCGAAGGCTCCGCGGCGAAATAGTCGCCTCCGCGGAAGGCCAGCCTCAGGCGTTCGTCTCCCAGCGGAACCGTATGGAATGCCAGCTGCGGATCATCTTGTACGACCACCTGCTTCTCTTTCCGGATGAAAGGCTCCAAAGGCCCGCTGGACCAGCCGTTCTGATCATCGAGACGCAAAGCGAATAGTTTATACAATAACGACGAGACACGTTTCACCGGATAATCATCGGTCTTTTCCGGCAGCGGCGCGTAAAGGATGAGCTGTGACTTGGCGCGCGTAAAGGCCACATAGGCCATATTGATGACATCGATATACTGGTTGATGCGTTCCCGGTCAAGATCGGCCTGGAACAACGTACCATCCATCTTTTTTGAGGAAGCCTTCACAGGGACCAGTCCGATAGGGGCCAGCGGGCCTTCGGTCTTGCACCAAAGCGTCGGGACCTGCCAAGAGGACACCGGCATAAACGGCTCGTTGACAAAGGGAATGATAACAGCTTCGAGGCTGAGTCCCTTTGACTTATGGATCGTCATCACCCGCACGGCATCCTGGCCGTCAGGCGCGCAGATACTTTTCTTGCACCCGACTTCGTCCCACCACTTTACGAAGCCCCGAAGCGAAGACCCGTATTTTCCCTGATAATCCA
Organism: Bacteroidales bacterium; assembly: GCA_017548335.1. Lineage (GTDB taxonomy): Bacteria > Bacteroidota > Bacteroidia > Bacteroidales > UBA932 > Cacconaster. The sequence goes on along the minus strand of JAFZAF010000209.1, from coordinate 4,422 downwards.
GCACCTGGTCGAGGAAGGCGTGGATGAAGGGAACGTCCGATGCACCCCGCCCGGGCTGCGAATCGAGCATGCGCTCGCAGGTCTCATACAGGGAGCCCCGGAACGCATCGGACGACGGCACTTCCTGTCCTTCGACCAGCAACTGGTTCACGGGATCTTCGGGATCGACCATCGCGTGCAGCAGGGCAACCGTCCCGGCAATGCAGGGCGAGGCCCCGATCAGCAGCGAATCTTCCGTCACCACGCCAATCCCTTGTCCGATCAGGCAGTTCGCCACCGTAGCGCCATCCTTGTTGGAACGCACCAGCACCGTGATGTCGCGGTAGCGATAGCCGGCTGCGAGGAGTTCGCGAATGTCGGCGAGCATCCCTTCCAGCGCTGCGGCCTGCCAGTCGGCCGGATCGAGGAACGAGAGTTTTACGCGTCCGGCCGGCTCGTTTTTCAGCTTGGCAGGGATTGTCTGGACTACATCCTGATAGAGTGCATCCACTTGTTCCGCCACTCCTGCCGGTGCGTCGGCGGCAATAGCTTCTTTCAGATGGGAGAACACTTCGTTGTTGAACGACACGATGGCCTGGCCGCTGCGCCAGTTTTCTTCCAGGGCGGTCTCCCCGACGTTCTCCGGCCGGAGGTCGCGGGCTATCTGTTCGCCCAGCAGATGCCAGTCGGAGCCGCGCCAGCGATAGATGGATTGCTTCACGTCGCCCACGATGAGATTTGCCTGTCCCTGGGCGATGCTGTTGGCGAACAGGGGCCGGAAATTGCTCCATTGGAGCAGGCTCGTGTCCTGCGACTCGTCGAGCATCAGATGGTCGTAGCGGTTGCCGATCTTCTCATACACAAAAGGCGTGTCGTTGTCGTTGATGATGCGGCTCAGCAGGTCGGACGACTGGCTCAGTAACACGACGTTGTTCTCCTGCAAATATTCCGAGAGGAAACGGAAGATGTCGGAATAGACCCCCAGCAGCGAAAGGTTCTCCTTTACCAGCCCATAGCTGCGATACGCTTTCAGCGGCTCATCACAGAGCCGGAAGGCCTCGGCGACACAAACCTCGAGCTCTGGGCTCGAGAAGCCATTGTAACTTTCATAGAGGGTCTCCTTGGGCAGCGGAATCTCGTCACCGCGCTTCCAGGAGGCCCATTGCCGGAACACCTTGAAGGGACTCCGGCTCTTGCCCTTGAAATCTTCCGGCTGACGGCCGCCAGCCGCCATCGCTGCCATCGCCCGGCGCCCGAGCGCCACCAGTTTCGTCTCAAAGTCGCTGCACAACGCATCGAGCGTGGCGGCAAACGAACGGATCGAGGCCTTGTCTTCGAGGATATGGCCCGGCGTTTCGCGGAGCATCAGCCGGAAATCGTCGCGGAAGAAGAGCTCGGCCATCGCCTTGAGCGGTTCGCGCACATTCCATTTGCGGCCCGATTCAATCAGTTCGAACGAGTAGTCCTGAAGCCAGTCCAGCAGCGCAGCATTTGCGGGATCGTCGAGCCCGTCGATGAGCAGGTCGACCACCTGTTCCAGTACGGCTCCCGTATCGAGTTCCACCCGATACGAGGCGTATTGGCCGATTTCACGTGCGAAGGCACGCATCACGCCCTGGAAAAAGCGGTCGATGGTACTGATCGAGAAGCAGGAATAGTCGTGCAGGATGAGACTCAGGCGTTTGCGCGCCTCGTCCGCCCGCGGGTCAGTGCTGCGGGACAGTTTGTACAGTTCTTCGATCACCCGCTGCTTCATCTCGTCGGTAGCCTTGTTGGTGAAAGTCACCGCGAGAATGTGTTTGTAACGCTGCGGATCGCCCTGCAGGAGCAGGTCGATATACTCCTGGGTCAGCCGGTGGGTCTTACCGCTGCCGGCAGAGGCCTTGACGATCTTGACTACCGGTTGCATAGGCGTTTGAAAGGACAGTTTTCACAAATCATCTCGTTGGTACAGTCACCTGCGAACGGGGTGTCGGGGTCGAAGATTTCTCCGACAAGGGCCTGAACCCGATCGGCAAACAGGGAGAGTTTTTCAGGCTCGATGGCGTGAGATTGCGGAGCAGCCTTGAAAATGTCGCGCAGGGCATAGATGCACGGCTCGAAGACCTGGCCCGCCGTCTCCTGCTGACGCGACATCAGGAGCGCATAGAAGTACAGTTGGAAAGCGATATAAGGGCGTGTCTGGAGCGACCGGTCGAAGATTCTGTCCACATTGCGACAGTCGTCTTTCTTGTCGACCGTACCGGTCTTGTAGTCCACCACGCGGACCGTCCCGGGCACGTTTGTGTCGAGCCGGTCAATGTAGCCGAAGAGCCGGACTTCGCGTCCGTCGGGCAGCGCCAGGCGGCATTTCCGGTCGGCCTCCGCGCCCAGGAAGGTGAAGGGCGTCATTCCGGCATCCACTTCCAACGTCCGGTCGACGTAGCGCAGGACGAGATTGAGCAGGATGCGGTTCTCGCCTTCCAGTTCATCGAAGCCGGCCTCGCGGAACGCGGCGATAGCAAAGGATTCCAACGACTCCTTGTCAGAGCGGATCTTTTCTAGCTGTTCCCGGGTAACCGTCCGACCGGTAAACGGCGTATAAACGTGCTGCATCACTTTGTGATAGATGTCACCGAAAAGGCTGGAATCCACTTCTTCCACCACTTCATCCTGCTCCTTGATGCGGCGGACGTGCTGGTAATAGAATCGGAGCGGGCAGTCGATATACGTGTTGAGCGACGAGGCGGAGAAAACGCCGGTCCCGGTGATAAAGCGATCGGCAAGTTCCTGCATCACGGCAGGAGTCTTCTCAACAGTGATGACAGGCTTTTCCGCAGCCGCAGCGTCGAGGCTGTAGGTCGCCACTTTTTCGACGACCGGCAGGCCGTAATGGTACTTGAGCTGCTTGATGTACCGGCTCTCCTCGCCGCTCTGCAATCCTTCCGTCCGCGAATCGTAGAGCAGGTAAACCCGCTCGGCGCGGCAGATACTCCGGTAGAAGTAATATGCCCAAATGGAATCCTGCAGCTCATAAGTCGGAAGCCCGAATCCCAGGCGGAGGTTGTACGGGATGAAGGAACTGCGCACGTTGCGTGCCGGGAAAACCCCTTCGCCCACGGAGAGCATAATTACGTTCCGGAAGTCGAGTGCGCGGGTCTCGAGCGGCCCCATCATCTGGAGGCCGCTGAGCGGCTCTCCCTCGAAAGGCACGGATTCCAGGGCCGTCAGGCGGGCCAGCAGCCGGAACCATGTCCGCTGTTCCAGGGAGTCGAAGTCAAGCCCGATACCGGCAAGGCACTCGATGGCCTGGCTGTAACGGTAAAGGAACTCCCGTTCGAGCTGCGTCTGCTCCGTTTGCAGGATCTGGATGAGTTCAAGCAGGTAGGGTGCCAGCGCAGATGTCCGGGACACCGGGACGAAGAGTTTGCCGAAGAAGTCACCGTATGAGGCCAGCCATTCCGCCTCGACGAAGATCCGATTGTGCTTGCGGATGTCTGACTTCATCTCCGGGATAACGGAATTCCGGTCGACGGCCATCACGTAGGGGTGCTCAAGCAGGTCCAGCACGTCGCGATGATAGAAGCGCGTGGAAGTCCCCTTTGTGCGGAGGTTGGCTTGGAGCCGTTCCAGGAAAGCCAGCAGGGTTCCCACCTGACCGGCGGAAAGTGGATAACCCATGGTTACGTTGACGCGTTCGACCGATGCGGGCAGTGCGCCCAGCATCGGAAAGAGCAGCGTTTCGTCGGGAAGGACAACGGCCGTCTCCTCGGGAATCCTCATCCAGCCTTCCGCTTGAAGGTCCTCGAGGATCTGCATCGCCTTCCGCGTCTGGCCTACGGCCGAGGGGACACGGATGACCTCGATGGCCGGCATCCCCTCCGGGTCAATCCCGGTGAGGGGTGCCCGAGAAGGAAAACGTGCGATATTCTCACGGATGAAGGTTCCCGCCTTGTTGGCCGAATCCTGCAGCAGTTCGCCTTGGAAGTCCCAGAAAAAGTCGGCCTTCCCCTCTTTCTGCAATTCGGAAAGCAGGGCGATTTCGCAATTGTTCAGGGCGTTGAGTCCGATGAAGATGACTTCGTCGAAATCGGGAAGGAGCCGGGTATCCGGACGGATGGCGTCGGCAACGCTCCGGTAGATCATGCCCGGATAGCCCAAGCCGTCGGCCAGCAGGCTTTCCCGGAAGCCCTCGTAGAGGCGAAGCAGACTGTTCCAGAGGACTTCAAAACCCTGACGGGTGTCGCTCTCAGCCATTCCCTTCCGATAGAAACTCCCACAGAAGGCGGCGATGGCCTGGCGCTGTTCTTCCGAGAGGAATGTGTAGTCGGTGGTCAGTTCCTTCAGGTCGCGCAGGTTGACCAGCATCTTCGCGGCATCGACGCGGTATTTGTCGATGTCGTCGAAATCGCCCATCAGGATGTCGCCCCAGTAGATGAAGTCGTCGAAGGGCTCTACGGGCAG
>JAFZAF010000208.1 GCA_017548335.1 Bacteroidales bacterium | reverse complement strand
CTTCATCTTCGGATACTTCTTCGCAGCAGCCAGGTATTCGTCGAGGGTCGGGATGATTTCGCCGTTGGCCAGGCGGAGCGAGTCGCTGCGCAGCGTGGCAAGCGGAGTTTCATAGATGGTGAATCCCTTGTACGTGAAGTCGTGGTTGACCACGAGTTGCCCGTCAGCGGTCAGGTTGACGTCGAATTCGGAGCCGTAGGCGCCGATGCGTCCGGCGGCGAGCAGGGAAGCGAGGGAATTCTGGGCGGCGCCTTCGGCCTTCCAGAAACCGCGGTGGGCCACAACCTGCGGCCCTTCGTTTTCGCTGCAGGCGACCAGCAGGCAGCCCGTCAGCAGATAGAGGAAGAAGCGTTTCATAAGACAAAGATACGAATAATGCGTGTCGCTGATGCCGTGTTTGTTATTTTGAATTATTATAAATACATTTGCGGCATTGATCTGAAATGGAAGACAGGCAGCAACATACGGAAGAAGAGATCCGGGAACGGCTGAACCAGTCCGGGCTCAAGGCGACCCCGCAGCGGGTGCTCGTCTATGAGGCGATGTGCGCGCTGGGCCATGCTTCGGCCGACGCGGTCTTCCAGCATCTGGGAGCCGGTCAGGGCAAGATGACCTTGGCCACCGTCTACAATGTGCTGGAGTCGATGACCCAGGCCGGCCTGCTCATCCGTCGTCCCAGTTTCAGCAGCAAGATGTATTTCGACGTCCATACGGACGCCCATTGCCATATTTATCAACAGGATACTTCCGAGATCTCGGATTTCTGCGACGAGACATTGCAGCGGAACGTCGAAGCGCGGATCCGGGCCCAGCTCCCGGCCGGCCTGCAGCTGGACCGGGTGGAGATCCAAATCCTTTGTCATTCCCAATCCCATGAAGCCTGAAACCCGCGAGCGGATCGTCCGCTGCGTCAAGGAGGTCCTGCCTTCCACGACCAAAACCTGCATCTGGATCATCAAGATCACGGTGGCCGTCTCGTTCGCGATGATGCTGCTCAAGTATTTCCAGATCCTGCCCTGGATTTCCGACGCCGTCAGCCCGGTGTTCCGGATATTTGGCCTGCCAGGTGCCGCCGCCCTGGCGTATGTGTCGGGCTATTTCGTGAACGTGTATTCCTGCATTGCCGTCATGACGACACTGGAGCTGGACTGGCGCGCCCTGACGATCCTGTGCACGATGGTGATGTGCTCCCATTCGATGGTCCTGGAGACGGCGGTCCTCAAGAAGACAGGTGCCAGCGGCGTCCGGATGGTGATCGTGCGCACCTTGAGCGCGTTTATCCTGGGTATCGTGCTGAACCTCATTCTGCCCGGCTCTTCCCTCGGGGAAGTGGCGGCGACCGAAGCGGGAGAGCGGCTCTCTTTCTGGACCACGCTATGGGAATGGTTCCTTTCTGCATTGAAGCTCGTGCTGATGATGGTTGCCATCATCTATTCGCTCAACATCCTGCAGCGCCTGCTCCGCGAGTTCGGTGTGATGGAGAAGATTGCGAAGGTCTTCAGGCCGCTGATGGGCGTGTTCGGCCTTCCTTCCAATACCGTATTCCTCTGGATCGTGGCCAATATTATCGGACTCGGCTACGGGGCCGCGGCGATGCTTGACGAGCTGGACCGGGGCGATGTGGACCGCCGCGACGTACTCCTGCTCGATACGCACATCTGTATCTCGCACAGCAATCTGGAAGACCTGCTGCTGCTTACGGCGTGCGGGGCGGTGTGGTGGATCATGCTGCTGGCACGCTGGGCCATGTCGATCGTCCTGGTGTGGGAACAGCGGCTCGAATTCTATCTGAAAGATACTGTTAGTAAAAAATAATTACCTTTGCAAGTTGAATCGGTTTTTTCTATGGAAACGAATTACACCCAATGCCTGATCATCGGAAGCGGCCCAGCCGGCTATACCGCTGCGATCTACGCTTCCCGTGCAGCGTTGAATCCCGTTCTCTATGAGGGACTTCAGCCTGGTGGACAGTTGACGACCACCACTGTGATCGAAAATTTCCCCGGCTATCCCGAAGGAGTCGATGCCAATCAGTTGATGGGTGACATGCGGGCCCAGGCCGTCAATCTGGGAGCGGAAGTCCGTTCCGGGTATGTCACGGCCGTCGACCTTTCGCAACGTCCCTTCCGCGTGACCGTCGATGAGACGGATACGATTCTGGCCGAGACCCTGATTATCGCGACCGGTGCGACCGCCAAGTACCTGGGCCTTCCCAGTGAGGATAAATACAGGGGGATGGGTGTCTCTGCCTGTGCCACCTGCGACGGCTTCTTTTACCGTGGCAAAGATGTTGCAGTGGTAGGCGGCGGTGATACGGCCTGTGAAGAGGCTTCCTATCTGGCCCACTTATGCCGCAAGGTCTATATGATCGTGCGCCGCAATGTGCTCAGGGCCTCCAAGGCCATGCAGGAAAGGGTGCTGCAAACGGAAAACATCGAGATTCTCTGGGAGTGCCAGACACAGGAAGTGCTGGGTGACGCGAATGGCGTCAACGGCGTCCGGCTTGTCCGCAAGAGCGGGGAAGTGTTTGAAAAGCCCATCGACGGCTTTTTCCTGGCCATCGGTCATCATCCGCAGTCGGATCTTTTCAAAGAATGGATCGACACCGACGAGAACGGCTATATCCTGACCGACGGCAAGAGTTCCCGGACCAATGTCGAAGGCGTTTTCGCCGCCGGCGACGTGCAGGATCCGCAGTATCGCCAGGCCATCGCAGCCGCCGGCAGCGGCTGTCGGGCGGCCCTCGATGCAGAAAGGTTTATTTTGTCAAAGAAATGAGAGACATGCGTTTCAAACTCCTGATCGCGGCGCTGGCCGCCCTCGCCCTTCTCCCGTCCTGCAAGTCGCAGTACGATGCCGTGCTCTACGGCAGTGATATCCAGGCCAAATACAAGATGGCTTTCGACTTGTTCGAGGCCAAGAAATATTCGAAGGCTGCTGAGACCTTCGAGTCGCTGACGATGGCCACGAAGGGAACGGCGCAGGACGATACGGTGCAGTTCTACTGGGGTTTGAGCAATTATCGCTACGGCGACTATATTACGGCGGAGAGCAACCTCCAGGAGTTCATCAATACCTTTCCGCTCAGCCCGTTCACCGAAGAGGCCAAGTTCCTGCATCTGGACTGCCTGTATCGCGGCACCTACCGCTATGAACTGGACCAGATGCCCACCTACAAGGCGCTTTCCGAGATGAGCGTCTTCCAGATCGAGAACCCCGGTTCCCAGTATCACGACCGCGTGGCGGAGATGATCGACGATTTGAACAACCGGCTTGAGATGAAGGCCTACAAGTCGGCCTGGCTCTACTATCACATGGAAGATTATCTGGCTGCCCATTATGCCTTGAAGAACGTGCTCAAGGAAAATGCCGACAACCGCTATCGCGAAGAAATCCTCTATTATACGGCCATGTCCGCCTATAAATATGCTTTCAACAGTATTCCCTCCAAGCAGCGGGAGCGCTATCTGGTATTCGTGGACGATTATTTCAACCTCGTGAGCGAATACCCGGAATCCAAGCATCTCAAAGAGTTGGAAGGCCTCTACAATAAAGTTCAGAAACTATTGAAAAAAGATAACCAAGATGGATAACCAGAAAATCGCACAGGTGCCCGTCAACACCATTACCCGGAATCTGGCGGATTTCGCCGCTCCGACCGGAAACGTCTATGAGAGCGTCATGATCATCGCCAAGCGGTCGAACCAGATCGCTGCCGACATCAAGCAGGAACTCAACCACAAGCTGGAGGAATTCTCCAACTATGCAGACACCCTGGAAGAGACGTTTGAAAACCGCGAACAGATTGAGATTTCCAAGTATTACGAGCGGCTTCCCAAGCCGGTCCTGATTGCGACCAAGGAGTTCCAGGACGGCAAGATTTACTATCGGAAGGCGGAATAGCCCTTTCAGATGCTCCGTCGCCTGCTCATCGAGAACTATGCCTTGATCGATCATCTGGACATAACGTTTCCGGATGGTCTTGTGATCATCACCGGTGAGACCGGAGCTGGAAAATCCATCCTGCTGGGTGCGCTCTCGCTGGCCTTGGGCGGGCGGAGCGACGTGTCTGTTCTCCAGGACAAGCGCCGCAATTGCGTGGTCGAGGCCGTCTTTGAAGAAGAAGGCCGGGAGTTGCCTTTCCGGCGGGTGATCTCGCCCCAGGGACGTTCCCGCAGTTTCATTGATGACGAGCCGGCCGGCGTGGATCAGCTTCGTGAAGCAGCATCCCGGCTGGTCGACATCCATTCCCAGCATCAGCAGTTGCTGCTTGCGGAAAAAGGCTTCCAGCAAAGTGTGCTGGACTTCTATGCCGGCTTGTCCGCCGACGTGGAAGCTTTTGGCCGTCTCTGGCAGGAATGGTCTGATACCCGAAAGGCTCTCGATGAACTGGATGCCCGCCTGGCCGCCTCGCGGCGTGACCGGGATTATCTGGAGTTCCAGTTTGCGCAACTCGAGGAAGCTGCGCTGAAGGAGGGAGAACTGGAGGAACTCGAAGAAGAACAGGGCCGCCTCGCGCATGGTGAGTCGGTCAAGGAACAGCTGGCCCGGGTCGAACAATTGTTCGAAGCGGAGGGGCTGTCGCTCGAAGCCCGTCTTAAGGAGATGACTTCGGCGCTCGACCGGGTCGGGCCGCATTATCCGGAATTCGAGGCATTGCGCGACCGGCTAGACTCGGCCCGCATCGAATTGAAGGACGTCCGTGACGAAATCGGTTTCCGCGGAGAACGGATCGTTTTCTCTCCGGAGCGGCTGGCGGAGGTGGATGCGCGCCTGGCCCTTCTCTATGGCCTGATGCGCAAGTTCGATGTCACTACGGTGGCGGAACTGATGGCCTTGCGGGATGACATTTCGGCCCGTTTGGGTACGGCCATGGATGATGAGCTGGGACGGGAACGACTACAGAAGAAAGTGACGGCCCTCAGGACGGACTGTGACCGTGCCGCTGAAGCACTGCATGCAGCCCGGGTCCAGGCAGCGCCCGGGCTCTCCGCCCTGCTGCAGGAGCAGGTCCGCTCCCTGGAAATGCCGCTGGCCCGTTTTTCCGTGCAAGTGACGGAGCGCCCGGCGTCCGGACCGGACGGCAAAGACGAAGTGTGCTTCCTGTTCGATGCCAACGACCGGGGCCTGCAGCCGCTGTCCAAGTGCGCCAGCGGCGGTGAACTGTCCCGCATCATGCTCTGCATCAAGTCGCTGCTGGCCCGATACAAAGGAATGCCGACCCTCGTCTTCGATGAGATCGATACGGGTATTTCGGGAAGCGTGGCAGAAAAGATGGGCCAGATGATTGCCGGGATGGGGAAGCGGATGCAACTTTTTGCCATCACCCATCTTCCGCAGGTGGCCAGCAAGGGCGCTTCCCATTATTTGGTATACAAAGAAGCCGGACCCGACGGGGCCCGTACGGGCATTCGGCAGATCGAAGGACCGGAACGGGTCCGGGAAATCGCCCGCATGCTCAGCGGGGAAAACATCACGCCCGAGGCGTTGGCCAACGCCGGCGTGCTGCTGCAAGGAAACAAATCAAAAACTACTGATATATGCGCCTGATCATTCAACAATCGTATGGAAAGATGTCGCAGTGGGCTGCGGCATACATTGCAAAACGGATCAACGAGTTCCAGCCTACCGCGGAGAAACCTTTCGTTCTCGGTTTGCCGACCGGTTCGACCCCGATCGGAACCTACAAGGAACTGATTCATCTCTATCGGACAGGCAAGGTTTCGTTCAAGAACGTGGTTACCTTCAACATGGACGAGTACATCGGCCTTCCGCAGGACCACCCCGAGAGCTATCACATGTTCATGTGGAGCAACTTTTTCTCGCACATCGACATTCCGGCCGAGAATGTGAACATCCTCGACGGCAATGCGGCAGATCCGGAAAAAGAATGCGCGGCCTATGAGGCGAAGATCGCTTCGCTGGGCGGCATCGAACTGTTCATGGGCGGCATCGGCCCGGACGGGCACATCGCCTTCAACGAACCGGGTTCGTCGCTTTCCTCCCGTACGCGCGTGAAATCGCTGACGACCGACACCATCATCGCCAACTCCCGCTTCTTCGGCGGGGTCATCGACCTGGTTCCCAAACGGGCGCTGACCGTCGGCGTCGGCACCATCATGGATGCCCGCGAGGTGATGATCCTGGCCAACGGACACAACAAGGCCCGTGCGCTCTACCATGCCGTGGAAGGCGCGGTCAACCACATGTGGACCATCTCCGTGCTGCAGATGCATCCCAAGGGTATCATCGTCTGCGACGACGCGGCCACCGTGGAACTCAAGGTGGGCACGGTCAACTATTTCAAGGACATCGAGAAGAACAACCTCGATCCTACTTCGTTAGTGTAATGGAGTAATTCTCCTTTTCGAACAGAAGGTTGCGGGTGGCGCAGTTGCGCCATCCGCTTTTTACGTCTTCGCGTACAAAGTGGAAGTTGCAGTGGAGCAACTGCATGGGGTATTCTTCGGCATTGTCGAAGAAGCCCGTGCCCTGCTTCATCAACGAAGAGATGAAATACGTAAAGACATCATGTCCCTGGAAGGCGAAGTCGTCGGGGTCGGCATAGAAGAGGGCCCTGTACTGACGGATGAAATCCTGGTCCCGCGGATCGCTGTAATCGACAAAGTAGGGAGCGGAGGTATGGGCGGAAACATTGAAGAAGGCGTCTGGATCGGAGGTCTCATAGTTGCGGACCCGGTTGGTACACCAGACTTCCAGCGGGATGTTCCGTTTGGCCAGGGTGTTGAGGTGACGGATCGCGTCGGTGGTGAAGGACTTGCTTTCCGAACCGATGAGGATCTTGGCCGGCGTGCGGCGCGTTCCGCCGCTGAGGAGGCCGGAAAGATCGCCTGTTCCGGCTTTCCGGTATGAGATGCCGTCGGCCTGAAGCAGGGCTTCCATCCGGTCGGCCAGCCGGTTCTCTGTCGAGGAAGTACCGGTCACCAGGATAATAGTCTCGTCGCTGCGGGCATGCAGGCTGCGGATCAGGTTCTCGACCTGGATCTCCGGGGAAGCGGGGACTTGGAAAAGGAAGGGATGGAATTCCACGAGAGAGTCCACCTTGTGGTCGAGCGGTGACACCAGCGGAATGCCGTTCTGGTCGGAAAAGGCGAGGAACGGAGCCATCGTGGCGGCTTCGACGGGGCCCACGACCAGGTCGCTCTGCTGGAACTTGGGGTCGGACAGGATGGCGTCGGCACCCTGCCCCAGGTCATAGACGTTGAGGACGAGATGGGCGCCTTTCTCTTTTTGCTCCCGGACCGCCATCAAGGCGCCACTGTAAAAGTTGAGGAAGGAAGAGGACGCCGTACCCTTGAGATTGAAAGGAAGGATCAACGCGATGTGCATCGGTTCACCGGCCGTGAACCAGCGGGCTCTCCGCACGGGGGGCATCGGCGCTTCGGGCGTTTCGACTTCCGGTTCCGTAAGGGTCGGCGTATCGGGCAGGTCGGGTTCAATAGCCTCTTCCTCGGCTTCTCCCATCACGGGGATAAGGAGCACTTTTCCCCGGATGGAATCCGATTCCTTCAAGCCGTTGTAGTCGAGGATCGTCTGTTCGGAAACGCCATATTTGCGGGCGATGCCGGAGAGGGTGTCGAACCACCGGACCCGGTGTTCGATGACGCGTTCCACCACTTGGACTACGTTCTCTCGGGCTTCTGCCGGCTCGGGTTCCGGTTCCGGCACGACAACCCGGGGCTCTTCTTTCTTCCGGGTGGCGGTGTCGGCCGTTTCGGGAATCTTCGCGGCATCGACAGGGATGAAAATGATGGATCCGGCTTTCAGCCCGTTCTTGATGTCGGGATTGGCGGCGTTGAGATCCTCACTCTTGATGCCGTAGGCTTTGCAGATGGAGAAGACCGTCTGCTTCGGAAGCACCTTGTGCACATAGTACACCTTACCTGCTATGTTCGCCTTTTCGTTGGAAATCACCACTTCGGGCGCTTTGTACCCTTGTGCGTGGAGTCCGGCCGACGCCACAAGGAGGAACAGGAGGAGCAGAAGGCGCTTCATGGCAGGGGACTATTCGTTGGTCTTCGGCGTGGTGTTGCGGGTCTTGATGTATTCGGCGTTCAATCCGTCCACGATTTCCTGGGTGATGTCCAGGGCGGGGGCGCCGACCATCACGACATTGCTGGCGGCCGTCGTGGTCAGGATGGCCGCAAAGTTGTGGCTCTTATTGTATTCTTCCAGGTAGGTCTGGATGGCATACATCACCTGGTTGAGCATCACCTGGCTCTCTTCAGCCAGTTCCTGCTGCTTCTGGGCGGCCTCGTTCTGCAGGTTGGCCTGGCGCTGCTGCAGCGAGTTGTTCTGCTGTTCGGCGGCCGAACGGGTGAGCAGGCCTTTCTGGATCTGGTTTTCGAAATTCTTGATGTCGCTTTCCAGTTTGCGGGCCTTCTTGTTGAGGTCGGCGTCCACGGTCTGGGCCTTGGCCTCGAAAGTCGACTGGAGGTCGCTGTACATGTCATACTGCATCATCAGGGTGTCCAGCCGCAGGAAGACGATATCGCCGGCGACGGCCTGGATGCCATCGGAGGTCTCGACGGGTTTGTGCGTGTTCTTAGGGGCGGTCAGGGTCAGGATCAGGGCGGCCGCAGCTGCGACGACGGCGATGATGCTCAGAATAAGAGGGGTGTGTTTCATTGTATGGGTTAAATAATGATTAATCGTGCTTTCGTGCAACCTGCAAATATAAGCAATTTATTTCAACTCTTGCAAATAAGCTGCAATCGTCTTCTCCAGACCCAGGTACAGGGCGTCGCTGATCAGGGCGTGTCCGATGGAAACTTCGAGCAGGCCGGGGATGGTCTGGTTGAAATAGCGCAGGTTTTCGGTGTTCAGGTCGTGTCCGGCATTCAGGCCGAGTCCGAGCCGGACGGCCTCGCAGGCCGCTTCGTAATAGGGCGCAATAGCCTGTTCGCGGTTCGCGGCATATCCGGCGGCATAGGCTTCGGTATAGAGTTCGACGCGGTCGCAGCCGGTTTCCGCCGCATACTGGATCATTTCCACCACCGGGTCGATGAAGATGGAGACGCGGATCCCTTCCTCTTTGAACAAGCGGCAGATGTTCTTCAGGTAGGGGAGATTGTGCCTGGTATCCCAGCCGGCGTTGGAAGTGAGTACGTTCTCTGCATCGGGTACCAGGGTGACCTGGGCGGGATGCACTTCCCGGACGAGGTCGCAGAAGCTTTGGATCGGGTTGCCTTCAATATTGAATTCTGTGGTCAGCAGGGGCTTGAGGGCACGTACGTCCGCATAGCGGATGTGCCGTTCGTCAGGCCGGGGATGGACTGTGATGCCCTGGGCGCCGAAGCGCTCGCAATCGACGGCTGCTTTCAGCACGTCGGGCACGTTGCCGCCGCGCGCGTTCCGCAGCGTGGCGACCTTATTGATGTTAACACTTAATTTGGTCATGACATACAAAATTAATAATTTTGACTTCAATTATGAAAATTGCCTTGTACAATCGCGATCCCGGCGACGGAATCGAAGCCTTGAAACGCCTGTTGCGCGAAAAAGGTGCCACGCTGGCCTGTTACGGGGAAGATTTCTTCTCTTATGAAGACCTGCCTTCCGACACCGGGCTTTTCCTCTCGCTGGGGGGTGACGGAACTTTCCTTCAGTCACTCACGTTCGTCCGGGACCGCAGCATTCCCGTGGCCGGCATCAATTTCGGCCGGCTGGGTTTCCTGACCACCGCCCGGGCCGATGATACCGATGCCTGGGTCGACGACCTCCTGGCCGGCCGCTATCAGGTGGAGGAACGCAGCCTCCTGCGGGTGACCTGCGCCGACATGCCGGACGGATTCTATCCTTTTGCACTCAACGAAGTATCCTTGCAGCGCCGGGGCGCCGGCATGCTTTCGGTCCATGTCCGCATCGACGGGCGGGAATTGCCTGCCTACTGGTCGGATGGCCTGGTGATCGCTACGCCTACAGGCAGTACGGCCTACAACCTGAGTGTCGGCGGGCCGATTGTCCTGCCCACATCCGACGTGATGGTCATCGCGCCGATTGCTCCGCACAACCTGAACGTCCGGCCGCTTGTAGTGCCGCTGTCCTCTTTTGTGGAAATGCAATTTGAATCCCGGGGCGGGAACGCCCTGCTGGCGGTCGACAACCGGCCGTTTGAGATCCGCTCGGGCACGGCGGTCAGCCTGGCAAAGGGCCGGTACGGCCTGCGCTATGCCGCCCTGTCGGATCATAATTTCATTGGCGCGCTCCGGACCAAGCTGCTCTGGGGCGAAGACCGCCGCAATACACTTTGATATGGAAGTCCCCACCCACATTACGATCATCATGGACGGCAACGGCCGTTGGGCGAAGAAGCAGGGCAAGATGCGCCTGTTCGGTCACAACGCCGGCGTGGAAGCCGTCCGGGATGCGACGACCTATTGCGCCGAAATCGGCGTGCGCTACCTGAGCCTGTTCGCCTTTTCCGAGGAGAACTGGGACCGCCCCGCCGACGAAGTGAAAGGCCTCATGGAACTCCTGTTCAAGAGCATGCTCAATGAACGGGAGACCCTGCTAAAAAACCACGTCCGTTTCCGGGTCATCGGCAACATGGAGCACCTGTCGGAATCGCTCCTGGCCGCCATCCATAAACTGGAGGAAGAAACGTCCGTCGGTACCGGGCTGACGCTGCTGGTCATGCTCAGCTACAGCGGAAAATGGGACATCCTGCAGGCGGCCCGCCGGTATGCGGCCGACTGCCTGGCGGCCGGGTCGCAGCTTCCGATTGACGAGGCCGGTTTCGGGCAGTACCTGGCAACGGCCGGCATCCCGGACCCCGACCTGATGATCCGCACCAGCGGAGAACAGCGCATCAGTAACTACATGCTCTGGCAATGTGCCTACACGGAGTTCTATTATACTCCCGTACTTTGGCCTGATTTTCGCAAAACCGACCTCGAAGCGGCCATCCAAAGTTACAATCAAAGAGAAAGAAGGTATGGCAAGGTGGAATAAGTCGAAAAATTGTATAACTTTGTAAGTCTATTCGGAAAGGAATTGATGAAAAGAAAGATAGTATCGCTGTTCGTGGTTTTTTTGGCACTGAACCTGCTTCCGGCCCTGGCGCAGGAACCTGCTGGTGCCCCTGTGGAGGTGGATTATAACAGCCCGCAGACCTACGTGGTCGGCGGTATCCGCATATCCGGCACCAAGTATTTGGGCGAGAGCCAGCTGCTCTCCGTGCTGGGCATCCGTCCGGGGGACACCATTACCGTCCCGGGCGATGAAATATCTTCCGCCGTCAAGCGCATCTGGCTGCAAGGCGCCGCTTCCACCCTCGGCTTTTATGTGGATTCCCTCAACGCCACGCGCGACACCGCCTGGTTCCGGCTGGATCTCCAGGAGCGTCCGCGCGTCATTACCTGGAACTACCGGGGCGTGAAGAACAGCGAACGCGACGACCTCAAGGAGAAGCTCAATCTCCGCCGCGGCGGACAGTTGTCCGAATATGTCAAGGCTTCTTCCATCAAGACCATCAAGGACTATTTCAAGGAGAAAGGGTTCGCCGACGTGGACGTGAACGTGGAGGTGGCGGCCGACTCGGTGATCAAAAACGCTGTCCGCGTGACGTTTGACGTCAACAAGGGAAAGAAGCTCAAGATCAAGGAAATCTCCTACGAAGGCAACGACGAGATCTCCAAGTTCAAGCTCGACCGCTCGATGAAGAAGACCAAGGATGCCAAGTGGTACAACCTCTTCTCTTCGAAGAAATTCCAGGAAAAAGAGTATGTGGGCGACAAGGACAAACTGCTCGAGGTCTTCAACGAGGCGGGCTACCGCGATGCCAAGATCGTCCAGGATTCGCTTTACCGCAGGCCGGAAGACGGCAAGCTCGGCATCCACTTCGTCATCGACAAGGGCCGGAAATATTATTTCCGCGACATCACCTGGACGGGCAATTCCGAATATACGGAGGAACAGCTCAACTCGATTCTCCGCATCAAGAAAGGCGATGTCTACGATGTGGTGACCATGGAGAAACGCCTCTACTCCGGCGAGAAGGAGGGTGACGCGTCGATCCGGAAACTTTACAGTGACAACGGTTTCCTGTTCTTCAACGTCATTCCG
Source organism: Bacteroidales bacterium (assembly GCA_017548335.1). Classification (GTDB taxonomy): domain Bacteria; phylum Bacteroidota; class Bacteroidia; order Bacteroidales; family UBA932; genus Cacconaster. The sequence continues at coordinate 28,701 of JAFZAF010000208.1, read as the reverse complement.
GTGGAGCTCAATATCGACGGCGACTCCGTCGACGTGGAAATGCGGATGGTGGAAGGGAAACCGGCCACCTTCAACGATATCATCATCAACGGGAACACCATCACCAACGAGAAAGTGGTGCGCAGGGCCGTCTTCACGCGGCCTGGTTATCTCTACCGCCAGACCGACTTCGAGCGCTCCGTCCGTGAAATCTCCTCGATGGGGCATTTCGATGCGGAATATGCAGTTGACCCCGCGAAAGGCTACAACCTGATTCCGAATTCGTTGAATAACACGGTGGACATCGCTTACAACGTGCAGGAGAAACCCAACAGCCAGCTGGAACTCTCCGGCGGCTGGGGCAACCGGATGTTCGTGGGTACGGTGGGCGTGAGTTTCAACAATTTCTCGACGGCCAATTTCTTCAATAAAGAGGCCTGGCGTCCCGTTCCGCTGGGCGACGCCCAGAACCTCTCGATCCGTTTCCAGACCAACGGTTCTTATTATACCGCTTTTACCGCCAGTTTCGTGGAACCCTGGCTGACAGGCAAGAAGCCGACCTCACTCAGCATCTCGGCCTATTTCACCCGCCAGACCAACTCCTATTCCACCTATTACTACCAAGTACTCAACGACGATCAGTATATGGAGATCTATGGCGCCGCGGTCGGCATCGGCACGCGGCTGAAGTGGCCCGACAACTACTTCGTGCTGTATAACTCCCTCAACTGGCAGTCGTACAACCTTCAGGACTGGAACTACTATTTCATCTACTCCACCGGGCGTTCGCACAACATCAGCTGGTCTGCCACGCTGTCGCGCAACTCGACCGACCAGTCCATCTACCCCCGCACCGGCTCCGATTTCAGTTTCGGCCTGCAGGTCACTCCGCCATGGTCAATGATGAAAAAGAACTGGCGCGACATCGACTACAGCAGCCAGTCGGTCCAGGACCACTACCGCTGGATCGAGTACCACAAATGGACCTTCAAGGGTTCCGTCTATTCCCGTCTCGTGGGCGACCTCGTCCTGATGACCCGCGCCCAGTTCGGTTATCTGGGCTATTTCAACAAGCGTTGGGGCTACTCCCCGTTTGAAGGATTCATCGTGGGCGGCGACGGCATGTCGGGCTACAACACCTACGGCAACGAGGTGATCGGCCTGCGCGGCTACGAGAACTACTCGCTGACGCCCTACATCGGCAATGCCTACGCCGGCAACGTCTATGACAAGTTTACGGTAGAGCTCCGCTATCCGCTCATCATGCAGCCGAGCTCCACCATCTTCGCGCTGGCTTTCCTCGAAGGAGGTTACAGCTGGTCTGACATCAAGAACTTCAATCCTTTCCAGATCAAGCGCTCGGCCGGTGTCGGCCTGCGGGTCTTCCTGCCTGTGGTCGGCCTGCTCGGCATCGACTGGGGCTATGGCTTCGACACAGCCAGCGGATCGGATCGGAGCCACTTCCATTTCCTGATCGGTCAACAATTCTAACAAACGAAACATCATGAAAAAAATCCTCATCGCGCTCGTCGCACTCGTGGCCTGCTCCGGTCTGCTCCGCGCGCAGAAGATCGGCTACATCAATACGGAAACCCTCCTCAATGCGATTCCCGCGTACGTGACGGCTCAATCCCAGCTGGACGCCCTGTCCGACAAGTACAAGGCGGCCATCGAAACAGAGCTCGGCAAGATCGAGACCCTGTACCAGAACTATCAGGCCTCCCGCAATTCGATGTCGGCGACCCAGCGCCAGAACGCGGAAAATGAAATCATCTCGAAAGAACGTGTCGTCCAGGAGAAGCAGAAGATCTATTTCGGTGAGGACGGCATCATGGCCAAAAAGGCCGAAGAATTGCTGACGCCCATCCGCCAGGAGATTGACAAGGCCATTGAAGAAGTCGCCAAACTGGGTGGCTATGATATGATCATCGACCTGGCGGCCGTGCAGGGCGTTGTCTACAAGAACGAAGCTCTCGACCTTACGAAATTCGTATTGGTACGTTATAATGAAAATCAACGATAAACAGTAAACTTCCTTTAATTCAGAAAAGATGAAAAAGATTGTACTTCTTGCATTCTGTGTTCTTTCCTTCGGTGCCTTTTCCCAGGCGCAGAACCTGAAATTCGGACACATCAATACCAACGAGCTGATCAGCCTGATGAGCGATCGCGACTCTGCCGTCGTGAAGCTGCAAGCCTACCAGAATGAGCTCGAGGAGACGCTGGAAGGAATGGGAACCGAATACAACAACAAGGTGAACGAATATCAGCGCAAGCAGAACGAGTGGGCGCCAGTGGTCCTCGAAACCAAGCAGCGCGAGCTCCAGGAGCTGGGACAGCGGATCCAGCAGTTCCAGCAGAATGCCCAGCAGGAGATGGCGCAGATGCAGCAAGTGCTGATGACCCCGGTGATCGAGAAGGCGCAGGATGCCATCACCAAGATTGCGAAGGCCAACAGCCTGGTCTATGTGTTCGACCTGTCGGCCGGTTCGCTCATCTATTACGATGACAAGGTGAGCCTGGACCTCCTTCCGCTTGCCAAGAAGGAACTTGGCATTCCTGCCGAGAAGGTGGCTCCGACGCAGCTGCCCGCTACTGCCCAGTAGACACTTGAACAACCTCATACCTAACTTTTAACCTATGCAACATAAAGTAATCGACACCCAAGATGTTGTAATCAGGTTTTGTGGAGATTCGGGCGATGGAATGCAGCTGACAGGCACCCTGTTCGCTGATGCCTCGGCCTTGTACGGCAACGAGATATCCACCTTCCCGGACTATCCTGCAGAGATCCGCGCCCCGCACGGCACAGTCTCCGGCGTTTCCGGCTTCCAAGTCCATATCGGATCGGGGGAAGTCAACACGCCCGGAGATTTTTGCGATGTGCTGGTCGCCATGAACCCTGCCGCCTTGCGTGCCAACGCCAAGTGGGCAAAACCGACTGCAACTGTCATCATCGACACCGACACGTTCGATGAAGCGCTCATCAAGCGAGCGGGCTATGCGACGCTGGATCCGGTCACCGAACTCAGGATCGAAGACCGGAATATCATCTATTCACCCATCACGACGCTGACCAAGGAGAGCCTCAAGGACAGCGGAATGGACCAGAAGGCCATTGTTCGCTGCAAGAACATGTTCACGCTCGGCATGTGCTTCTACATGTTCAACCGGCCGCTCGAGTACACCTACGCGTATCTGGAGAAGAAATTCAAGAAGAAACCGGCGCTCATCGAACCCAACAAGAAAGTGCTCTTCGACGGTTTCAACTACGCAGCCAACATCCAGGCCATCGCCAATACCTATACGGTGAAGCCTGCCAAGCAGGAGAAAGGCCTGTATCGCAACATCAGCGGGAACCAGGCCACGGCCTGGGGCCTGATTGCTGCCTCCGAAAAGAGCGGCCGTCCGTTGTTCTGCGGTTCCTATCCGATTACCCCTGCGACGGCCATTCTGGAAGAACTCGCCATCCACAAGAACCTGGGTGTGAAGACGCTGCAGGCGGAAGACGAGATCGCTGGCATTTGCACCGCCATCGGTGCGGCCTACGCCGGCAATTTTGCCGTCACCACGACCTCCGGTCCGGGCCTCTCCCTCAAGAGCGAGGCGCTGGGCCTGGCCATGATCACCGAGCTTCCGCTCGTGCTGGTCGACGTGCAGCGCAGCGGCCCTTCGACGGGCATCCCGACCAAGACCGAACAGACCGACCTCGCCCAGGCCCTCTATGGCCGCAACGGTGAGTGCCCGATCGCTGTGGTCGCCGCCCACTCCCCGAGCCACTGCTTCGATGCCGCCTTCTATGCCGGCAAGTATGCGATGGAGCACATGATGCCCGTCATCCTGCTGACAGAGGGCTTCCTGGGCAACGGCAGCGAGCCGTGGAGAATTCCTTCCATGAAGGATTATCCGGCCATCAAGCCGCCGATTATCGACAAGTGCGAAGACGCTTTCCAGCCGTTCGCCCGCGATCCCGAGTCGTTCGCCCGCAAGTGGGCGTTCCCGGGCAAGTCCGGTCTGGAGCACCGTGTAGGCGGCCTGGAGAAGAACACCGCCGGTGTCATCTCCTCCGACCCCGAGAATCACGCCAAGATGGTGGCGGAACGTGCCGAGAAGGTCGCCCGCCTGGCCAACTATCTCCCCGAACAGAAAGTCATCGGCGACGAGAACGCCGATGTGCTGATCGTGGGTTGGGGTGGTACCTTCGGCCATCTGTATACCGCGCTGCATGAATTGCAGGGAGAAGGCAAGTCCGTGGCCCTTTGCCACTTCGACTTCATCAACCCGCTGCCGAAGAACACGGCCGATATCTTCGCCCGCTACAAGAAGATCATCGTATGCGAGCTCAACAGCGGCCAGTTCGCCGATTATCTGCGCGCCAGGTTGCCGCAGTTCAACTATCTGCAGTACAACAAGGTCCAGGGTCAGCCCTTCATCGTGAAGGAGATCGTGGATGCGGTCAATGCCATTCTTTAACAGGAGGAACTCACCATGAAATATACTGCACAAGATTTCAAGAGCAACCAGGAGGTGCGTTGGTGCCCCGGTTGCGGTGACCATGCCGTTCTGGCGGCTATTCACCGGGCCCTTCCCGTGGTGTGTGAACAGCGCGGCTACAGCAAGGAGCGTCTGGTGTTCATTTCGGGCATCGGCTGCTCGTCGCGCCTTCCGTATTATATGGATACCTTCGGGTTCCACAGCATCCACGGCCGTGCCACGGCCATCTCGACGGGCGTGAAGGTCGCCAATCCCGACCTCAGCGTCTGGCAGGCCTGCGGTGACGGTGATGCGCTGGCCATCGGCGGAAACCACTTCATCCACGCCATCCGCCGGAACATTGACATCAACATCATCCTGTTCAACAACCAGATCTACGGTCTGACGAAGGGACAGTATTCTCCGACCTCCAAGCTGGGCCAGATCACCAAGACCTCGCCTTACGGAACGGTGGAGAATCCGTTTACCCCCGGCTCGCTCGTGCTGGGCGCCCGCGGCACTTTCTTCGCCCGCAGCCTCGACAGCGAACTGGCCCTGAACCAGGAGATCTTCGTGGCCGCTGCCAGCCATGACGGCTGCTCGGTTTGCGAGATGCTGACGAACTGCGTGATCTTCAACGACGGCGCCCACAGCACGATTTCGGACCGCGAGTACCGTGCCGACCGGACCATCGTCCTCCGCCATGGCGAGCCGATGGTCTTCGGCAAGGAGAAGGACAAGGGCCTGATCCTCGAAAACGGCAAACTCAAGGTGGTCAAGATCGGCGAAGACGGCATCACCGTCGACAAACTCCTCGTCCACGACGCGCACGCCGAAGATCCCGCCATCCAGAACCAGCTCATCAACATGAAGTATCCGGACTATCCGGTGGCCTTGGGCGTCATCCGCCAGGTCAGCGAGCCGACCTACGACGACCGGGTCCGCGACCAGCTCACCCAGGTCAAGGAAGCCTCCAAGATCACCTGCATGGACGAGCTGCTCCGCAGCGGCGCCACCTGGACGGTGGAATAATTCCTTGTGGAAACAAGAAACCAATCAAAAAACCTTATACGTTCAACAATTTTTCCAATAACAATTTTCAATCATGAAAGTAGCTGAAATTATGGCGAACCTTGAGCGGAAGCACCCCGGTGAGAGCGAGTATCTCCAGGCCGTCCGCGAGGTCCTCGACTCCATCGAGGAAGTGTACAACCAGCATCCCGAATTCGAGAAGGCCCAGATCGTCGAGCGGATGGTCGAGCCCGACCGGATCTTCACGTTCCGCGTGACGTGGGTGGACGATGCCGGCAAGGTGCAGACCAACCTCGGTTATCGCATTCAGTTCAACAGCGCGATCGGCCCCTACAAGGGCGGTCTCCGTTTCCACAAGGCTGTCACCCCTTCGATGCTGAAATTCCTGGGCTTCGAGCAGACCTTCAAGAATGCCCTCACCACGCTCCCGATGGGTGGCGCGAAGGGTGGTTCCGACTTCGACCCGGTCGGCAAGAGCAACGACGAGATCATGCGTTTCTGCCAGGCCTTCATGACCGAACTGTGGCAGTGCATCGGCCCGGACCAGGACGTTCCTGCCGGTGACGTCGGTGTCGGCGGCCGTGAGATCGGTTATCTCTATGGCATGTACAAGAAGCTCGCCCGCGAGTACAACACGGGTGTGCTGACGGGCAAGGGTGCAACCTGGGGCGGCTCGATCCTCCGTCCTGAGGCTACCGGTTTCGGTGCCCTCTATTTCACCCAGAACCTGCTGCACAAGGCCGGCAAGGATATCAAGGGCTGCACCGTGGCTCTCTCCGGCTTCGGCAATGTGGCTTGGGGTGCCGCTACCAAGGCGCGTGAACTCGGCGCCAAGGTCGTCGCCATCTCCGGCCCGGACGGTGTCTGCGAGATTCCCGACGGCATCACCCCTGAGATGATCGACTACATGCTCGACATGCGTGCTTCGAACCGCAACAAGGTCGAGGACATGGCTACCAAGTTCCCGGGCAAGGCCATCTTCACTCCTGGCAAGAAGGCTTGGAGCGTGAAGTGCGACATCGCCCTCCCTTGCGCTTTCCAGAACGAGCTTTCGGAAGACGACGCGAAGGAGCTGAAGGCCAACGGCACCTGGTGCTGCTGCGAGGTCTCCAACATGGGCTGCCAGCCGGGCGCCATCCATTTCTTCCAGCACAACGGCATCCTCTTCGCCCCTGGTAAGGCGGTCAACGCCGGTGGCGTGGCCACCTCGGGCCTCGAGATGACGCAGAACGCTTCGCACATCAGCTGGAGCGGCAAGGAAGTCGATGAGAAGCTGCACTTCATCATGGACTCGATCCACGAGGCCTGCGTGAAGTACGGCACCCAGCCGGATGGCACGATCGACTATGTGAAGGGCGCCAACATCGCCGGCTTCATGAAAGTCGCCACCGCCATGCTTGAGCAAGGTATCATCTAACAACGTCATGCCCGGCCTGACCGGGCATCTCGAACCAAAAAGGGTTGACCACTCAGGCCAACCCTTTTCTTGTATCAATATGCTTCGTTTCAAAATTGCATTGTACGCTGTTGATGGAGAGGCCCCTTCACATCCGCTACGGCCATCCCGCACCAGCCTCCCCGCAAAAACTCCGTGAAGGGGCCTCTCCAACAACGTTACAATGTCACGCGCAGCCCTACTGTCCAGGCGTTGGCGACGGGGCCGAGAAGGTAGGCGGCGTCGAGGCCGATGCCTTTGAAGGCGAAGCCGAGGCCGAAGGAGGCGAAGCGGGGGGCGACGGCGGAGGAGAAGTGGTAGCCGGCGCGGGCGAAGATCATCTGGTTGAAGGTGTACTCCGTGCCAAGGGCTGCTGTGAAGGCTTTGTATTCCTGCGGGAGGATATAGCCTAGGTCGGCGCCGAAGGTGACGGCGTGCTGCTCCGTCGGAGCAAGCCGATAGGATCCGCCTGCGACGATGCGCATCGGGAGGGAGTATGCCGTGGACCCAAAGCTGTATTTTGTGCCCAGGTCAGCGGCTTTCACACCCAGGGTGACTCCGTCTTTCAGGTAGTTGAAAGCGATGTCGCCGGCGAAGGCCGTAGCGTTTTGGCCGGCCATGCTGGTCATCAGATACTTGCCGTTCACATCGATGAACAGGTTGTCGGCCACGCAGAGCGAAATGCCTGCCAGGATCCGTTGTTCGCCCGGTTTGAACGTCCCTTTTTCGTTGCCGTTTTCATCGATCTGCGTAAACGCCGGGAAAAGGTTGTTCCGGTAGTCCAGTCGGAGGCCGAAGCGTTCGTTCAGCGTCAGGAAACCGCCGGCCTGCAGGGCAGAATAATCCAACGGCGCCCATTTTCCGAACGAGAGCGTGACGTTAACCCGATGGGCCGCCAGGTCGGGCGTCTTGAAGGCGATGTCGCCCATGGCGAGGTCCGAAGCTTTGCCCGAAAGGATGAAGGAATTGAAGGACTGTGCCTGTGCTGCCGGGAAGGATGCCAGGGCGATCAGACTCGTCAGTAAGATACGGGATATCAGCTTGCTTCTCATAGTTTCACGATGTTTTGCGTGATCACTTCACTGCCGAATGTCACGCTGACGGAGTAGGGGCCTCCGCCCAGGTTGGATATGTCAAGCACGGCCGGGGAGAACGGCGTGGTATTCTGGCTTTTTTCCAGGACGACGGTGCCGGTTTCCGAGATGACTTGGACATGGATCGACTGGTCAGTGGCGGTGCGGATATATAGTTTGCCGTCGGTAACGGTGGTGGGATAGATGTCCACAGGTTTGCTGCCGTCGCGGGCCAGCGTGTTGAAGGAGGTGGATACGCTCGCTCCGAGACCGTCGGTGGCTGTGACCGTTCCGGATGCGTAGCCGAATTTCAAGGCAGTCACATACAACACGCCCTCGCGGACATGGAGGTTGAGGATGTCGTTGTCAGAGGAAGTGGTGGTGTAGATCAGTTGCTCTCCGTCGGCATCTTCGAACAGGGACTTCAGGTCGACACTCTGTACCTCGCCCTTGCTTCCGAATACCATGTCGTCAATCTTACCGCGAACGACCGGCGCGTGGTTGGGGAGGATGGTATAGGTATATTTCAGGGTCGTCTCCATCTCATAGTCGTCGAAGACGTGCAGCGTGGAAGTGTAGGTACCGGCAGTGGCCCGCGGGCCGATGATTCCGGCCTGCTGGGTGAATCCGATCAGCTGATGCAGCGTATCGGCAGCCGATCCGCCGTCGAGGCGGCTATGTACGCCGTGACCGTCCTCATCGCTGTATTGGAAGGTAAGGATGTGCGTTTCGTGGGCCTTGAGCGTAAACGACAGTTCATCGTTGGTGGTGATGACCGGTGCATGGTTGGGGCCGGTGGTGACGACCACCATGTTGGAGAGCGCCGATTTGTTGCCGATGCGGTCGTACGCTTCGCAGACCAGGTAGTAGTTCGTCTTGAATTCGAGACCGCTCAGGACGCCCTCCATCTGGTCGCCGGCCTTGAGATCCTCGGTGGGGAAACTCTTGTAGGGCACCATCGTGGTTTCCGAGATGGGGCGCTTGCTATAGTAGATATTGATGCCGTAAGCCTTGCCGTCATCCTCGTCGCGGGGGACTGTCAGGGAGAAGCTCACCTGATCGGCATGGAGTGCGGATGCTTTGAAGTCGTTAACAGCCTCGGGTGGGGTGGAGCCTTCTGCGGTGATGGCGGCCAGGACGTCTACCAGCCCGGTACCGAGCGGGTAGTTCCGATTTTGGCTCGAGATATCTTTGGTCGTGTTGACGATGCGGTTCCAAAGCATGGAACGGGTGAATCCGGGACCGCCGCATTTCGACACGATGAGCGCGGCTACGCCGGAGACATGCGGGCAGGCCATCGAGGTTCCCTGCATGGCGCCGTACTTGTTGTCGGGCAGGGTGCTGAGGATCTGGTGCCCTTTCTGGTAGTCACCGCCCGGCGCGGCCACATTGACCCAATCGCCGTAGTTGGAGTAATAGGCCCGATAGAAGTCAGGACCGAGCGAAGCTACGGCCAGGGCGCCCTCGTAGGCTCCGGGTGCGCCGAAATCGGTGTTCTCGTTGCCTGCGGCAAAGATGACGAGGCCGCCCGCCATGGGACCGACCTGGAACCCGTTCTCATCGAAGCCGGCGTAGGTGTTGAAGTAGTCGATGGCGGCAATGTCGGATTTGGGTACGTAGTTCAGGGTGGTGTAGCCCCAGCTGTTCTGGGAGATGACGGCACCGTGGTCGGCTCCCCACTTGATGGCGGAAGCGCCGCGGCTGCCGCCGTCTTCGTCTTCCTTGAAAATCTGGCACGACATCAGCTTGACGCCCGGTTTTCCGGCCGCATAGTCGCCGCCGGCGATGCCGCACACACCTTTCCCATTGTTGTTGACGGCGGCGATAGTGCCTGCCACGTGTGTGCCGTGACTGGTCTTGAGGATATTCACGGAATTGTCCATGAAGTTGAATCCGAACACCTCGCCCGGCCGTTCGGGGTCGCGCCACATATTGGCGTTCAGGTCTTCGTGTTCGAAGTCGATGCCGCCGTCGACGACTGCGACGATCACGTCCGGGTTGCCGACGGTATAGTCCTGCCAGACGGGGACGACATTGATGTCACAGCCTTTGGCCATGCCCGATTCGGTTCCGGGGTTGTAGTAGTGCCACTGGCGGTTTAACTGGGGGTCATCGAAGGGCAGCGACTCCGCCATGGGAGCAGCGTCCGGGGACGATGAAACATATTGGACGTGGTTGTCGAAGGCGCGCACCGTGATGGGCCGGTATTCGACTTCCTTCACGCCCGGGACCTGTTCGAGTGACAGGGATGCCTTGGTCAGCGGGGTCTGCTCGTCGAACCATACGTCGTACCAGCGGTCCAGTCCGGCTTCCCGGGTGCGCTTCTCGAATTTGCCCGCATAGGGGAAGGTTCGCTCCATTCTGACGTTTCCCAGTCCTTCCACCGCTTTGGTGGCGGGACCGCCTGCGCCTTCCGCCTCGAGATGCTCGGCCAGGGCCGGCTCAACATAGATACGGACGTGTCCTTTTTCGAAAAGTGAAGCAGGGAATTCGCCGGCGGGCGTGTCCAGTTGTTCTTCAAGAGATTCCTGTACACAGGAAACCGTCATCAGGAATGCGGCGGCCAGGAAGGCCGCCCGCATAAGCAAGTTTCGCTTCATGGGCTACTGGTTGAGAAAAGTGAAGAGCGTGAGCAGGCTTTGCTCGTTTTTCCAGTTGATCTTGTTTTTTTTCAGGAACTGCTTGAAGGCGTCGGCACGGTCGGGTCCGATCGCATCGGCAACCTCTTTCTTTGTCGCCTTGACGGCCTTCCCGTTGATGACGACATAGTATTCGTTCTTGATCCTCAGTTTTTTGCCGGATTCGCGGTGCTGGAATTGTTCCATGTGATTGGTATTGACGAAGCCCGGCATGTCGACGGAGGTAATCCGCTGTGTAGAGGCCGTAGTGGCCGGCGTGCCGTAGGCGCCGCCGGTTTCATTGAGCGATTGCAGGTCGGCGAGGTAACGTACAGCAACGAAATTCTTCTCGTCGGGGCCGGCAGTAATCTTCATCAGGTAGCCATCCACCCTGCGGAAAAGATCTTCGCCGATCTGTACGGCAGAAAACTGTCCGGCCGGGGCCATCTGGATCATGCCCTTTTCGTCAACGAAGTGCAGGTCTCCTTTGAGCAGATGGATATTGATCGGCATGACCCGCTTCTGTCCGTTCGATAATATGAGTGTGCCCTGCTGAAAATCAGGGTAGTAGTAAGGCCATGTCGTATAGGCGTCGATTTGTGCGAGTGCCGGAAGGGCAAGGAGGCAGCAGGCTGTCAGCAGAAGAATCCGTTTCATAACTCCAATCTTTTCTGAAAATTCTCACTAAAATACAAAAAAAGGAGGGAAAATCAAATTTTCCCTCCTTTTCATGATGGTTGTTGGAATTATTGTTTCTTCAGCGTCGTTCCGCCGTTGAAGAGTTCGTAGTACCAGTCTTCGACGTCGAGGACATAGTCCATGCCGTCACCGGCATAGTAGACACCGTATCCGTTGGGGAAGGTGATGGTCCCGTCAGCGCCGATGGTGGCGACGAGATCCACGTCAGCGGTGGCGTCATACGGGTCGGGGGTATTGAAGCCCACGATAACCGTCGAGTAGGCGCTTACGTGCTCCTGGCTGTTCGGGAAGGTGATCTCGGTCTTTGCGTCGTTGACGATACCGTAGATCTTGGCCGAATAACCGTAGCTTGCGAAATACGGATCCGGATCGGTCATCCAGATCTTGGTGACGTCGGATTCATCCTTACTGATGGTCAATTCCCAGGAATATTCGCCTCTCCAAGGACTGAAGGCCGTGGCCTTGTAGGTTCCGAACAGATTGGAGAGCGGGTGATCGATGTCGGCGATGGTCACGTTGCAGGTGTTGCTGGCACCGGTAGCAATGTCACCGGTCGATTTGAACTTCACCGAGAAGGCGCGGTCGCCCGTGAAGACACCGAGATGCGGGATGATCTTCACGGAGATGTACTTCTCGGATTCTCCGGCTGCGAACGAAATGGACCCCGAACCGGTAGCGTCTTCGAAGTCAACGCCCTGCGATGCCGTACCGTTGACGAATTCGTACGTAACGGTCGTGGCGACGCCATTGAGCGAGGTAACATGCACCGGGATATTGAGCGTGCCGACATTCTCGGCAGCCTTCATCGAGCTGTTGGAAAAAGATGCAAACGCATCCTTGTCATCAAAGGTGGGGAGGTCGTTGAGGTGGCAGGAAGCAACCAACATTCCCATCACCACGATACTGAAAAGGTAGAATATCTTTTTCATGTCTGTAGTCGATTAGAATCAATAGCCCGGGTTCTGTACGAGATTCTCGTTGATGTCGACCTGGCTCTTCGGAATCGGAAGGGCCCAGAGTTTGTCTCCTGCGGCAATGTTGCGCGTGATGTTGGCATCGGAGTAGGAGATGGAACCACCGGTACGGTCGAGGTCGAACCAGAGATGACCTTCGAAGTTGAGCTCCAGCCGGCGCTCGAGGGCGACGTCGTTCTTGGTCGGCACAGCCGTCAGCAGCGAAGCGCCGCGGTTGGAACGGATGGCGTTCAGGTCGGCCTGGGCGGTCGAACCGGCACCGTTGACGGCAGCTTCAGCGCGGATGAGGTACATCTCGGAGAGACGCAGCACGATGACATTGTTGAAGTCCGGCGTGGAGGTGGCGTTGCCGTCGCCCTTGCCGTAATACTTCATGGTCCAGAGCTGGCCGCCGGAAACCTGATCCTGGTCGGTGCAGAACAGCACCTTGCCGTCGTCCTCGCCGCGGACACCGCGGGTGCCGCGTACGTCACCGTCCTCGAAGAGGTCAGTGAGCTGGGCGCTGGCTGCGCAGTCCGCATAACCGATCGGGTTGGTCATGTGGGAAGGACCTTCCCACCAGGCGTCGTAGGAGTTGGTCTGCTTGCCGTAGATCTCGAAGATGACTTCACCGCCGTTGCCGGCAATTTCCTTACCCCAGACGGAGGGGTATTCCTCGGCCGTCCAAAGCTGGAACTTGTTGCTGTTGATCACCTTCGTGGCATACTCGGCCGCCTTGGAATACTCCTTATGATAGAGGTAAACGCGGGCGAGGAGGGCCTGGATGGCGAGCTTGTTGAAGGTCGCCTTCGGATCGGCGACGCTGCCGCGCTGATAACCGTCGGACATCAGGCTTTCGGCATCGGTCAGGTCTTTGATGATCTGGGCATAGGTCTCTTCCACGGAAGCGCGGGCCGGCATGTCGGTCGGAAGCTGCGGTTCGGTGATGACGCAGACGCCGTATTCGCCGTTGGAGCCGTCGAGGTGGCAGTAGAGGCGGAGCAGGTCGAAGTGCGAGAGGGCGCGGAGTGCGAGGGCTTCCGCCTTCAGGTTGTTGAGGTCGGCCTGGGGATGGCTGCTCGTAATCAGGGCCTCGGCGTTGTTGTCGATGGCGTTGATCACATTGTTGCAAGCAGAAATCACATAGTAGGCAGTGCCCCAGAGGCCGGAGGTGTTGTCCGGGTTGTAGTTCATCGTGTACGGGGTCTGCATACGACCGGACTGGAAGTTCGTATTGATCGGGATCATGGCGTTTCCGGCGCGCATTTCGGCGTCAAGTACGAAGAAAGCACCATACCAGCCGCTGCCTGCCAGCGGGGAGTAAGCACCGGCGATGGCTTTGTTCAGGCCGTTGTAGTCGGAGAGGGTCAGCTCGGTACTCTGCGACATCACGGGATCCTCGGTCAGGAATTCATTGATGTTGCAGGAAGCGGCAAGCGACAGGATTGCGAAAAGTGCAATGATATACTTTTTCATGTTCTTTTCCTCCTTAATTTAGAAAGTGAGTTCAATACCGCCGGCGAAAGTCTTGGTCTGCGGGTAGATACCCCAGCCCATGCCTTCCATGCCACGTTCAGGATCCCACCAGTACACATCGTGGAAGGTGTAAGGGTTCAGCGCGCTGACATAAACCTTGGCGCCCTTCATGTTGATCTTCTTGAGAAGATTCTGCGGCAGGTTGTAGGACAGCGTCACATCCTTGATACGGAGATAGTCGCCACGCTGCATCCAGCGGGTGGAGTTGAGGTAGGCGCTGGTCGAGTTACCGGCAACCGGTTTCGGGTTGACACCCGTATCACCGGGCTGTTTCCAGTAGTTGAGGGCCCGTGCCATCTGGTTCATGGTCATCTGGTTACCGTCGGCATTCAGATAGCGCCATTCATAGATGTAGACGTTGTTGCCGTATTTGTATTCGCAGAGGATGCTCAGTTCGAGGCCTTTCCAGTTGATGCTGGTGTTGAAACCGCCGGTGAACTTAGGCTCCGGAGAACCCGCGTTGATATAACGGGCCTTGTTGTAGTCGTTGGTCAGGATATAGTAGGACTCATCATCCGGATGCTCCGGATCGGTGGCCCGGAAGAGGGCGTCACCGTTGGTCGGGTCTACACCATAGTAGTCCTTGAGGTAGAAGGTGTAGAAGCTCTGGCCGACGATGTGGCGCAGACGGCTGTCATAGGAGGAGGACATCCATTCGTCGTCACCGAGGTCGAGGACCGTCGATTTGTTGAACGCGATGTTGAAGCCGGCCGTCCACACGAAGTTGGTGTTGCGGATGATGTCACCTTCCAGCTGGAACTCGATACCCTTGTTGTTCATCGAGCCGATGTTCATGAAGTTGCTCGAGAAGCCGGAGGTCTGGGGGACCTGCTTGTTGAGCAGCATGTCGCTCGTGTTGCGGGTATAAAGGTCGATCTGGCCGTTCAGGCGGTTGTTGAAGAAGGCGAAGTCAATACCCACGTTCCAGGTCTTGTTGAGCTCCCAGGAGAGGAGGTCGTTGGCCGGGCTGGACGGGCGCATGCCGTTGCCGCCGTTGTAGGCAGTCGAAGCGTACACGCCGTATGCGCTGTACGGGCTGATGTTGTTGTTACCGTTCACACCATAGCTGGCACGGATCTTCAGGAGCGACAGCCAGTCGGAAGTGCTCTGCATCCACTCTTCGTTCGAGACGTTCCAGGATGCGGAAGCGGACCAGAAGGTACCCCACTTGTTCTTGGCGCCGAAGAGCGAGGAACCATCCTCACGGATCGAAGCGGCCACGAAGTAGCGGTTGGCGTAGTTGTAGTCCACGTTTCCGAAGAAGGAGAGCAGGGTGCGTGCATTGAAGGAATCGCTGACGGAGCTCTCATTGTCGATGGAGGTGGAGAAGTACGGGATGTTGGCATCCACGTGCGGGGCGTAGCCGTACAGGCTTTCATAGGTGCGGCGCATCGCCTCCTGGCCGAGCATCACGCGCAGCGAATGGTCGCCGAACATCTTGCTGTAGGTGGCGGTGTTGGAAGTGGTCAGCTGGACATACTGGCTGCGGGAACCCTGCAGGACACCTTCGGTGTCGCCCGGGTCCGGACCCCAGTAGCGGATACCCTTGCCGAACGTGCCTTCGAACATGTTGTTCGTCTTGAACACGAGGCCTTCGATGGGCTCCCACTGCAGGTACATGCCGGCCTGCGTGCGGAACTGTTTCTCCCACTGGTCTTCACCGTGGCAGAGGGCGTTCCAGAGCGGGTTGGTGTTGGAGTTCTCGGGGATCTTCTGGTTGTACTCGCCGTTCTCGTCGTAGAGCGGAGTCCAAGGACGGATGATCAGACCGCCGAAGAATGGGTTCGAGTAGTACAGCGACTGCATCTCGGTATCGTGGTTCTCGGTGTAAGCGATGTTCACGCGGGTTCCGATGTCGAGGGTGCGGGTGAGCTTATAATCGGAGTTCACGCGGCCGGTGAGACGCTTGTAGCTGGTCGCGTAGGAAACGCCCTGGTTGTCCTGGTAGGACATGGAGGTGTAGAAACGGCCCCGGTCGGTACCGGCCTGCGCGTTCACCTCGTATTCCTGCAGCTGGCCCATGCGGGTCACCTCTTCGATCCAGTTGGTCATCGGGAGGTTCGGCGTACCGGGATCGTAGTAATTGTTGATGTCCCTGCCGGCGTTGGCGTAGGCGACTTTGTAGAAGTCGTACAGTTCCGGACCGGTCATCATGCGGAAGCCATTGTCGTTGGCCAACTTGCTGACACCGTACTTGGCGCGGGCGCTGAAGGAGGCTTTGCCGGCTTTACCGGACTTGGTGGTCACGAGGATGACGCCGTTCGCAGCGCGGGAACCATAGATGGAGGCGGCTGCCGCGTCTTTCAGGACGGTCAGGCTCTCGATATCGTTCGGGTTGATGGCGGCGATGGCGTTGTTCGTGTTGGTGAAGTAGGACTGGTCACCGGACATCACCGGAATACCGTCCACGACCCACAACGGTTCGTTGCCGGCGTTGATGGAGGATGTACCGCGGATACGGATCTGCGAGTTGGAACCCGGCTGGCCGGATTCGGAGGAGATGGTGACGCCGGCCATCTTACCGGCCAGCATCTTGTCGACGGACGATGCCGGGACGGCAGCGATCTCGTCGGCCTTGACGGTCGAGACGGCGCCGGTCTTCGCCTCGCGGCGGGTCGTACCGTAACCGATCACGATCACGTCTTCCAGATACTCAGCGTCGGGAGCAAGTGCGCAGTCGATGACGGTACGTCCGTTGACGGCGATTTCCTGCGTCTTGTAGCCGATGAAACTGAACAACAGGGTCGCGTTGGCAGGTGCGTTGAGGGTATAGGTACCGTCGAGGCCCGAAGCCGTGCCGGTCGTGGTGCCTTTCACCGCGATGGACGCAAATGCCACCGGTTCTCCCGTGCTTGCATCAGTCACAGTACCCCGGACGGTGACGTTCTGCGCGTAAAGCGAGAAAACCATCAGCAGGGTTGTCAAAACTAAACTGACTTTTTTCATGGAGTTTGGTTATTAAGTTAAATAAAATTGGTGGTTGTTGTTTACATTTTTTAATAATAAATGGGCGTATTACGTGCAAAGTTATAATTAAAAAAGGAAACTGCAAAGAATCTTGGGTCTTTTTATATTTATTTATCTCAGGGAATTGTATTATCTTTGCTCCCGTGATAGGAGTTTATGATTCAGGTGTAGGGGGGCTGTCTGTTTGGAAGGAGTTGCGGACGGTGATGCCGACAGAGGAGTTCTGTTATGTTTCAGACGGTGCGTTTTGTCCGTATGGCCCCAAAGATCCGGCGTTCGTGGTCGAACGCGCGATGGCAGTAAGCCGCTTCCTGCTGGAGCAGGGGGCGGATTTGATTGTTGTTGCCTGTAATACGGCGACGGCGGCGGCCATCACGACGCTTCGCGCTTCGTTCGATACACCTTTCGTCGGCATGGAGCCGGCACTTAAGCCGGCCGCCCTGCATTCGCTCAGCGGCGTGGTGGGCGTTCTGGCCACGGCCGGCACTTTCAAGGGGCGCCTCTACCTGAATACGCTGGCTCGTTTTTCAGGCCGCGTGAAGGTCATTGAACGGGTGGGAACCGGCCTGGTGGAGTTGGTCGAGCAGGGGATCTTGGACGGGCCCGAAGCCGAGGCGCTGGTTTCGCGTTACGTCCTTCCGATGCTCGAAGCGGGCGCTGACCACATCGTGCTGGGCTGCACACACTATCCTTTCCTGACCCGGACCATCGAGAAGATTGTCGATGGACGGGCCGTGATCGTCAATCCCGCACCGGCTGTTGCCCGGCAGGCTTTGCGGGTGCTGTCTGGAATCCGGGAACTGTCCTCTGGCCCGGGCACTTCCCGTTTCTTCTCCACCGGGGAAGACCGTGTACTGCGAGCCCTGGTCCGGGAGATTGCAGCAAGCGATGCCGATGCTTTCTCCTTTACCGCGGACGCATCGATTTTTTAACGAAATAACTAAAAACCTACCAAATATTTATTAACCAAAAAAACAATCGTATGAAAAAACTCAGATCAGTTTTGACATGCCTTTTGCTGGCTGTGACCGCAACCGCGTTTGCACAGAACATCCAGGTGAAAGGTACCGTCACCGATGCGAGTACCGGAGAAGGCGTTCCCTTCGCCTCCGTCCAGCTGAAAGGCACAATGACCGGAACAGCGACGGATGCGGAAGGCGCATACGTCATAACGGTTCCCGCAAAGGCGACCCTTGTTTTCAGTTCGATCGGCTACCAGACGCAGGAGGTGTCTGTCGACGGCCGTACGGTTGTCAACTGCATGCTGGCAGCTGACAACGAGTATCTTGAGGACGTGCTGGTCGTGGCTTACGGTACGGCGAAGAAAGAATCCTTCACCGGTTCCGCCCAGACCATCAAGTCCGACCAGATCGAGAAGCGTACCATCGCCAATGTCACCAAGGCGTTGGACGGCCTCGCCGCCGGTATCCAGACGACCTCCGGTTCCGGCCAGCCGGGTGCCGGCGCGTCTGTGCGCATCCGTGGTTTCGGCTCTCTCAACGCGGACTCCTCTCCGCTCTATGTGGTGGACGGCGTACCTTACGACGGTAATATCAACGCCTTGAACCCGAACGACATCGAGTCGATGACCATCATCAAGGACGCTTCCGCCGGTGCGCTTTACGGTGCCCGCGGCGCCAACGGTGTCGTGATCGTGACCACCAAGCGGGGTAACGAAGGTGCCGCCCAGGTGGCCTTCAAGGGCAACTGGGGTATTTCTTCCCGCGCCATCCCGCGTTATGAGACCCTCGACGCCTACCAGTGGACGGAGGACCTCTATTACATGTTGAAGAACGACTATCTGGAAGAAGGCTACCAGTCTTCCGTCGCAGGTCCGCTCGCACTTGCAGACCTTGCCTCCGGTGCAAACAGCGTGTTCGGTATCAACGAGGAGTACAATCCCTTCTCCGTCCCCGCTGCGCAGCTCTTCAACTACGAAACCGGCAAGATCAACGACGGCGTCAAGCTCAAGTGGAACGACGACTGGTTGGGCCTGTGCACCGCTCAAGCCCCGGTTCGGCAGGAATACCAGATGACGGTCACGGGCGGCAACAAGGCCAACAGGTATATGTTCTCGCTCGGCTATCTGGACGAGGAAGGTCTTGTACAGTTCACCAACTTCGAGCGTTTCTCCGGCCGCGCCAACGTCGAGAGCCAGATCATCGACTGGTTCAAGACGGGCATGAACGTGAACTTCGCACACAACACCACGAACATGACCACGCTGGGAACCGGACAGTCTTCCAGCTCGGCCTACAGCAACGTGTTCTACAGCTGCCAGCTGATGGCTCCGATCTATCCGCTGTACCTGCGTGACGCATCCGGCAACTATATCCTCGACGAAAACGGCGAGAAGCAGTATGACTGGGGCGACAACCGTGCTTCCGGTGCCTCCGCCGGCTGGAACCCGCTGGCCAACCTGATCGAAGACAAGTATGAGAATGGTTCCGACAACCTCAGCGGCCGTACCTTCATGGAATTCGGCGGACTGAAGCGGGGTGCCCTCCAGGGGCTCAAGTTTACGGTGAACCTGGGCTTCGACCTGGTCTCGTCCAAATCCAAGACCTATTATAATCCTTACTTCGGCAACGGTAAATCGTACAACGGTCTTGCCGCCATCTCCGACGGACGTACGTTCAGCTACACCTTCAACCAGTTGCTGAACTGGGACCGGACGTTCGGCGATTTCCATGTCGACCTGCTGGCCGGCCATGAGGCCTACGCCTACAACTACCAGTATCTGTATGGCGAGAAGACGGGATTCCCGTTCGGAAACCTGTATGAACTGGCACCGGCCACGACGCTCCAGGATGCCAACTCCTATACCAACAACTACCGGGTGGAGTCTTTCCTTTCCCGCGCGAACTTTGATTTTGCCGACAAGTACTACATTTCCGCTTCTTACCGCCGCGACGGTTCCTCCCGCTTCCACAAGGATGTGCGCTGGGGTAACTTCTGGTCGGTGGGTGCTTCCTGGCGAATCTCGCAGGAGCCTTTCATGGCTGGCATAGGCTGGATCAACAACCTCACGCTGAAAGCTTCCTATGGTGTACAGGGTAACGACAACCTGGGCAGCCTCTACGCCTGGCAGGCCTTCTACAGCCTCAGCTATCCGAACGGCGGCAATCCGGGTGCAGTAGTCAGTTCGCTCGAGAGCAAGGAACTCAAGTGGGAGAAGAACGAGAACCTGAACGTCGGTATCGAAGCCCGTCTGTTCAACCGTCTTTCCGCCACCATCGAATACTACAACCGCTACACCAAGGACATGCTCATGAGCTACCCGATGGCTGTTTCGCTGGGCTTCAGCGGCTACGACAAGAACATCGGCAACATGCAGAACAGCGGCTTTGAGGTCAGCCTCACCGCCGACCTCGTGCAGCAGCAGCGTGCCCACTGGTCGATGACCTGGATGGGTTCCACGGTCCACAACAAGGTGCTCCACCTGGCCGACAAGCCGGAAATCGTCAACGGCAACTACATCATCAAGGAAGGCGAGACGCTCAACTCGTTCTATCTTCCTGAATCCGCCGGCGTCGATCCCGCTACGGGTGCCAAACTCTACTGGGTCTGGGACAACGACGAAAACGGCAACCCCGGTGAAAAGTACATCACCTCCGATTACCAGAAAGCTTCTACTTGCAAGCGTGTCTGCGGCAGCCGTATGCCGATCCTCTATGGTTCCTGGGCCAACAATGTCCAGCTCGGCAACTTCGACTTCACGTTGATGACCACCTATTCCATCGGCGGCAAGATCAACGATGGTGTCTATCGCAGCCTGCTCTACAGCAACTATACCGGCAACGCCGGTCATGCTGACCGTCTGCGGGCCTGGAAACAGCCTGGCGACGTCACCGACATTCCGAAGATTGAATTCCACGGTACTTACAATGTCGCCTTGACCGACGACGAACTCTTCGATGCTTCCTATTTCGCCATCAAGAACATCTCCGTTGGTTACACGCTTCCCGCCCGTGCCCTCAAGGCCATGCGCATGAAAGCTGTCCGCGTCTCCGTGTCGGCTGACAACATCAAGTTGTTCTCCGCCTTGAAAGGCATGGACCCGCAGTACAACTTCTCCGGTGGAACCGGTTACTCCTATACGCCGACCCGGACCATCTCCGTCGGCCTGGACATTAACTTCTAATCGAAAGGAATCATGAAAAAGATATTTGCAATCATTTCGCTCCTGATGCTGGTAACGCTCAGCGGCTGCAACGAAGAATTCCTCGATACGGATCCGACCGACCGGGTGTCCGGTACGGCGATCTTCTCCGATTCTGAAAACGCCATGACGGCTGTCAACGGCCTCCTCCGACTGCTTTACATCGGCGGCTGGGGCTCCAGCTGGGCGCATGAGAACGGCGGTCTCCCGGCCTATATCCTGGTGATGGATATCAAGGCGGAAGATCATCCGATGGACGGTTCCGGCTCCGGCTGGTACTGGTACGACTACCGCTATGATACCTTCGGTGATTGGACGGGCAATGCCGGCCACCAGTATCAGATGTGGAATTTCTTCTATACCCTGATCTCGAATGCGAACTACATCCTGGCCAATGAGGAGATGGAAGGTAGTTCCGACTATAAGCACTATGTGCTCGGACAGGCTTACGCCCTCCGTTCCTTCTGCTACATGTGGTTGATCCAGACCTATCAGCAGAACGGCGCCATCAAGGGTACCAATCTTCCGGGCGTTCCGATCTATACGGAACCGACGGTTGCCGGTTCGGAAGGCAAAGGCCGTGGTACGGTAAAAGACGTATACGACCAGGCCAACGCCGATATCGACAAGGCCATCGAACACCTGAGCGCTTCCAACCTGGGCCAGCTCCACAAGAGCCACATCAGCCTGGCTGTCGCTTATGGTATCAAGGCCCGCCATGCGTTGGTGCAGCACGACTATGCGACGGCGCTTGCCGCTGCCGAAAAGGCCATGCAGGGCCAGAAGATCGGCGGCTGGGATGACATCAAGACGGTCAACGACGTCAACAAACAGAACGTGATGTGGGGTCTCGCCATCCAGACCGACCAGTCCATGGGCAACGCCGATCCCTACACGCATATGGACGCCGACTGCAAGTCTACGTATTCGAAGGCCCGTCACCTGATCGGCAACTGGCTCTACGACGAGATTCCTGACACCGATGTCCGCAAGGCTTGGTGGACCGCTCCGCTGGACCAGAGCCAGTGGGGAACTCCCGGTACCGTAAACGGCTCGCAGCGCTCCTGGTGCCAGAAGAAGCTGGTCTTCATCGATCCGGCCGCCAATACCGGTGACCATATCCTGATGCGTGCTGAAGAAATGTACCTGATCGCTGCCGAAGCGGCCTGCGAGCAGGGCAACTATTCTAAGGCCCGCGAGTATGTCAAGGCTGTCGGTGAGAAGCGCGACTCCAACTATGCTTCCCGCCTGGCTTCCATGAGCGACGACAAGACGCTCAACAGCAACACCGTCGGTGCGATCACCACGCTGATGGACGAGATCTTCTTCCAGCGCCGTGTCGAGCTCTGGAGCGAGAACCCGCGCCTGTTCGATATCCAGCGTCGTGGCCTTTGCTTCAACCGTGCCTGGTCAGGAACCAACCACCCGCAGACCTGCACGGCTTATACCAGCATTCCGGCTTCCGCCAACTTTATCCTCTGGATTCCGCAGGCCGAGTTCGACGGCAACGAGAACATGAACGCCGATTCGGACCAGAACCCGAAGCAGGGCAGAAACCTTTAACCCGCAAAAAACGAAGAGACAATGAAAAAGCTTTTATTCATTTCATTCGCTATCGCGACCCTTCTGTTTTCCGCATCCTGCGTACGGGAAGGGACCATCTATACGCCTGACAACGCCTGCCTGTCGTTCCCTTCGGACGCTGCCGTGTTTGAAATGCTGAAGGAAGACGGCAACAAGGTCACCGTGGAACTCTGGCGTGGCAACACGAAGGGTTCCCTCAGCGTGCCTGTGACCGTTGACGATGCTACGGGCGGGATTTTCAAGCCGGCCAAGTCCTCCTTTGATTTCGCCGATGGCGAAGCTGTCGCCAAACTGGATATCAACTATCCCGACATCAACGCTTTCGGCGGTGAAACCTACAAACTCACCCTTTCTGTGGATGAGAATATGGTTTCTCCTTCCGGCATCAGCGCGATGACGGTTTCCGCTACGCGCAAGCTCACGCCCAAGAAAGTCGGTACCGGTATCTATTATTCCGACTGGTATGAGGAAGAGTGGGAACAGGATCTCTATACGACCGAAGAGGCTCCCGACTTCTTTATCCTGCCTGACTGCTGGGTGAAAGGAACCGACTTCACCTTCACGGTGCAGAACCACAAACCGATCTGGCCCGCTTCCTTCTTCTCCGGCTATGTGCACAGCAGCTATGGCAATGTGTATCTCTACACCGGTGAAAGCTACATCGAAGACGGTGTGATCTACCTGCCGATCACGGGCTACCGCGTCAGCGCCGGCAGCTTCGGCAGCGGCATGGAGTACTTTGTACTTCCTGCAGGTGTCAATCTGTAATCGGGTAGGATCCTATGAAAAAAGGGTTGGCTTTGCGGCCAACCCTTTTTATTTGTACCATTCTTTGTACATCATGTAGCCCTGTGCGTTCTTGTGGGCTGCGGCGGTGATGGCCTCCGATCCATCTTTCACCTTTTTGGCAGGAACGCCGGCATAGACGCCGGGTTCCAGTTTCTCGCCCGTCAGGACGACGGCACCGGCGGCGATGATGCTGCCGTCGGCGATTTCGGCGTTGTCCATGAGGATGGCGCCCATGCCGACCAGCACGTTGTTGCCCACCTTGGCGCCGTGGACCACGGCGTTGTGGCCGACCGATACGTCGTCGCCGATCTCGGTGACAGAGCGCTGGTAGAGCGTGTGGACACTAGCATTGTCCTGGATGTTGACGCGGTTGCCGATCTTGATGGTGTTCACGTCGCCGCGCAGAACCACTCCATACCAAATGCTGCAATCATCGCCGATGGTTACGTCGCCGATGATTACAGCATTTTCCGCTATGAAGCAATTCTTTCCGATCTTGGGGGTAAACCCTCTCAATTCCCGGATGATTGCCATAACCTTCTTATTGTTTCTTCCGCGCCGCGGCCAGTTTCTGGTAGTCGTCCATCGAGGCGACGATCAGGTTGTCGAATTCGCGCTGGCCGGTACCGGCTGGAATCAGGTGACCGCAGATCACGTTCTCCTTCAGGCCTTCGAGGGTGTCGATCTTGCCGCGGATGGCCGCGTCGGAAAGTACCTTCGTGGTTTCCTGGAAGGAAGCGGCCGACATGAAGCTGTTGGTGCGAAGGGCCGCACGTGTAATCCCCTGGAGTACCTGGTTGGAGGTGGCGGGAATCGCATCGCGGGCTTCGACCGTCCGCTTGTCGGACCGTTTCAGCAACGAGTTCTCGTCGCGGAGCTGGCGGACCGTCACGATCTGGCCGGCGTGCAGGTTTTCGGAATCGCCCGCGTCGGTGACCACCTTCTTGTCGAAGATGGTGTCGTTCTCCTCGAGGAACTCGATCTTGTCGACGAGCTGCTCAGGCAGGAAGCGGGTGTCGCCCGGATCGACGATCTCGACCTTGCGCATCATCTGGCGGACGATCACTTCAAAGTGCTTGTCGTTGATCTTCACACCCTGCATGCGGTAGACTTCCTGGATTTCGTTGACGATGTATTCCTGCACCTTGATCGGGCCGAGGATGTTGAGGATGTCGGTCGGGGAGACGGCACCGTCCGAAAGCGCCATGCCGGCACGGACGTAGTCGTTCTCCTGGACGAGGATCTGCTTGGACAGCGGAACGAGATAGCGCTTCTCTTCGCCGCTGCGGGCACGGATGATGATCTCGCGGTTACCACGGCGGTTCTTGCCCATGACGACCTCGCCGTTGATTTCCGACACGACAGCCGGGTTCGACGGGTTGCGGGCCTCGAAGAGCTCGGTCACGCGTGGCAGACCGCCCGTGATATCGCCCGACTTGCCGATGGCGCGAGGAATCTTGACGATAATCTCGCCTACGCCGATCGCCTGGCCATCTTCCACCATCACGTGGGCACCCACCGGCAGGTTGTACTGCTTGAGCTCCTCGCCGTCCTGGCCCAGGATGCGGATGGTCGGGTTCTTCGACTTGTCGCGGGCTTCGATGATCACTTTCTCGCGGTGCTGCGAGTATTCATCGGCGGCTTCGTCGCGGTAGGTCACGCCTTCGATCATGTTGTCGTAAACGGCCTTACCGGCAATTTCGGTGATAGTCAGGGCGTTGTAGGCATCCCAGTTGCAGATGCGGTCGCCTGGCACCACGGATTCGCCGTCCTTCTTGTAGAGTTCGGAACCGTAGGGGATATTGTACTGGCCGAGCGTGATGTCGGTGACCGGGTGCACGATGCGCATTTCGGTCGCGCGGCTCACCACGATGGTGTGTTCGCCCTTGTCGTCCTGCTTGGTGATGGTGCGGAGTTCCTCGAATTCGAGGCGTCCTTCGTATTTGGAGACGATCTCACTTTCGGAAGCGACATTGGAGGCGGTACCACCGACGTGGAAAGTACGGAGGGTCAGCTGCGTACCCGGCTCGCCGATGGACTGGGCGGCAATCACGCCGACCACTTCGCCCTTCTCGACCATGCGGCCGGTGGCCAGGTTGCGTCCGTAGCATTTCGCGCAGACGCCCTTCTTCGACTCGCAGGTGAGCACCGAACGGATCTCAACCTGCTCGATCGGGAGGCTCTCGATGAGTTCGGCCAGGTCTTCGGTGATCTGGTCGCCTGCACTCAGGATCTTCTCGCCGGTGAGCGGGTTGTAGATGTCGTGGACCGAGGTGCGGCCGAGGATGCGTTCGCCGAGGCTTTCCACCACAGTGTCTTTGTTCTTGATGGCGGTTGCCACCAGGCCGCGGAGCGTTCCGCAGTCTTCCTCGTTGATGATCACGTCGTGGGAGACGTCCACCAGACGGCGGGTCAGGTAACCGGCATCAGCGGTCTTCAAGGCGGTATCGGCCAGACCCTTGCGGGCGCCGTGCGTGGAGATGAAGTACTCGAGCACGCTCAGGCCTTCCTTGAAGTTCGCCAGAATCGGGTTCTCGATGATATCGGCACCGGTGGAACCGGACTTCTGCGGCTTGGCCATCAGGCCACGCATGCCGCAGAGCTGGCGGATCTGCTCTTTCGAACCACGAGCGCCGGAGTCCAGCATCATGTAGACCGGGTTGAACCCCTGCTTGTCTTCCTTGATGCGCTGCTCCACGATGCCCGTCAGCTGCGTGTTGACGGTGGTCCAGATATCGATGACGTGGTTGTAGCGTTCGTTGTTGGTGATCAGACCCATGTCGTAGCTGGCCTGCCAGGTCGCGATCTGCTGGTAGCCGTCTTCGACCAGGGCCGCTTTCTCATCGGGGATGATCACGTCGCCCAGGTTGAACGACAGGCCGCCCTCGAAGGCCATGCGGTAGCCGAGGTTCTTGATGTCGTCGAGGAACTGGGCGGTGCGGGCGATGCTCGTATACTTGAGCACCATGCCGATGATGTCGCGCAGCGACTTCTTCTTCAGCAGGGTGTTGATATACGGCACTTCGTCCGGGACGAGCTGGTTGAACAGGATGCGGCCCACGGTGGTCGGCTGCATCTTGTAGCCCTTGGAGAGGTCGGTCTTGTCCACGGGGATGCGCACCTGGCACTTGGTCTGCCATTCCACGCGTCCTTCGTTCTTGGCGATGATCGCTTCTTCGGGACCGTAGAACTTCATGCCCTGTCCCTTGGCACCCTCACGCTCCTTGGTGATGTAGTACAGGCCGAGGACCATGTCCTGCGACGGCACCGTGATCGGCGCGCCGTTGGCCGGATGGAGGATGTTGTGGCTACCGAGCATCAGCAGCTGGGCCTCCAGGATGGCGGCGTTGCCCAGCGGCAAGTGGACAGCCATCTGGTCACCGTCGAAGTCGGCGTTGAAGGCCGTACAGGCGAGCGGGTGGAGCTGGATGGCCTTGCCCTCGATCATGCGCGGCTGGAAAGCCTGGATACCGAGGCGGTGCAGGGTCGGTGCACGGTTCAGGAGCACCGGGTGTCCCTTCATCACGTTCTCGAGGATGTCCCAGATAACGGGATCCTTGCGGTCCACGATCTTCTTGGCGGACTTCACGGTCTTGACAATGCCGCGCTCGATGAGCTTGCGGATAACGAACGGCTTGTAGAGCTCGGCTGCCATGTATTTCGGCAGGCCGCACTCATGCATCGAGAGTTCCGGACCTACGACGATAACGCTTCGGGCGGAGTAGTCCACGCGTTTGCCGAGGAGGTTCTGACGGAAACGGCCCTGCTTGCCCTTGAGGCTGTCGGACAGGGACTTGAGCGTCCGGTTGGCTTCCGACTTGACGGCGTTGGACTTGCGGGAGTTGTCGAACAGGGAGTCAACGGCTTCCTGCAGCATGCGCTTCTCGTTGCGGAGAATCACTTCCGGGGCCTTGATCTCGATGAGGCGTTTGAGGCGGTTGTTGCGGATGATCACGCGGCGGTAGAGGTCGTTCACGTCGCTGGTGGCGAAGCGGCCGCCGTCGAGCGGAACGAGCGGGCGAAGGTCCGGCGGGATGACCGGGATCACCTTCATCACCATCCATTCCGGGTGGTTGATTTCCTTCGATTCCCGGAAGGCCTCGATGACGCTCAGGCGCTTGAGGGCTTCCGCCTTGCGCTGCTGTGACGTTTCCGCTTCGCTCTTGTGGCGGAGATCATAGGAAAGGGTGTCGAGATCCACGTTCTTGAGCATCTCGTAGATCGCTTCCGCGCCCATGCCGGCCACGAATTTCTGCGGGTCGTCGTCGGGGAGCTCCTGGTTGCCCTTGGGCAGCTGTTCGAGCACGTCGAGGTATTCTTCCTCGGTGAGCAGGTCCAGGTCGTTGATGCCTTTGAGTCCCTTGGCGGCGCCGGCCTGCATCACCACGTATTTCTCGTAGTAGATGATGGCCTCGAGCTTCTTGGAAGGAATGCCGAGCAGATAACCGATCTTGTTCGGCGTCGAGCGGAAATACCAGATGTGGGCGACGGGCACCGTCAGGTTGATGTGACCCATGCGTTCCCGGCGTACCTTCTTCTCAGTCACCTCCACGCCGCAGCGGTCGCAGACGATGCCGCGGTAGCGGATCCGCTTGTACTTTCCGCAGTGGCACTCGTAGTCCTTCGTCGGACCGAAGATGCGCTCGCAGAAGAGTCCGTCGCGTTCCGGCTTGTAGGTGCGGTAGTTGACAGTCTCCGGCTTGAGCACTTCGCCCGACGACTGCTCGAGAATCTCTTCCGGAGAAGCCAGGCCGATGGTGATCTGGTTGAAGTTGTTTTTCACCTTTATCTCTTTCTTTAAAGACATATCCTTGATTTTTACTTGTCAAACACTACTAGTAATCCAGTTTCACGCTCAGGCCGAGGCCGCGGAGCTCGTGGAGCAGCACGTTGAGCGACTCGGGGATGCCGGGGGTCGGCATCGGGTCGCCCTTGACGATGGCTTCATAGGCGCGGCTGCGTCCGGTCACGTCGTCCGACTTGATGGTCAGGATTTCCTGCAGGATGTTGGAGGCGCCGAAGGCTTCGAGCGCCCAGACCTCCATCTCGCCGAAGCGCTGGCCGCCGAACTGGGCTTTACCGCCGAGCGGCTGCTGGGTGATCAGGGAGTACGGACCGATGGAACGGGCGTGCATCTTGTCGTCGACCATGTGGCCGAGCTTGATCATGTAGATCACGCCCACCGTGGCCTGCTGGTCGAAGAGTTCGCCGGTACCGCCATCGCGGAGCTGGGTGCGGCCGTAACGCGGAAGTCCTGCCTGGTCGGTGTACTTACAGATGTCTTCCAGGCTGGCTCCGTCGAAGATCGGGGTGCTGAACTTCAGCCCGAGCTCGCGGCCCGCCCAACCGAGGACGGTTTCGTAGATCTGGCCGAGGTTCATGCGGGAAGGCACGCCAAGCG
>JAFZAF010000207.1 GCA_017548335.1 Bacteroidales bacterium | reverse complement strand
GCTAGAAGAGTTCCTTCTCTTTGATGTCCTTGACGCGGAGCTGGATGTTGGCGATGCCGCGGTAGTAGTTTTCGGCGATGGAGTAGCAGATGTCGACGGGGTTGCCGGCCTGCATGTGCTCGAAGTGCTCTGAGAGGTTGAAGGCGATGGCGGAGATGTGGTGGTAGGGTTCGTCTTCCTGGATGAGTTCTAGCTTGAGGTGCTTGAGGTCGCCGTGCTCGGCGCTGCCGACTTTGCGGCCGTTGCCGTTGTCGTAGACGTTTTCGGTGATAAAGACGGGCGACTGGTTGCCGGGGCCGAAGGGCTGGAACTGCTTGAGGAGGCGGAAGAACTTGGGCGTGATCTGGTTGAAGTCGAGGTAGGAGTCGATGTCGACGGTAGGGGTCATCACCACGTTCTTGATCTTGGCCGCCACCGTGGCTTCGAAGCGCTGGCAGAATTCCTCGAAATGGGCTTCCTTGATGGTCAGGCCGGCCGCATACATGTGACCGCCGAAGTTCTCGAGCAGGTCGGCACAGCTCTCGATGGCGTCATAGAGGTCGAAGCCGGCAATGGAACGGGCGCTGCCCGTGATGAAGCCGTTCGACTTGGTCATGACGATGGTCGGGCGATAGTATGCTTCCACCAGGCGCGAGGCCACGATGCCGACGACACCCTTGTGCCACTTGGGATTATAGACGATGGTGGACTTGCGGTCGGCAAAGTCGGGCATGTCCTGTACCATCCGGAGCGCTTCCTCGGTGATTTCGCGGTCGATTTTCTTGCGGTCGTTGTTGTGCTCGTTGATGGCGGCGCCGATTTCGAGGGCCTCATGATCGTCGCGGGCCGTGAGCATGTCCACGGCCGTGCGGCCGCTCTCCATGCGCCCCGCCGCGTTGATGCGCGGGCCGATCTTGAATACGATCTCGTCGATGGTGATGCGGTGTTTCTCCAGGCCGGAGAGCTTGATGATGGGCACCAGCCCCTTGCGCGGATTCTCGTTGAGCTGTTTGAGGCCGTAGTAGGCCAGCACGCGGTTCTCGCCTGTCACGGAGACCAGGTCGGAAGCGATGCTCACCACCAGCAGGTCGAGCAGCGACTGGTACTGTTCAAACGGAATCCCGTGCCGGGAGGCATAGGCCTGGACCAGCTTGAAACCCACGCCACAACCCGAAAGGTCGTCGAACGGATAATTGCAGTCTTCACGTTTGGGATCGAGCACGGCCACAGCGGGCGGCAGTTCCACGTCGGGAAGATGGTGGTCGCAGATGATGGTGTCGATACCCAGTTTCTTGGCATATTTGACCTTCTCCACGGCCTTGATGCCGCAGTCGAGCGTAATGAGCAACGTGCAGCCATGTGCCTTGGCCGTATCGATTCCTTTATAGGAAACACCATAACCCTCGTCGTAACGGTCGGGAATATAATACTCGATGTTGGGGTTGTACTGACGGAAGAAGGAATAGACGAGCGACACGGCCGTCGTTCCGTCCACGTCGTAGTCGCCGTAGACCAGGATC
Source organism: Bacteroidales bacterium (assembly GCA_017548335.1). Lineage (GTDB taxonomy): Bacteria > Bacteroidota > Bacteroidia > Bacteroidales > UBA932 > Cacconaster. The sequence goes on along the minus strand of JAFZAF010000207.1, from coordinate 5,128 downwards.
CGCTCCTTGTCGCGGACAGCACGGTCCATCCGTTCGACCGCCTGCTCCATGTCTTTCATCAGGAAAGGATCGTGGAGCATGCTCAGGTCGGGGCGGAAGAATTCGCGGGCCTTGGCAAAGGTATCGATGCCGCGCTGCACGAGCAGATTGGCCAAAACCTGGTCGATCCCCAGCTCTTGTGCCAGCTGGCGGACGGAGGCGGGATTGCCCTGCTCCTTGACGACCCATTTCTTCTCGATGCCCATAAAATACCTTCGCTAATTTGCAAAGATAACAAAAATGTCGGCCGAAAACGCAAAAAAATGCTAACTTTGTAACTTGAACGGAAAATTTTTAGCCAGAGAATAACCTATCCGATGGAAATTACAGATCTCAACGAACAGGAGCTGAACCGCCGCGCCTCGCTGCAAAAAATCCAGGAGCTGGGCATCAACCCCTACCCTGCAGCCGAATTCCCCGTCAATACCACGACCCGGGAAATCAAGGAAGGCTACGATCCTGAGAAAGGGAATTTCAACGATATCATCATCGCCGGCCGCATGATGAGCCGGCGCATCATGGGCGCCGCCTCCTTCATCGAACTGCAGGACGACTGCGGCCGCATCCAGGTCTACGTCAAACGTGACGAGATCTGCCCCGAAGAAGACAAGACGATGTACAACACCGTCTTCAAGAAACTGCTCGACATCGGCGACATCATCGGCATCGAAGGGTATGCCTTCATCACGCAGACAGGCGCCCTCTCCATCCACGCCAGGAAGCTCACCGTGCTCAGCAAATCGCTCCGCGTGCTTCCGATCGTCAAGACCGACGCCGACGGAACCGTCCACGACGGTTTCTCCGACCCCGAGCTCCGCTACCGCATGCGCTACGTGGACCTGATCGTCAATCCGCAGGTCAAGGAGATCTTCGAGAAAAGGACGAAGATCATCGGCACGATGCGCGACTATTTCAACGAACACGGCTACCTGGAAGTGGAGACCCCTATCCTCCAGTCCATCCCGGGCGGTGCCACGGCGCGTCCTTTCATCACGCACCACAACACCCTCGACATCCCGCTCTATATGCGCATTGCCAATGAACTCTACCTGAAGCGGCTCATCGTGGGCGGCTTCAAGGGTGTCTATGAGTTCGCCAAGGACTTCCGCAACGAAGGGATGGACCGCACCCACAACCCCGAGTTCACCTGCATGGAGATCTATGTGGCCTACAAGGATTACAAATGGATGATGAAATTCGTTGAAACGATGGTCGAACGCATTGCGGTCGCCATCAACGGGAAGACGAAATTCGAGGTCTGGGGCAACGAGATCGAGTTCAAGGCTCCCTACCGCAAGCTTCCAATGCTCGATGCCATCAAGGAATATGCGGGCGTGGATATCGCCGGCATGGACGAGGCGCAGCTGCGCGAGACATGCAAGAAACTGAACGTCCCCATCAAGCCCGAAATGGGCAAAGGCAAGCTGATCGACGCCATCTTCGGCGAGTATTGCGAGAAGAACCTCGTGCAGCCCACCTTCATCATCGACTACCCCGTGGAGATGAGCCCGCTCACCAAGCGCCACCGCGAGAATCCCGCCCTGACCGAGCGTTTCGAACTCTTCGTCAACGGCAAGGAACTGGCCAACGCCTACAGCGAACTCAACGATCCGATCGACCAGCTCGACCGCTTCAACGAACAGGTCCGTCTCAAGGATGCCGGCGACGATGAAGCCATGTACATCGACATGGACTTTGTCCGCGCCCTCGAGTACGGCATGCCGCCGACCTCCGGCCTGGGCATGGGCATCGACCGCCTGACCATGATGATGACCAATTCCTCCACCATCCAGGACGTGCTCTTCTTCCCGCAGATGCGGCCGGAAAAGAGTGCATCGAAAGAAGAGAAGCCGGAATAAGCCGTGACGGAGAGGCTCACATCCCCGCAGAACCCCAAGATCAAGGAACTCCTTGCCTTGGAAACCCAGTCCCGCGAGCGCAAAGCCCGCGGGCTCTTTGTCGTGGAGGGGCGGCGGGAATTTGAACGCGCCTGCGCCGCCGGCTACGAGGCGGTGACGGTTTTTGTCCGCGAAGGAGAAGCCTGTGCCGACAAGGCTGATTTCCTCGTCAGCGACCGGCTCTATGAAAAGATCGCCTATCGCGGCGGAACCGAAGGACTTGTCGCGATACTGCGTGCCCGGGACCTGCACCTGCAGGATATCCGGCTCTCCCCGTCCCCGCTCGTACTGGTGCTGGAAAGCGTGGAAAAACCCGGCAACCTCGGGGCTGTGCTACGCAGCGCCGATGCGGCCGGCGTCGATGCCGTGCTGGTCTGCGACCCGCTCACAGACCTGTATAACCCCAACCTCATCCGCGCCAGCCTGGGCGCATTCTTTTCAGTACCGGCTGTCGCCTGCTCTTCCGACGAGGCATATGCCTGGTTGAAAGCCCACGGCATCGCCATCCTGACGGCCCAGCTGCAGGATTCGGAACTGTACTATGCCACCGACATGGTCCATCCTACCGCCCTCGTCTTCGGAACGGAAGACAAAGGACTTTCCGATTTCTGGCGGGAACGGGCCGACGCCCATATCCGCATACCCATGGCCGGCACGATGGACTCCCTGAACGTCTCCGCTTCGGCGGCCATCCTTGCTTTCGAGGCTGTCCGCCAGCGCAACCAGAAAAAACTGCCATGAAAAGATACGGTTTGATCGGCTATCCCATTGCACACAGCCAGAGTCCCGCCCTTTTCCGGGCCGCCTATCCCGAACACCTCGGAATGGCCTACGACCTGATTGAAGAAAACGATTTCGAACGGGCTTATGCCCGTTTCCTGGCCGACTACGAGGCCGTCAACGTGACAGCCCCTTTCAAGGACGAAGCTTTCCGGAAAGCGGACCTGACCGACACCATCGCCCGGGAACTCCTGGCCGTCAACATTCTCAAGAAAAAAGACGGAAAGATCTATGGCTACAATTCCGACTTCTGGGCGCTGCAGAAACTGCTGGCGCCCTATGCCAACCAACAGCAGCGGCCACGGGTGCTCGTGATCGGCTGCGGCGGTGCCGCGAAGGCAGCCGCACTCGCCGCACTGAAGTTGCGGATGTCGGTGATGGTGGCAAACCGTGATTTCCGCAAGGCGCGGACATTCTGCTTCACAGGCGGCGGAATGATTCCGCTCCGGCTCGAACAGGCGGGCGGACAGGCCACAACGGCCGACATCCTCATCTACGCCCTGCCGGTCCGCATCGACCTGGCCGATACGCTCCCCTTGGAAGGCAAAGTTGTAGTGGAACCCAATTACAAGGATCCCTGCCTGCCGCAGCGGTGTGTCGAAGCCGGCGCCACCTACGTCTCGGGAATGGACTGGCTGCGGGAACAGGCCCTCTCCGGATACCGGCTGATGACCGGATTGGATCCCGACGAAGCGCGTGTCAGGGCCTGCTGTGCCCAAAAATCATAACAAAATGATTACACTGCTTTCCATCCTGCTTTTTTTTCATGACAGCCTTATCGGTGTTTCTGACCTTGCGGCTGTACCGGCAAAAAAGTGACATCCAAGAACTGCTTGAACGGATCACGCACGACCGCGACCGCATGATTCCGGCCATCCACAACCTGGTGGAATTACTTACCGAAATCGCCAATGCGTCTGCGCTGAGCGGAAACAGCGAATACCTGCTGGCCAAGCGGCTCGACCTCATCCTTTCCTCACCGCGCGGCGAAGGCCGGGCGATCAAAGACCAATTCATGACAGTGGCAGACCTGCACGAATCCGGCATGTTGACCCACCTGGAACAACAATACCCCGAATTGACCCGCAGTGAAATCGGCTTATGCGGGATGATCACGCTCGGACTCGAGCCCCCCTGCATCAGTCGGATCCTGGGCTACGACCACGTCCAGACTTTCTACAACAAGCGGACGGATCTTCGCAAGAAACTCCACCTCGAACGGGAAGATTCGCTGGAAGGGTTCCTCGCGCAAACGGCCGCACAGCTTAGAATGAAGAACGAGCTGTATTTCCGGCATCTGAAGCGGAAGTATTAATGCCAGCGGGAGCGTCTTCCGCCGCACCGGATTGATTATTAACCGCACTGGCAGCTTCCCCGACACGCCGGAATGCGGCGGAAGGCGCTCCCTGCTTCACTTTTATTTGCGAATCTTGGAGAAACTCCGTACATTTAGCCAAAATTAAGGTACTATGGCACTGAATAAAGTATTACTCATTGGAAATGTAGGGAAAGATCCTGAAATCAGACATCTGCAGGGCGGCGCATCGGTCGCCACCATTACGCTGGCCACCAGCGAAAGATACCGGGACCGGAACGGAGAAACGCGGGAATTGACGGAGTGGCACACCATCATTGCCTGGCGCCAGCTGGCCGACCTGGCGGAAAACTACATCCGCAAGGGCAGCCAGATCTACGTGGAAGGAAAGATCCGCAGCCGCAGCTGGGACGACCAGAACGGCCAGAAACGCTATGTCACGGAAATCCAGGCCGACACCATCCAGTTGCTCGGCCGCCGCGGCGACAACCCGGCCAGCCAGCCAGCGCCGCAGCAGGCCCAGCCGCACCAGCCCACAACCCCCATCGTCAATCCCGCCGACCTGACCGACGACGGGCCTGACGACCTGCCGTTCTGAGACAAAAATGCCCGGACTGAGCCGGGCATGACAATACAAGGCCGCCCATCCAGGCGGCCTTGTATTTTATGCGACTTCCTTCGAAGGCCGGTCGATCTTCAGTTCCGGGTGTTTCTTCGAGTTGAAGAAGAGTAAGATGGCGACGGTGATGGCCACGATGCCCAGCGTCACGAAAACGTACTCGGAATGGACGGCGGCGCGGATGTCGTTGCCGGTATTCTTCTTCATGATGGAACCCACGATGATCGGGACCAGGAGCATGCCCATGTTCTGGATCCAGTAGATCATGGAATAGGCCGTACCGAGGTTCTTCTCGGGGATGATCTTCGGCACGGTAGGCCACATGGCGGACGGGACCAGCGAGTAGCCGATGCCCAGGAAGACGATCGACAGGTAGCCGTAAAACGGCACGCTGGGAGCGAAGCCGATGATCAGGTGCGCACAGAACACCAGCACGGCGCCGGTGATCATCCAGGTCGTGGCCTTGCCCACCTTGTC
>JAFZAF010000206.1 GCA_017548335.1 Bacteroidales bacterium | reverse complement strand
TGAAGTTCAGTATTTCTACCAGAACATCTGGTCGGAGCTCAAGGCGCCCAACCGGCTGGAAATCTATAACGAGCAATTCTTCCGCGACCTATCCAAGTACCGGATGCACTGGACGCTGCTGCGCAACGGCGAATGGCAGGCAGAAGGCACCGTGGACGACGTGAATGTCGCGCCGCAGGATCGCCGGCTCATCGACGTTCCCTACGGCGATATCGACGGCTCGGCGGAATGGCTCCTGAATCTCAGTTTCCGGCTGAAAGAAGCCGACGGGCTGCTCGAGAAAGATTTTGAAGTGGCACGGCAGCAACTTGCGCTCAACGACTTTGTCTGGACCATGCAGCCGCTCAAGAGCGCAAGCCGCCCGAAGATCCGCAACAACGCGGCGCACCAGTTCACGGTGAGCGGCAGTAACTTTGAAATCGACTTTTCGGTGGACGACGGTTCCATCACACGCTGGCAGGTCGGCGGCGTGAGCCTGCTCAAGAGCGGGGAGACCCTCCGGCCGAACTTCTGGCGTGCACCCACCGACAACGACTTCGGCGCGGGCCTGCAGAAGAAGATGGCTTTCTGGAAGAAGCCGAAACTGTATTACTACAGTCTCTCGCAGTACGACAAGAACAACCTGCAAGTCATCATCATCGAGTACAAACTGGAGGGATCCGACGCGCGGGTGTTGATGGAATATCGGGTGAACGACCAGGGCTCGATGGAAATAGTGGAACAACTGATTCCCGGAAAGAACCGCGACCTGCCCGGACTTTTCCGTTTCGGCGTGCAGATACCGCTGCCCAAGTCGTTCGAAAACCTGGAGTACTACGGCCGCGGTCCTTTCGAGAACTATGCGGACCGCAAGGCGGCCTCGTTCCTCGGCCGTTGGACGCAGACAGTCTCGGAGCAGTATTATCCGTACATCAAGCCGCAGGAAACCGGCACCCGGACCGACCTCCGCTGGCTGCGCATCACGAACCAGCGCGGCAAAGGCCTGGAGATTCAGGCAGAGGAACCGTTCTCAGCTTCGGCGCTGCACTATCGGATAGAAACGCTGGACGATGGGGAATTCAAGCACAACCGTCACTCGGAATTCCTGAAGGAAGACGACGTGACGAACCTGCTGCTCGACTGGCGGCAGATGGGACTCGGCTGCATCACCAGCTGGGGCGCCGTCCCGCTGCCGGAATACCATCTCCCGTACGGTGAATACCGCTTCCACTTCATTTTGAAACCCATCTAGATCCCGGATACCATGCTCAAGATCTACTGCAAGAACACCCGCTCGTCCAAGCACTTCAACGAAGGAACCACGCTCGAGGAGATGCTCCCCGAATTTGAATTCGACCGCCCGTATCCCATCGTATCGGCCAAGGTCAACAACGTTTCGCAGGGGCTCCGCTTCCGCGTGTATAACAACCGCGACATCGAGTTCCTTGACCTCCGCGACCCGAGCGCCCGCCGCGTGTATTGCCGCTCGCTCAGCTTCCTGCTTTGCAAGGCGGCGCAGGACGTGTTTCCGAAAGCGAAGATGGAGATCAAGCATCCCATCTCCAACGGCTATTTCTGCGAGCTCCACAAGCCGGACGGCACCGAGCCTAGCGAGGCTGACGTGGCGCGGATTAAAGCGCGGATGCAGGAAATCATCGACCAGAACCTGCCGTTCCACCGGCGGGAAGCGCGTTTGGAAGAGGCCATCGAGATTTTCCGAGAACAAGGTTATGAGGACAAGGTGCGGCTGCTGGAAACCAGTGGACAGCCCTATGTAGACTACTACATGCTGGGCGACACCGTGGATTATTATTACGGCCGCCTGCTTCCGTCCGCCGGTTACATCAAGGTGTGGGACATCGTAAAATACCATAGCGGCATCCTGCTACGCGTTCCGGACCGCTACAATCCTGATGTGCTGGCCCCGTTCTTCGACCAGCCCAAGACCTTCGAGGTCTTTACCGAAGATTTCAAGTGGAATCGGATCATGAACCTGCGCAACGCCGGCGATGTGAATCACGTCTGCCTGGCAGGCGGTGCATCCGACCTGATCCAGATCTCCGAGGCCCTGCAGGAAAAGAAGCTCGTGCAGATTGCCGAAGAAATCGAGCGGCGCTACAACGATCCGGAGCATCCTGTGCGCATCGTGCTGATCACCGGTCCGTCGAGCAGCGGCAAGACGACCGTCACGCGCCGGCTCAGCGTTCAACTCAAGGCCTGCGGCCTGCAGCCGATTTCCTTCTCGACCGACGACTACTTCGTGAACCGCATCGAGACTCCGAAACTGCCCGACGGCAGCTATGATTTCGACAACTTCGAAACCGTGGACCATCGTGCGCTTGAGCAGGACGTGCTGAAGCTCTTGCGCGGGGAAGTGGTGGATATGCCTGAATTCAATTTTGTGACAGGCCGGCGCGAATACAACGGCAAGCACCTGCAGATGAAACCGGGCCGTGTGCTGCTCATCGAAGGCATCCACGCCCTCAATCCGCAGCTCATTCCGCAGGTACCCGCTGACCAGACCTTCAAGATCTTCATCTCCACGCTCACCAGCATTTCGCTCGACGACCACAACTGGGTGCCGACCAGCGACAACCGCCTGCTGCGGCGCATCGTCCGCGACTACAACAAAGGGGCTTTTTCAGCCCGCGAGACCATCAACCAGTGGCCGAACGTGCGCCGTGCCGAGGAGCAGTGGATCTATCCGTACCAGGAGAATGCCGACGTAATGTTCAATTCAGCCTATCTGGTCGAATTCGCCGTGTTGCACGTCCACGCGGAACTGATCCTGCGCACCGTGCCGAAGAATTGTCCGGAATACAGCGAAGCGCACCGCCTGCTGAAATTCATCCACTATTTCACGCCGGTCTCCGACAAGGAAATCCCCGCTACATCGCTGCTGCGCGCCTTTATCGGCGGCGGAACGATGTAGTCAGATCAATCCCATGATCAGGTTCCAGAGCAGGAAGCGGAGGAATTTGCCGAGGAGGAGGAGAAAAGCGGTGAGCCAAGGATTGGTTTTATAGAAACCCAGGGCGATGGCGAAGACATCGCCGATGAAGGGGACCCAGCTGATAAGAGCGAGCCAGACACCATATTTGTCGATGGCCCGCTTTTGTTTTTCTAAGGTTTCGGGCTTGACTTTAAACCACTTTTCCAACCATTCCCATTTGCCGAGCCAGCCCAGGCCGAACGAGGTCAGCGAGCCGAGCCAGTTGCCCAACGTGCCCACGGCCAGGCAGCCCCAAGGATCGGCCGTCATCTGCAGGACGGCGATATAGAGGACGTCGGAGCTGAAAGGGACGACGGTCGCCGCCAAAAATGTGCCGATGAAAAGGCCCCACAGGCCCCAGGCGCCGAGGTCGGGGAGATGCCCGATCAGGTCGGGCATGACGAAAAGGGCAAGGTCGGGTATGACGAAAAGGGCAGTGGCGGGCATGACGAAGAGGTCAATGCCGGGCATGGCGGCAGGCCGTGAACAGGCGATTCGGGAGTTCGCTGATAAGGATGATGCCCAGGACGATGGCGATGGTCACTTTGACGGCCATGAAGCCGCTGCCGAGGGCGAGGCGGAGTTGGTTGGACACCACATAATAGGAGGTCCAGAAGACGCCGGCACCGGGCACGAGCGGGAAGATGCCGCAGAGCAGGAAGACGATGGCCGGGCAGCGGTCGAGCACGGAGAAATAGCGTGCGGACAGCACGACCAGCATCGTGGCGAAGACCGTCGCGGCCGGCGGCGTGAACCCGGCATAGCGGGCGAGGACCATGTAAAGAATCCATCCCAGGACGCCGCTGATGCCGCAAAGTATATAATACTTGCGCGGAACGCCGAAGAGTACCGCAAAGGCGGCTGTTCCAATAAAGGAGGCAATGATCTGGACCGGCATGGCAAAGGTGAACGGATCGACTGTCATCCCTTTGAGCACAATCAGTTTTCCGTAAATCAATCCGTCGCAGACAAATGCCAGCGCGACGCCGGCCGCGATGCAGAAAAAGACCAGCAGCGCGTCGAGCAAGCGCGTGGCACCTGCAATATAATCTTCATTGGCCACGTCGCGGACACCGTTGACAAACGGCACCCCCGGGATCAAGGGGATGATGGCGCCGATGATCATGTTGGGCAGGCTGTGGCCGAAGCCGATGCGGTGGAAGAGGATGCAAAGCGCCGTAACGAAAAAGCCGCCCACGATATTGCCCACAATCTTGGACATGTGGGGCGCAGTGACATAGAGCACGAACAGCCAGAGCAGGATGCCACAGACGAAAGAAGCCGCGCAGTCGAGCATTCCGCCGCCGAAGACAATACAGAACCCGGCGCTGCCCAGTGCGGAAGCCAGGACCTGTTCCCAAACAGGGTGGGGGCGCATGTTCCGGATCTCCTTAAGCCGCTGCCTTGCACTTTCCAAGGTGTGCTTCCCGGCGACGATGTCGCGAGAAAGCTGGTTGACGGCGACCACCTTGTCGAGTTGCGTCCCTTTGAAAGGGATGAACTCCACGTTTGCGTACTTGTTGAAGCTGCTGGTGGTGAAGATGCCGTTGCTCAGCACGAAGAAACTTGTGGAATCGACCCCGTAGTGCGAGGCGATGCGCTCCATGGTCTCTTCGACACGCGAAATCTCCGCACCGTTTTCCAGCAGGATATGCCCCGCCTCCGAAGCGATGGCAAGCGCCTGCGCATGACGATCTTCAACAGAAATCGGATCGGACGGCTGCATCACGAAAATTTTTTAAAAAATTATTGTTATTCAATAATAATTTATATATTTGCGAAAAATTTAAACCACATACGGCATGGACAAACGGACATGCCGGCCAATAAAAACACTTCGCGCTGCAAAGATAATGTTAATTTCATTACCTTTGAGGCTCGAAAGAAAATACAAATCTTTAATCAATATGAAGAGAATCCTTTCTATGATTGCTGCCCTGGCCCTTGGCCTGGGTACTTTTGTATCTGCCCAGCAGATGCCTCCCATCCCGATCGACGCCAATGTCCGGATCGGGCAATTGGACAATGGTTTGACCTATTACATCCGGCACAACGAAGAGCCGAAAGGCCAGGCCAATTTCTATATCGCCCAGAAAGTGGGTTCCATCCTTGAAGACGAATCCCAGCGCGGTCTTGCGCATTTCCTGGAGCACATGTGCTTCAACGGCACGGAGCATTTCGCCGGCAATGGCGTGGTGAAGTACTGCGAGTCGATCGGTGTGAAGTTCGGCGCCGACTTGAACGCCTACACCAGCATCGACGAGACCGTCTATAATATCGACAATGTACCGGTCGAGAAGGTGCCCGAGGCCATCGACTCCTGCCTCTGGATCCTGCACGACTGGGCCGACGGCCTGCTGCTCACCCCGGAGGACATCGACGGCGAGCGCGGCGTGATCCACGAGGAGTGGCGCAGCCGCCAGAACGCCCAGATGCGTCTCTACGAGAAGATCCTGCCCGCCATCTACCCGAACAATAAGTACGCTGAGCGTCTGCCGATCGGTACGATGGAGGTGGTTGACAACTTCCCCTATCAGGTCCTGCGCGACTACTATGAGAAATGGTATCGCCCGGACAACCAGGGTATCGTGGTAGTCGGTGACATCGATGTGGACGCGGTGGAAGCGAAGATCAAGGATATCTTCGGTCCGATCCAGATGCCTGAGAATCCTGCAGAACGCTACTACGTGCAGGTCGAGGACAACGACGAGACCATCGTGAGCCTGGCGACCGACAAGGAGTTCCCGTACGCCCAGACGTTCATCTTCTGGAAGCACGACGCCTATCCCGACGAGATGAAAGGCGACATGAATTACCTTGTGTATAAGTACGCCATCGGTATGGCCGACATGATGCTCAACGAGCGTCTTCAGGAGATGACCAAGCTTCCCGAACCGCCTTTCATGCAGGCACAGTTCGGCGGTGACGACGACTACTTCATCGCCAAGACCAAGAAGTCCTACATGGGCGTCGTGGTCTGCGGAGAGAACCAGCTTGAGAACGCCGTGGCGACCGTTTGGCGCGAAATGCTGCGCGCCAAACGCGGCGGCTTCACCGAAAGCGAATACGAGCGCGCCCGTTCGGAATACATGAGCCAAGTCGAATCGGCCTACAACGCCCGCGAAAAGAAGAGCAGCCGTTCCTACTGCCAGGAATACGTCCGCCACTTCATCGACTGCGAACCCATCATGGGCCCGGAGAACGAATACATGCTCTCGCAGCAACTCTGCCCCAATATTCCGGTCCAGGTTATCAACCAGCTGTTCAGCAATCTGGTGGAGGAAGGCAAGAACCTCGTGGTGGCTGCGATGCTCCCTGAGAAGGAAGGCGTAACCTATCCGACGGAAGAAAGAATGAAAGAGGTGCTCGCCGCCGTGGCTGCCGAGGACATCGAACCGTATCAGGAGGAAGTTTCCAACGAGCCGCTGATCGCCCAGCTGCCCAAGCCCGGCAAGATCAAGAAGACCCAGACCGCTCCTTTCGGCTACGCCAAGTACATCCTCTCCAACGGAGCCACCGTGTACGTGAAACCCACCGACTTCAACAAAGACCAGATCATCCTGCGCGCCTTCAGCGACGGCGGCACTTCGCTCTATCCGGAAAGCGAAGCCATCAACCTGAAGAACATCGGCGTATTCACGGAGGGCGGCGTCGGCAACTTCAGCACCACGGCCCTGACCAAGGCCCTGGCCGGCAAGCAGGCAGGTGCCAACCCGTATATCTCGGTCTATGAGGAAGGCATCAACGCCTCCAGCACGCCGAAGGATCTGGAGACGATGATGCAGCTCGTATATCTCCGGTTCACGGCACCCCGCACCGACGACGACGCCTTTGCATCCTGGAAAAAGCGCACACATGCACAGCTTGTCAACCAGGAAGCGCAGCCGATGTCCGCTTTCCAGGACACCCTCTACAAGGTCATCTACAACAACAATCCCCGCCAGTCGATGATGAAAGCGGCCGACCTCGACCAGGTTGACTACCACCGTATCATGCAGATCGCGAAAGAACGCTTCGCCAATGCCTCCGACTTCACCTTCACCATCACCGGCGCCTTCACCATCGACGAGATCCGTCCGCTGATCGAGCAGTACATCGCTTCGCTGCCGGGCAAGGGCAAGAAAGAGAAAGCGGTTGAAGTACTGAATTTCGCGACCGGACAGAACGACGTCGTCTTCGCCAAGAAGATGGAGGTCCCGATGGCCATTGTGCTTTACCTGGAATCCGGCAAGGGCAAGTATGACCTGAAGAACGACCTGACCCTCGACATCGCACACCAGATCCTCAGCATCATCTACACGGAAGAAATCCGCGAGAAGGAAGGCGGCACCTATGGTGTGAGCACGAACGGCGGCTTCAGCGTTCTTCCGAAGACTACCGAAGAGTACATCCAGATTGTCTATCAGACCAGCCCCGAGGATTACGAGCGCCTGAACAAGCGGATCGAGGAACTGCTGAATGACTTCACGCAAAACGGTCCTGCCGAAGCCAACCTTCAGAAGGTCAAAGACTATATGCACAAGACCCACCAGGAGAATCTTCGCGAGAACTACTACTGGGCCAACGTTCTCAAGGAATACCTGAAATATAATGTGGACGGCATCACCGGTTACGACGAACTGCTCGATTCCATCACGGCCGACGACATCCGCGGCGCCATCGACCAGCTGTTGAAACAGGGCAACCAGGCCAAGGTGATCATGTACGGTGAAACCGAATAATCAACGCCTTCAATTCTATAATCCATGAGCCGACTTCATATCATCGATCATCCGATGGTGCAGCACAAACTGAGCATCATGCGTGACGTGCGCACCGGATCCAAGGATTTCCGCGAACTGCTCAAGGAGATCTCGCTCCTGATGGGCTACGAGATCACCCGCGACCTTCCGCTGGAAAACGTTGAAATCGAAACCCCGATGAAGAAGATGACCGCCCGTGTCATCTCCGGCAAGAAACTGGCCATCGTCCCGATCCTGCGCGCAGGACTCGGGATGGTAGACGGTCTCCTGACGCTCCTTCCCGTCGCCAAAGTGGGCCACATCGGCCTCTATCGCGACGAAACCACGCACGAACCCGTGTCGTATTACTGCAAGATGCCGTTCGACATCGACCAGCGCATGGTAATCGTCACCGACCCGATGCTCGCCACAGGCGGCAGCTCGTCCGACGCCATCACGATGCTCAAGAACATGGGCTGCAACAACATCCGCCTGATGTGCCTCGTAGCTGCCCCTGAGGGAGTGAAGCGAGTCCAGAAAGAACATCCCGACGTGGACATCTATGTGGCTGCCCTCGACGAGGAACTCAATAGCGACGCTTACATCCTGCCGGGCCTCGGCGATGCCGGCGACCGTATTTTCGGCACGAAATAAAGAGATGCCCGGTCAAGCCGGGCATGACGATATGATCGGTTTGTACATCCTTACAGCAGTCCCGCTGGCGCTTTTTATCATCCTGCTCGTGGTGATGGATTCCTTCTCGCTGACGAAGTGGTCCACGCTACTGACGAGCATTGCGGCGGGCATGGTTTTGTTCCTGGTTTCCTGGCTGATCTGCCGCATTCCGGCGATCGGCGGAAACCGCTTGCTCGTCTCGATTGTGGAAGAGCTGTGCAAAGGCGCGTTTTTGTACGTGCTGATTGCACGGCAGAAAGTGGGACTGCTGGGGGATGCGACCATCTACGGCTCCGCCATCGGGGCCGGATTCGGCCTGCTGTCGAATATTTTCTGGTTAACGGCCCAAGGCGGTGCGGATCTGTGGCATACCATCTTTCTCGGGTTCGAGGCGGCCGTCATGCATATCGGCTGTACTTCAACCCTGGCGATGGCGCTGATTATGGTTCACCAGGGCAAATACGGCGATTCCCGCCGGGCCAAGGTCCTCGGGACGGTCGTCGCTTTCCTGGCCGCCATCCTCATCCACTATGTCCACGCGCTGGAACCGATCAATCCCCTCATCCTGACAGCCCTGCTGATTGTCTATTTCGTCATCAGCAAGCACTCGCTTTTCAAGAAGAACAGCAAGTTCGTCCACGACTGGCTCGATGAAGGCATCAACAACGAGATCAATCTGCTGGGCGCTGTCCGCCGCGGCGAGTTCTCCGCAACGCGGGCAGGGGAGTACCTGCTCACCCTCAAGGAGCGCTTCGATCCGGAAACCTTCTTCGACATGTTCTGTTACATCCAGAACTACCTGGAGCTTTCAATCGCAGCACGCAGCAACCTGATCTTGAAAGAGGCCGGCATGGATCCTGTCCACGATCCGGTCAACCAGTCGCGCCTGCAGGAACTCGCCGTAATCAGAAAACGGATCGGCCCGACTGCAGAGATCGCACTCAGGCCGATCGTGGATCGGAACCAGGTCAATCGCTGGGCGCTGACCAATCTGATCTAGGAAAACTGGAGCGTAGCGAGCATCTTGCCGAGCTCTTTCGCAGTAAAGCAGATGCCCAGGATTTTTCCGTCAGGATCCAGCAAATACATGGTGGGAATCCAATGGAGGTCGTAGTATGCCGAAATTGGATTCTCTTTCCATTTGATACCGTTGCAGACCTGCATCCAGGGAATTTCGTTGGCGAAGCAGTAGTCCACAAGCGTCTGCTTGTCGGTATCGAACGAAACGCCCAGGAACTGTACCCCTTTCGGGCCGTATGTGTTGTACAGGTCTTTCATGCCCGGCAGTTCGGCCCGGCAGTCTTTGCACCAGGTAGCCCAGAAATCGATCACCAGGTAGTCGCCCAGAAAATCACTCAATCCGACCGTCTCGTCGAGAATGTCGGGTGCTTCGAAGATCGGGGCGAATTCGCCGACCTGCAGCGAGGGCATATACTGGCTCATGTCGGGCACTTCTTCCACAGGTGCAGGATCGTTTTCGGGTGAAGGGGTCTTTTGCTTCTTGCAACCGGCAACCACGAGCAAGGCGGCCAGCAGCAGGACAGGGAGGAAAAGGATACGTGTTTTCATGATTCGATGGTATTGATGTCGATGAGGTTGTTCAGGATGGCATAGGCTGTCAGGCCTGCGACGGTCCTGATGCCGATTTTGCGCGTGATGTTCTTCCGGTGTGTGATCACCGTGTTGATGGAGATGTTGTGCCGGTCGGCAATCTCCTTGTTTAGGAGGCCCTGCGCCACGCTGACCAGGATTTCCTTTTCTCGCTCGGATAGTTCCTCCTTCGATTCTTTCTGTTTTCCTCCGGACTCGGCCCGGACATGCCTTCCGGGCGATTCCAGCATCCGGACCAGCGGAACCAGCACGTCGTCTTCAATGCAGGTATGGTGATCCAGATCCTGCTGCAGGCTGTAGATCGACTGCAGGACGCTGATACGAAGCCGGTTATTGCAGACGTCGGGCAGCGATTTCATGATGAGGTTCTTCAGGTCGGACAGCGTCTCGTGAATCTGGGCATGATTGTCCGCGAAAGAGTCGATCGTGAAACTCGTGTTCCGGTTGCCGACCAGGAGCTTGCGGACATAGGGGATGACGGCGTGCTCTTCTTCGTCGAAGTGACGCTGGAGTTCGGTCCGGTAATCAGCATAGAACTGGCGGATGACCTGCTTCTGCGTAGACGTGCAAGGGTCCATCAGAGCCGAGAGATCGGCAGCCAACTCCACCAGCGACTGGTTGACATAGTAGTCGTGCGAGCGGTTCAGATACTGCAGGATGTCTGCGACACGGCAGCCCTGGAGCATGTCGGGCGTGGGATGAAAGCCGGGGTCGGTGTAAACTTCGCAAAGAAGCAGGAAGGTATCCGGATCGATGCCGGATTCCGTGCAGATGTCCGCCACGCTGCGGTCGCCGAAGCGTTGTTCGATGCCGAAACGCGACAACAGGCCCAGCAGGTGGAAATCCCTTTCCACCAGGTCGGCCATCTTCATATGGATACTGAAATGCATTACTGTAAAAGGTAACCTGCCGCCTGCAGGATTTTGGTTTTCAGAAGGGGATGCATCGATTCGTGGGAAGCAAGAAAGTCTTCCACCGCCTGTCGGGCGGCGTCCGAATACTGGGACCCTAGGATCCGCTTGCACCAGGAAGCCGGGAAAAAGATGTCGCCGGTGCGCTGGATTTCCGGAAGGATCTCCAGGGCCGGATGGATATAGGCAACGGCCTCGTCACCACGCAGGGGATGGCAAAGCAAATCGAGGGCGCTCAGGACGCGGGATTCGGGCCGGCGATTCTCGACCTGCATCAGCGACTGGAAGAATGCCTGGCGCGCCTCGGCATCGGGCGATGCAGCCTGCACCACGAAGTCGAACGAAGCCAGCCGATCCGGATGGTTGATGCGTGCGCGTTGCATGTCGCGGATCTGCGTGAACTTGTCCGGGAAGCGAAGCATCAACTGATAGGCGAGGCTGGTATAGTCGGTTTCGCCCAATTGCAGGCCCTGTGGCGGCTGTTGGCGCTCCCAAAGGGTGTAGAGCCAGTCGCAGGTATTCGGATCTTCCGCCAGGGAAAAGAGGGTACGGAAGGCCTGCAGGCGCAGTTCATGGGGCCGCTGCTTTTCCGATGCCAATACACGGAGCGTCTGCTCCAGGATGGGAAGCGGCTTGCCGGAGATCCGGAGGGCGTCGCTGGCATAGCCCAGCAAAGAGCCAGAAATCAGGGGATTGGTTTCGCCATAAAGTGCTTCGGCCGCCCACGTGACGAAGCGGGCGGCATCAATCCGCTTCCGCCACACATTTTCGTAGAGATTCATCAAGGAACGCATCCGAGCCGTTTCTCCCAGTGCCTTATATTGCGCATATTCCTGTTCTGCAGCCTCTTCGTCAAGCGGATACCAGCCGTAGGCCATGCTGTCCGTCTGATACGCTTCGGCATCGAGGCAGGGCATGCCGGGTTCCTTGATCCAGTGATGACTCCACTGCGCCACATCGAAATCCGTTTTGCGGTCCAATATGGCGATCAGGTCGTCCCAAGTGGCGTTGCCGTAGGCATACTGCGTGAGATAGGCCTGCAAGCCCCGGCGAAAGGCCTCGGGACCCATCTTCCGGGCCAGCATGTCCATGACGACAGGCGCCTTGTCGTAGATGATGTTGCAGTAGATCAGTCCAGCGTTCGACAGGTTGTCGAGCGGCCGCTGGATGGCGTTGGAACCCACGGTCCGGTCTTCCGCATACGCGGGCGCATAATAACTTTTCAGGTCGCCGAGCTGATGGTTCACTTCCGGATAGGCCGGGCGGACCATCTGGGCGGCGAACCAGTTGGCGAAGACTTCCTTGGTCCAGACATCATCGAACCATTTCATCGTCACATAGTCGCCGAACCACATGTGGGCCGTTTCATGCGCGATCAACTGCGCGCGACCGAGCAATTCGTCGGTCGTGGGGGCTGCGCCCAGGAAGATGCGCCGGTCATTGTAGAGCGTGGCACCGGTATGTTCCATACCGCCGTATTGGAAATCGGGCAGCACGATGAAGTCGTATTTGGCGAAAGGATAGGGGATCCCGGTATATTCTTCCAGATAATCCAGCGCATCGAATACCAGGGAAAAGATGGCAGGCTGCTGAGCGAGTTTGTCCGAATCGGTTTCCCGGTAATACATCGAAAGGGTCCGTCCGGCGCGTTCGGAAAAGGCACGTTCGAATTTTCCGGCCACAAAGGAGAAAAGATAGGTGCTGAGCGGCTCCGTTTCCGCGAAGCGGATGGTCTTGCGCCCGTCGTTTTCCTGGGTTTCTTCTTCGATATACGTATTGGAAACGGCCGTCCAACGATCCGGAACGGAAAGAGACAGCGTATACCGCGCCTTGAGGTCCGGCTGGTCGAAGCAGGGAAACAGCGTGCGCGCGCGGTCGGGGACGAGTAAAGTATAGAGGAATTCTTCGCGCCGATTGAGCGACTGGTCTCCGGCCGTGAAGTCGATCCGGATCGTGTTCTCACCAGGTTTTGTGTATTTCTTCGGTATGACAATATGCTCGTTTTCAATGGAAACACTTATTGTATCTCCATTGATACTTAAGGTTTTGAGATGTACATCCGACTCCCTGAAATCAAGGATTACAGTGCCTTTCTCCTGCAGTTGCATCCGGATGGTTTCCGAGGCTTCAACCGGCGCTTCCCGATCGGCCGGAAGGTCGAAATGCAGGCGGTAGCGCAGATCCCGGATCTGCGCGAAGCGGGCAGAAGCCAGTTCCTGCGAAACACCCGAAACAAAGCGTTCATCGGCCCGATCGCATCCCGCAAACGAAAACAGGGCCAGGATCAGGCCCAGATAAGCAAGCCTGTGCATATGATGGCTCCGGAAACAAACAGGTCGATGAGGCAGAAGCCCATGATGTCCTTCGCATTGAGTTTGGCGATGGCCAGGGCGGGAATGGCCCAGAAGGGCTGGATGAGGTTGGTCCACGCATCGCCCCAAGCGATGGCCATGCCGGTCAGGCCGGGATCCACGCCCAGGTCGGCGCCCGCCGTGAACATGATGGGCGCCTGGATGGCCCAGTGTCCGCCGCCCGACGGCACAAACATGTTCAGAATCGCAGCGCAAAGGAAGGTAAACAAGGGGTAGGAGGTCGGCGTCGAAATGTTGATGAACGCGTCGCTGATAACGGTTCCCAGGCAGATGCCCGATTTACCGACACCCATGAGGATGCCCATGATACCCGCGTAGAACGGGAACTGGAGCAGGATGCCGGCGGCCCCGGAAGCCGCTTTCGTGAAGGCGTTCACATAGGCCAGCGGCGTCTTGTGGAGGATGACACCCAGGAACAGGAAGATCAGAATAACGGTATTCAAGTCGAGCGAGCCGCCCCGGAAAAAGAGCTTGATGACGACGAAGAAGAGGCCGAGCAAAGCGATGATCCAGCTCAGCAGGCGGCTGCTTTCCATCTTTTCAGCGGGCGTATCCGGCTTGGCAACGGGCTTTGGCTCCTCTTCCATCAACAAGGCGGGATCGACGGTGATGACCTGTTCGCCCTTAGGATGCATCAAGGAATTGACCAGTACCAATGCAGCGATGACCAGCGCGACCATGATCAAGTTGTGCGGATCGAGCACCGTGGCGGAGATGGGAACGGGGTTCACCAGCGCGCCGCGGGTGATCTCTTTCAGGCTTTCGCCCGGCGTGGCCATGGTCAGCGGGATGGAACCCGAAATACCGGCATGCCAGACCACGAAGCCGCTATAGGCCGAAGCGATCAGCAGGCGGTAGTCCACGCCATGCAGCTTGCGG
>JAFZAF010000205.1 GCA_017548335.1 Bacteroidales bacterium | reverse complement strand
GCCGAAGTCTTCGTGAGCGGCCAGGCTGTCGCCGATTCCGTCAAACCCGCCTTCGGCTCCTTCCTCGGCTTCCTGCTGAGCACCGGCCTGAAACTCACCGCC
Source organism: Bacteroidales bacterium (assembly GCA_017548335.1). GTDB lineage: Bacteria > Bacteroidota > Bacteroidia > Bacteroidales > UBA932 > Cacconaster. Next base: position 14,501 of record JAFZAF010000205.1, on the reverse strand, counting down.
AGCGGGGTGATGCTGTTCTACATCATCAAGTTTCTGTAAGAATAGATGCCCGGTCGGGGCCGGGCATGACGCAGCAACAAAAAGAGCCGCTCGTGATGAGCGGCTCTTTCGTCATTCCCGGTCAAGCCGGGAAGTTCTTTCGGACTACCAGCCCGGGTTCTGACCGAGGTTCGGGTCGAGGGTGATCTGGGCCGACGGGATCGGTTCCAGATAGTACTTGTCGTTCCAGGTACGGGCGATCGTACCGCCGCAGGCCGGCGTGTTGTACGGCGACTTGTAGCCGGTGTTCGTGAAGTAGTTGTTGCTCAAGACTTTGTCGAGAGAAACCTGGTTGGCGTTCTCGGCGTTGTACTTGGCGACATACTCTTCGACGACCTTCTTCGAGACGCCCACGTAACCGTCGGGGTTCTTCGCGGTGTCGAGGTTGTCACCCAGTGCCCAGCGCATCAGGTCGGCGTGGCGGAAGCCATCGGCCATCAGTTCGCTGCGGCGCTCGCGGCGGATTTCCTGGATCAGCACGTTGGCGGCCGGGTCGTTCGGGGCCTTGGTGATGGTGGTGCCGCCGACCGAAACAGTGGTGCCGGAGACGGTGAGGGCCGGGATGTTGCCGTGGCGCTGACGGAGCACATTGACCGTTTTGTCAAGGTCGCCCTGCGAGCAGTTGCCGAGCTCAGCGCAAGCTTCTGCGTAGTTCAGGAGTACTTCCGGATAAGCGAAGATCGGGCCGTCGGTGTCATTGTACGGGCCGTTCCAGGTGGAGTTGCCGGTACGGGTGACATACTCGTCGAGCGGAACGAACTTGTAGGTCCAGTAGCCGGTCGTGGAGACGATACCTTCGATGTAGGCGAGCTGCGTGACCGGGATGACTTCCTTGTACACGGTGGCCGTCAGGCGGGCGTCGCGGTTCTCGAACACGCCGGCGATGGTCTGGTCGTCATAGTTGACCATGTGGGTCGGAAGGCCGTTGGACATCGCATAGTTCTCGACGGCGCTCTTGGTCAGGCCCCAGGTGGGGGTGGAAGAGTCGCTCCAGCCGAAGGTGGCGTGGGCCAGCGTGGTGGCGCCGCCGTTGCCCATGTAGGCGTAGCGCTTGAAGAGGATCATCTCGGTATTGCCGTTCAGGGTCTGCGAGGTGTAGTTCTTCTTGTAGGTGGTGTTGATGTTGTAGAGACCGCTGCTGATCACCTTGTTGGCCGCGTCTTTGGCGGTGTTATAGAAGGTGTCGGCATGTCCGCCGGAGGTGCCGTGGTACTTCTCCCAGGCGCCTTCGTAGAGGGCGACGCGGGAAAGGAGGGCGGCGGCGACCATGTTGTTGACCGTGTTAGCGCCGGCCTTGGACGGGGCGTAGCAGTTGTTCATGGCGAACGTCAGGTCGGCTACGATGTTGTCGGCTACGGTGACACGGCTGTCGCGGGGACGCTGGAGGGCTTCGGCATCGCCGATGTTCACTTCACTGTCGATCCAGACTACGTCGCCGTAGGTCTTCAGGAGTTCGAAGTGATGGAGGGCCCGGAAGAAACGGGCAACACCGCGCCAGTGGTTGGCGGCTGCATCCGACAGATTGGGAACCAGGTCGATGCGGGAAAGCATCACGTTGGCCTTGCGGATGTTGTCGTACGGGGTGTTCCAGGCTCCGGAGGAACCGGGGACGCTGACCGTGAACTGCGAGAAGGATTCCGTGGAATAGTCGTCGGTGAGGGGCTCGCCGTGATACTGGCCGCGGGTCCAGCCGCTGCCGTAGGAAAGGCCGGAGATGTCACCGTACAGGTTCCAGGAGTAGGTTTCGATGGCCGATTCGGAAGACCAGTTGGTCGCGTCCGAATTGCTGTCGAGCGGAACGCGGTTGAGATACTCATCGCAGCCGGAAAGGCCGATCATTGCAACCACCGAAAGAAGTATAGCGAAAAGATTCTTTTTCATATCCATATATTTTTCGGGTTAATTAGAAGGTAATCTGCACACCGCAGGACCATTGACGGTTGTACGGAACGGCACGGCCCATGTAGGCGAGGTCGATGCCGTTGCGGGAGTTGCCGCCGCCGACGGTGGACCAGCCACCGGTCAGCTCAGGATCCATCACGCCGCCGATGTGGTCGAAGGTCAGGAGGTTGAAGGCGCTGAAGTAGAGGCGGAACTTCTCCACGCCGATGCGCTGGGTGAAGTTCTGCGGGATGGTGTAACCCAGGGTCAGGTTCTTCAGGCGGAGGTAAGCCAGGTTCTGCAGATATTTGGTCTGCGGGTAGAAGTTGTTGTTACCCGTGTTCGGCAGACCCGGCTTGCCGGTGGTGCTGCCGTTGATGAACGGACGCGGGAAGCGGGCGTCCTGGTTGCTTTCGGTCCAGTAGTCGAGCTCGTTGCGGAAGATGTTCATCTGGGCACCTGCGGCGTGAGGGATGAACAGCGAGGAGTAGGTCCAGGTATCACGTTTGCCGACACCCTGGAAGAGGATTTCCACGTCGAAATTCTTGACCATCGCGCCGAGGCGGAGGGCATATTCGTAACGCGGAAGCTCGTTGCCGATGCGGATAAGGTCGCCGTGGTCGTTGATGGTACCCTTGCCGGTGTTGACTTCGCCGTCACCGTTGAGGTCTTTGTACTTGATGTCGCCGGGGCCATACTTGAAGTTGCCCACCTGCAGTTTGCCCTGCAGGGCCTGGATGGATTCGGCGCTGTCGCTGGAGGTCCAGTAGCGGTCGGTCTCGAAGCCCCAGATCTCACCGAGCTCCTTGCCTTCGTAGTTGCCGGTCAGGAGGATGGCGTCGGATTCCCGGTTCCACTTGGTGATGACGGCCTTCGAATCGGAGATCGTGAAGGTGCCATAGACCGCGAAGTCCTTGCTGAAAGCGTGGTTGTAGTCAATCTCGAGTTCCCAGCCGCGGGTGCGGAGGTTACCGGCATTCTCCAGCGGGGCGGAAGCGATACCGGTGTAACGGACGAGTTCGTTGCCCGGGAGCAGCATGCCGATGTTCTCGCGCTGGAACCAGTCGAAGGTCACGTTGAGGTCCTTGTTCAGGAAGGCGGCGTCGAAGCCGATGTCCAGCGTGCGGATCTTCTCCCAGGTCATGTCGGAGTTGACGACGCTCGGCGTAGTGGTCGTGGAGGCCAGGTTGCCGTTGTTCGTGGTCAGCCAGGAGGCCGTGGTCTTGGAGATCGTGGCGATATAAGGATACCAGGAACTCAGGGCCTGGTTACCCACGGAACCGTAGGAAGCACGGAGCTTCATCATCGGGATGACAGGCTTGATGGGAGCCCAGAATTCCTCTTCGGAAATCTTGTAGCCGGCGGAAGCGGAGGAGAAGAACGCCCACTGCTTGCCCGGACGGAAGCTGGAGGAACCGTCGTAACGGCCGTTAATCTCGAGGAGGTATTTCTCCTTGTAGTTGTAGTTGATGCGGCCGAAGAAACCGGCGGTAGCGCGGTCGCGCAGGTTCTGCGTGATGCGGCCGGTGTTGTTGGCGGCGGCGTTGGTCAGGTTGATGGTCGGGATGTCCACGTTCTGCACGCCGTCGGCCCGCATCCAATGATAATTATAGGTAAGGTCTTCGGCGTTGGCACCGAGCTTCAGGGCGAAGTGGTGGTCGCGGGCGACGTCGAACAGATAGTCGAAGTAGGCGTTGTACGTGTTGGACGTGCGCTTGACGAAGTCGCGGCTCGTGAAGTCGTTGGAGTTGTAGGCCGCCCGCGGGGCGTTGGCGGACCACCAGTTGGCCACGTAGGTCGGCTGGCGCATCGAGGTGTTGAGGTAGTCGTACTGCATGCGGGTGTAGTCGCCGTAGAAGGAGAGACCCGGAGCGATGTCGATCTTCATGTTGCCGCCGAGGGTGATGTACTGGTCTTTGGCCAAGCACATCGACTCGTAGACGAGGTAGCCGTTACCATGGCGCCACTCGAGGCCTTCGCCGGTCGCCGCACGGGCGTTGGTGAAGTTGCCGCTGGCGTCTTTCGGACCGCCGTCGGAGATACCGAACGGGAACCAGGCCGGGAAGCGCATGGTGTAGGCGATCAGGTTCATCGAAGAGGAGGATGCCTCGTAGCCGTACGGGTAGCTGTTCGACTTCTCGGTGTACATGATCTTGGCGCCGACGTTGAGCCAGTTGGTGACCTGCGTGTTGAGCGACAGGTTGGCGTTGTAGCGCTCTACATAAGTATTCTGCGCGGCGCGCATCGTGGAATTCTGCTTGCTGTAGCCCAGTCCGATGTTGTAGTTGCTCTTGCCCGAGTTGCCGTTTACGTTGAGGTTGTGGCTGTGCTGGAACGCGGTCTTGAACAGCTCCTTGTTCGGGTCGGTGACACGATAGGAGAAGAACGTGCCGGTGCCCGGCGTGGAACCGCCGAGGTACTCATAGTCACGTCCATAGACCCAGACGCGGCCCAGGTCCTGTCCGCCGTATTTGTCGAACCAGTTGGAGATCGGGTCGATCAGGTCCTTGTAGTACATGCCGAAGCCCTCGATGTCGGTGCCGTCGGTGTTCTTCTGGGCGAGGATGCCTTCCTGCAGCTGGGCGATGACGTCTTCCTTGGTGATGTTGTACTGCGGAAGGGCCATCGGCTGGTTCCAGGAGAGGTTGTTGGAGTAGGTGATGCTCACCCGGTCCTTGGCGCCGGCGCCGTCCTTCGAAGTGATGAGGATCACACCCCAGGCAGCACGGCTACCGTAGATGGAGGTGGAGGCGGCGTCCTTCAGGACGGAGATGTTCTTGATGTTGTCGGGGTTCACGAACGAGAGGTCGGGAACTTCGACGCCGTCGACGAGGATCAGCGGCTTGTTGTCGCCGTTGATGGAGCCCGTACCGCGGAGACGCATGGTCGGGGAGTTGCCGAGGTCACCCGTGTCGTAGGTGATGGTCAGGCCCGGGACGACGCCCTGGAGACCTTTGGACACATCGGTGATCGGCTTGCTGCCGAAGGTCTTCTCCACGTCGACCGCCGTGACGGCGCCGGTCAGGTTGACCTTCTTCTGCGTACCGAAACCGACGATGACGGTCTCTTCGAGGAATTCGGCGTCATCGGCCAGGATGACGGGGATGTTGTTGCGGCCGGCGATCATGACCTCCTGGGTCTTGTAGCCGATGCAGGTAAACTGGAGAGTGCCGTTGGCGGGGGCGTTGATGGCGTAGGAACCGTCGACACCGGTCGAGGTTCCCGTCGTCGTGCCGAGAACCACCACGTACGCTCCGATAACCGGCTCATTGTTCTTGTCCACCACCTTGCCGGTAATGGAAATGTTCTGAGCCAGCAGCGATCCCGCTGAGAGGATTACTGCGCACACGACCGCGAGGATGCGGCCAAGTTTTTTGGAAACGAACATAAGTGAATTTTTAGGTTGAAATTGCGTATGTTATTGTTTTATCGCGTTCTATTCATGGTTTGACACCCCAAATTGCGCAGGTCAAGCATACAAAAATAGCTACTTTTTTGATAGTAACGAACAATTTTTGAACATATTTTATATATTTGTATGACGTTAACACCTTTTTTTGAAACCAAGCAATCACACTATAACCTAAAAAACTAACCCTATGTTCGTTCAAAAACTGTCAAATCTCAAGAGATTTGCGCTTGCGGCGGCAGCGGTCCTGCTCCTGGCAGTCACCGCCTACGCCCAGAACGTGACCGTCAAGGGAACCGTGACCGACAATAACGGCGAACCCGTCATCGGGGCCGGCGTTATTATCAAGGGTACGAACAACGGTGTATCGACCGACGTATACGGCCAGTACACCATTACCGTACCCCGGAACGCCACCCTGCGGTTCACAGGTCTCAACTACAAGGACCAGGAGGTTCCCGTGAACGGGCGTGCCGTAATCAACGTCATCCTCCAGGATGCCCAGCTGACGCTCGACCAGGCTGTGGTCACAGCCGAGTTCGGTATGAAGCGTGTCGCACGTTCCGTCGGTTCTGCCGTCCAGAACGTGAAGGCTTCTGAAATTGCCGAGGCCGGCCGTGAGAGTTTCGTCAATGCGCTCCAAGGCCGCGTCGCCGGTATGACGGTCACTTCCACCGGTGGTTCGCCGGGTGCATCGACCTCCATCATCCTCCGTTCGGCGACCTCTATTTCCGGCAACAACCAACCCCTTTATGTCGTCGACGGTGTGCCCATCAACAACCGGACCCTCGACGGCGGCCATGACTTCGCCTATGGCGACGCCGTTTCCATGTACTCCATGGACTTCTCGTCCCGCGGTAACGATATCAACCCGGAGGACATCGAATCGATGACCATTCTGAAGGGTGCCGCAGCGGCTGCCCTTTATGGTTCGGATGCCTCCAACGGCGCCATCATCATCACCACCAAGAAGGGTTCCGCAGGCCGCGGCAAGGTGACCTACAGCAACTCCTTCCGCTGGGACAAGGCCTATGGCTGGCCCGAAATCCAGACCAAGTATGCCAACGGCGCCATGGGTAAGACCAACTTCTACTATACTTCGCGTTTCGGCGGCTATTATCCGAGCGACATGACGCTCTATGACAACGTCTCGGCGCTCCTGCAGACGGGTTTCTCCCAGACGCACAACCTCTCTGTGGAAGGCGGTACCGACAAGATCACCGTCCGTGGCGGCGCTTCCTATACCGACCAGAACGGTGTCGTGAAGACCTCCGACTACCAGCGTCTCAACCTGACGCTTTCCGGCAAGGCCGAAGTGACCAAATGGCTCAGCTTCGACGCCTCCATGCAGTATGTGAAGACGGGCAACAACAAAGTGTCCAAAGGTCTGTACGGTACGCTCTACCGTGCCTACCGCTGGCCTTTGGTCGACGACATGTCGGTCTATGAAGATGCCGAAGGCAAGATGAAACTGCCGGTTCTCTATACCGATACCGACCTGCTCAACCCGATGTACGCCCTCTACAAAAACGTCAACCATGACGACGTGGACCGTTTCATCGGAACCTTCAATGTGAACATCACGCCGACCAAGCACACCTTCATCCGTGCCACCTACGGTATGGACTTCTCGATCGGTGAATATAAGGTGTATGCCCATCCGTACTATGCCGACCGCAGCAGTGCTTCCTATGGCTATGGCTCCATCAACTATTCGAAGCCGACCTACCGCGACAACAACATCGATGTCTTGACCGGCTACAACAACGAGTGGGGCAAGTTCTCCTTCTCCATCCAGGCGGGTTACCACCAGAAAGAGAACAAAACCAGCATCTTCTCGGTCTATGGCGACCATTTCCAGGTCATCGATTTCTACAGCATCTCGAACTGCGACCCGGCCTCCATCATCGCCAATACCAAAAACCGTACGCGCCGTATCCAGGCCGTCTCCGCCCAGGCTGAGTTCGGCTGGAACAATATGGCGTTCCTGACGGTACGTGCCCGTAACGACTGGTCTTCAACCCTGCCGAAGGCCAACCGGCGCTATTTCTATCCGGCCATCGAGGGTTCCTTCGTGGCGACGGAACTTCCGTTCCTGAAGAACAGCGAGGCCGTGTCCTACCTGAAACTCCGCGGTGCCATCGCCAAGGTCGGTAAGGATGCGAACCCGCTCTCCATCTATCCCGCTCTTGAATCGACGGGCGACCTGGGCGGCGGTTTCCGCTATGGCTACACCGGCCCCAACGAGACGCTGAAGCCTGAGATGACCACCTCGTGGGAGGTCGGTTTCGAAGGCCGCTTCCTCAACGACCGTGTCAATGCCGACTTCACCTATTTCTGGACGAAGTGCGAGAACCAGTACATTACCGACTTCCGTCTTTCGTACGCCACCGGTTTCGTGCTCAACGACATGAACGTCGGTACCTTTACCACGGAAGGCTGGGAGTTCCACATCGACGGCGATATCCTGCGCCTGCCGAACGGCATCCGGTGGAACCTCGGTTTGAACATGGACCACAGCACCTCGCTGGTGACGGAGCTTCCGGACAATGTCTCTGAGTACTACAATGCCTATACCTGGCTCTCCGGCAACCTCCGCAACGGTATCTCGGTGGGACATCCGATCACGACCATGACAGGCCGCGGCTATCTCCGCAACAAGAACGGCGACATCCTCATCAACGGTGCGACCGGTAACCCGATCGTAGACGAGAAATGGTCCATCATGGGAGACCGCCAGCCGAAACTGACTTTCGGTATCCCGACCTATCTCTCCTGGAAAGGTGTCCGCCTGTCGGCCCTCTTCTCGGGCCGTTTCGGCGCGACGGTCGTGAACGGAACCAAACGCGACATGATGGGTACAGGTTCTTCCTGGGAATCCGTCCATATGCGTGAAAGCGCCCCGTTCGTGTTCAAGGGCGTCATCCAGGACGGCAAGGAGAATTCCGACAACCCGACCATCAACACCATCGCCATCGACCCGGCCTACTATTCCAATACGACGTATGTCGGCATCGACGAGAACTGGCTGGAGAAGGATGTCAATTTCCTCCGTCTTTCTGAAATCCGCCTCTCTTACAACGTCCCGCAGAAGTGGCTCCAGAACGCAACCCGGCGCTTCGTCTCGGCTGCCAATGTCTACGTCAGGGGAACCGACCTCTTTACCTGGACCAACTACTCCGGTATTGACGCCGTGGGTAACTCCAACTCCGCATCTATGGGCGGTGTCGGCGGTGTCGGCATCGATGTCTGGGGTCTCCCCAGCCCGAGAGGTATCTCATTCGGCTGCAATCTGACCTTCTAATACCATCAGACCATGAAGAAAATCACATCATACCTTATGCTTGTCCTGCTCGTCATCGGGCTTTCAAGTTGTGACGAGTTCCTGGATGTAAACAAGAACGTGGATGCACCCGACCAGGAGTCTGTCGACGCCGGCCTTTACCTGCCGGGCATCCTCTCCGCATACCAGGGCTTTTATTGGGACATTCGCGCCCTTGGCCCGCTTTCCCAGATGATGGGTTCGAGCAGCTATTCGAACTTTGCGGCCAACTATTATTCGTCGGGCAGTGACGCCGGCGGAGAACTGTGGCGCATGACTTACTGGCTCCAGGGCATGAACCTCGAGAATATGATCAACCAGTCCATCGAAGAAGAGGCCTGGACCCTGGCCGGTATCGGCTATGCCATCAAGGCCTTCTCCTGGGACTGCCTGACCAAGTACCACGGCGAAGCTCCGATGAAGCAGGCCTATGAGCCGGGACGCCTCTCCCACGACTATGACTATCAGCCTGAAATCATGTCGCAGGTCCGCGACTGGGCTGAACAGGCAATCGAATACCTGGAGAAGAACGACGAAACCGAATATGGCGACTACCTCAAGAAGGGCGACCTCGTCTATCACGGCGACAAGGCCAAATGGCTCAAATTCGCCCACTCAGTGATCGTTACCGACCTTGCGGCGCTTTCCAACAAGAAGGATTTCGTCTCCGCTTACGCACCCGACCTGATCCGGCATGCAGCGTTGGCCATCAACAGCAATGCCGACAACTTCGCGGTGGAGCGCATCGGCGGTGGTGCCGACGCCCAGTTCGGCACCTACAACAACTTCTGGGGCACCGCCCGCCAGAACCTGACCAACGGCTACTGGCAGTCGGATTTCATTGTCCAGATCATGACCGGCACCGTCCCCCAGTATGATGAGGCTACGGGCGACAAGGTGGATGCCGAAAATCCCACCAATCGTTCCAACTGGGAACTCAACCCCAACCAGATCATCTGCGACACCACCAAGGCGGCCGGTCACTACGACCCGCGTGCAGCTGCCAAGCTGAGCACGGTCGACGGCCAGCGCTATGACCAGATGACCGACAAGGAAGCGATCAAGAACTGGATTTTCTACGGTTCCGGATTCACCGGTGCCGCGGGTCCCATGGGTACTGCACCCAACCTCTATGGCTTCCGTGCCGCCACGCCTAACGTGGCTGTGGAAGGATCGGGCCGCTGGCTCTTCCGTGACGACGCTCCCTACATCATCCTCACCGCCGCCGAGATTCAGTTCGAGGTTGCCGAGGCTTACTGGAAGATGGGGGACAAGGCCGCTGCGCTCGACGCTTTCAAGAAAGGCGTCGCCCTGGACATGGAATTCACCGGCAATTACCTGAATCCCGGCAAGCCGGGCGAAGGCAACCCTGTGGGTGGCGGTCTTCCGGGCGGCAGCCTGATCGCCAAGGCCACTTACAGCGAATTGGCCGACGAATACCTGAACGGTCCGTATGTGAACGGTCTTTCCTTGAGCGATTTCACCCTCTCTCACATTATGATGCAGAAGTATGTCGCGCTCTGGCCGTGGGGTGCTCTTGAGGCCTGGACCGACCTGCGCAAGTATCAGTATGACATCAAATATACCGGAGATTATCCCACCAAGGGCAACGGATGGGAACAGGGTCTGGTCAACCAGAAGTGGGATACCGATCCCACGAAGGTGTACAAGGGCTTCTATCTCGCTCCTGCGCCGGTGGAAGGCCGCCGCGGTGCGTACAACGTGAAGAACGAAGGTTCGCCTTGCTACCGTGTCCGTCCGCGCTACAATTCCGAGTACATGTGGAACCTGAAATCCCTGAAGGCCCTCAAGCCGATTGCCGGGGATGCAGACAACTACCAGTGCTCGATGCCTTGGTTCGCCTATCCGGGTGATTATCCTGATTCTTTATAATTCAAAGGAGGAATAAGAAACCATGAAATCCATCAAATATTTAGTCCTCGCAGTTGTGGTAGTCCTTTTCGCAGGATGTCAGGTGCACGAGATTGAATTTGCCGAGTCTGAATCCTGTGAAGGAAAGGCGCAGTTCCAGATTTTCTATGCGGAGCCGATTACCAACAATACGACCAACCGTATCGATTCGGTCTTCGTGAACGGAAAGCTCTACAACAGCATCGAAATGCCGCAGAAACTGACGGTCAATGCGGTCATTCCTTATCCGAACGGCTATTATGTGGCTCCGGCCGGTATGGTCAACATCAAGTTCTATCGTGGGGCGGAAGCCAACGGCAGCGCGAAACTGGTGTACGAGACCTCTGTCAATCTTCCCGAGCGGAAGCAGATGATCCTCGTTTACGATTTGAACGCCGATCCGATCATCCTCGACGATGAATATCCTTACGAGAAGTATATGACGGGCGCCACAAGCTCCACGTTCGATACGGACTCCGTGGTGACGTACCGCTTCATCAACATGTTTTTCGAGAAACCGGGCGTCCCGTACTCCGGCAAGCTGCAGTACCAGTACAGCAACAACTCGGGTTCGAGCTACACGGCCGGTGACTGGCACAACCTCGGCGATCCGATCGGTTTCGGCGAGCAGACCGCACGCTGCCCCGCCATCGTCCACAAGACGGTGTTCAACTCCTCCGGTTACCAGACGCTCCGTTTCCGTTGCGTCGATCCGGACACGGGTGTCACGGTGACCCGCACGACCGACTATTGGACGGCTTACATCGGCCGCATCAACACGCATGTGCTGCGCGGCTGCATGACCGGTTCGCCTTCGGCGGGTTATACGCAGATCATCAACAACGTACAATAACATGAAGAGAATTCTTTTCATCGCTGTCTTCGCGCTCTGCGCCCTTCCCCTCCTTGGCCAGAAAATGACCAAGGAGGAGAAGGCCGCGGCCGCGCAGGCACGCTACGAGGCGGCGCTGGAGTCGATCAACGCCAAAACCTTCGTCATCATCCCGTCGGAATACCTGACGGCCGACGGCGAAGCGGTGAGCAACATCGACAACAGTGTCTTCCTTTCCTCAGAAGGGGAGCAAGTCTTTGGCCAGGGCGCTTGTGTCACGGACAACAAGTACGACAACATTGCCGAGGCAACCACCTACGAAGTCAATGTCGACAAGAAAGGGAATGTCAAGTTGACGATGGTAGTGGCCGGCCGCATGTGGCGGGGAACCTATAAGATTTCCATGCGCAAAGGCGACAATGTGGCCGATGTGATCTTCAATCCCGCCAACGGAACGACCCGCCGCTTCACGGGCCCTGTCGTTCCCCTGGTCGGATCCGACTACAACAAACGGACCCATCCCATGTAAGTTATGGGGAAGGCCTTTTATTTCCTCGGCATTCTGCTGATTCTCGCTCTGCCGGCATCTGGCCAGCAGAGCGAGGATCGCTTTGCCGGTTATGCGCAGCTCCTTTCTCCCGAGAAGCTGTACCTGCAGACGGACCGGGAGGTTTACCGGGTGGGCGACACCGTGTGGTTCAAGGGGTATCTTGACAACGCCGCCCGCACGGCGGAATTCCCGGCGGGCAATTACATATACGTGGAATTGCTGTCTTCGCTGGTGGAGAAGAATATCCAGCTCGGCGCGACCCGTTCCACCGAATCGGTCCGCGTCCGCGTCAAGGTAAAGCGGCGTGACGACGGCTTTGCCGGCTGGCTCGCCATCCCCGAGAATCTCAATACCGGGACGGCCACCCTGCGCGCCTATTCCTACTGGATGCTCAACCGCGAGCCCGAGTACATGTTCTATAAGGAACTCGAGCTGCGCAATCCCATGAAAGACGATTTTGTGGAAATGCTGGTCCGCGAGGAGGTGCGGGAGGATGCCAAATACACCGAAATGGGCGTGTCCAACCCTTTCGGGAAAGAAGCGCCTGACCGGCGGGAGGTGGATGTCCAGTTTCTTCCGGAGAGCGGACGCTGGCTGCTCGGAGAACCTTCGACCTTCGGCATCCGTGCCGTCGACGGGCAGGGAGCGGGTATTCCCTTGAACGGGGACATTTTCGCCGATGAAGCGCTTGTCGGCCACTTTGTCACCGACCCGCACGGCCTGGGTCGTGTGGAATTGACCCTGACGGTGCCGGTCAAGGAACTCTATGCGCAGGTTTATGCGGGAGAGACCTTCCTGTCCAGGGTACAGTTGCCGCTGCCGGACGGACAGGCAGCCGTCGTACACGTCCGCCCGCAGGCCGACGGCATCGCCGCGTCTGTTTCGCAACAGGGCCTGGCGCTGCCGGACTCCACTTGGATCATCGTCCACGACAAGGACGAGATCTACCTTCAGGTACCCTATACGGAGCAGACGCGCCGGCTCAAGATTCCCTACGACCTGCTCTCACCCGGCATCAACAACATGGCCCTGGTCGATGCGGCCGGGACGGTCTATGCAGAACGCGCTTTTTTCGTCTATCCCGGCCTGGTGCAACACGACATTGTCCTGGACAAGCCGGAGTATGGCCCGCGTGAAAAAGTGTCCGCCCGGATCGACTTGCCGGCGGGCGACTATTCCGTGGCCGTTTCGGACGACGGCTACGCCCCCGTCAGCGGTCGGGGATACGACCTTGTTTCGTGGTGGTATCTGGGCAGCGAGCTTCCCTCCTTCGTGGAGGACGCGCCCGGCTATTTCGATGAAAGCCGGCCGCTGGCCGAGCGGATAGCGGCCGTCGACCTGGTGATGCTGACCCATGGCTGGCACTATTACGATCTCCCGGACGTCCTTCTCGGGAAGACGGCGATGCCTCTCTTCGGCAAGGAGTATACCCAGAGTCTCAGCGGGGAAGTGCGGAGTGCGCTCCGGCAGGCCAAACGTTCGGTGGTATCGTTTGTGGCGCCCGCCATCGGTTATTCGACCATCGGGCAGCTAGACACGACCGGCTTTTTCGTCCTCAACGGACTCGATTTTCCCGAAGGAACCCAGTTCCTGGTCGCCGCCGAGACCCTCGGCGGCAATACGCGCCGCTTCACGCCTTTCCTCAACGACGACATCTTCGCGGTCTTCCACCACTACCCGTCTTATCTGGGCCCGACCGGTTATTCGGCGGAGTATCGTTATGACATGCTGAAGGATTACTATGATGCGGGCGGCGAAATCGTGTATTCGCTTTACCCCTCGTTCATCAAGGTGGCGCGCCCTTCCCGTCAGTACAACATCTCTCCGCTGCCCGACTATCAGTTCAAGCAGGGCCAATACCGCTCCGAGACGGAACTCGAACCCTACAAGGCGCTCGACGTGCTGACCTACATTGTATCGACCTGTCCCCCGTTGCGTTTTGCCACCGCGGACGACGCCATCGTTCCGTCCGACAGTACCGGGTCCGATGAAGGCGGCGAGATTGCAGCCAGTTACCGCACGATCGTCTGCCGCACGCAAAAGATTGCCACGCAGATGGGCATTTCCAGCGGCTGGGAGGAAATCATCGTCTTCCGCGACGGCATGCGCTCTTCCTGTGCGGACCTCGACGGGCTCAGTGTCGCAGACCTGACCGGCTTCGCCTATATTACCGGCAGCGACGCGCTCAAGTTCAACAGCGGAGCCGACAATGCCCTTGCCCCGAAGAGTGTCGTGATGGTCAAGACACGGTTATACGCCCACGATGTGGCGGTCAATGTGTCGAGCGGCAAGCCGCTGGGCTGGCAACAGCAAAAGCATTTCTACAATCCCCTTTACGAAGACGCCCGCAGCCGGAAAGAGCCCGAACCTATCCGCGCGACACTTTATTGGAATCCCTCGCTGGAGGCAGGTTCCGACAGCCCGGCTTCTTTCGATTTCTATTCTTCCGACCATAAGGCTGACGCCACCATAATTGTCGAAGGCTTTACCCGTGAAGGAGTTCCGGTCAGCATCAAAGGAAAACTGCATCGATAAAAACGGCAAAATAAGTGTCGTT
>JAFZAF010000204.1 GCA_017548335.1 Bacteroidales bacterium | reverse complement strand
CTCGACAGCCCCGACGGCGACGCCGGTTATCCCGGCGCCCTGCACGTCGAAGCCGTCTATACCTGGAGCGACGACCACAAGCTGACGCTCTGGCTCACCGCCACGGCCGATGCCGAAACCATCGTCAATCTCACCAACCACGCCTATTTCAACCTCAAGGGCGAACAGGTGGGGGATGTGACAGACCACGAGCTGAAACTTTTCGCTTCGAAGTATCTCCCGACCGATCCGACGCTCATCCCCGTTGGCGCTCCTGCGCCGGTGGCGGGCACGCCCATGGATTTCACCCTGCCGAAACAGATCGGCGCCGACCTGAAGGTCGACTTCCCGGCGCTCAACTACGGAAAGGGTTACGACAACTGCTATGTGGTGGACGACTGGAAGAAAGGCGTGGTGCGCCCGGTGGCCGAGCTCACCGAGGCCACGAGCGGCCGGCGCCTGCTGGTCTCGACCGACGCCCCCGGCATCCAGGTCTACACCGGCAACTGGCTCTCCGGCTGCCCGGTCTCCAAGAGCGGCCGCAACTATGCAGATTACGACGGCGTCGCCCTCGAATGCCAATACTTCCCGGATTCCCCCAACCGTCCCGACTTCCCGTTCGAGACACTGAAGCCCGGCGAAGTCTACGAGAATACCATTATCTTTGCATTCGAATGATAGATGCCCGGTCACGCCGGGCATGACGTGACGTGAGCGCTGAACGGTTTATCGCATCGAAGCTGTCCGATGGGGACGGCAGGCTGAGCCGGACGAGCAACACCATAGCGTGGGTGTCCGTCTGCCTGAGCATCGCCATCATGCTCATCGCCATCGCCGTGGTCGCGGGTTTCAAGGCTGAAATCCGCGCCCGGGCGACGGGCTTCATGGGCTCCGTGATGCTCGTGCAGCCCGGCCAGTCGCCCATCAACGAGCATTATCCTTTCTCGGAAAAGCTATCCTATCGCGAGCGACTGGCATCCGCGCCCGGCATCACCGGCGTCTCCGGGGTCGCCTGGCGCTCCGGCCTCATCAAAACCGACGAGAATATCGACGGGCTCTATTTCAAAGGCGTCGATTCGCTCTACGATTTTTCGTTCTTCACCAACTGCCTGGTAGCGGGCGAGTTGCCCGACTACCACGGCCGTATCTCCAACGACGTGCTGCTCTCGCGCACGACCGCCACGAAACTGGGCTTCGAAGTCGGTGACGATGTCGTGGTCTATTTCATTGGCGACGAAGTGAAAGTCCGCAAGTTCCGCCTCTGCGGCCTCTACGATGCCGGCCTTGAGGAGATCGACACCAAGATGGCTGTCGCCGACCGCCGCCACATCCAGCGACTCAACGGCTGGGCCGCCGGCGAAGTCTCCTCCATCGAGATCCGCATCGACCCCGATGCCTCCATCGAAGCGATGAACGATAGGGTAGAGGAGGTCATTTTCACCTCGATTCAAGAAGACGACACGGCCCTCTTCGTCACCAACGTCAAGAAACTCTACGGCCACCTTTTCGACTGGCTCTCCCTGCTCGATTTCAACGTGCTGATGATCCTCCTCCTGATGGTCGCCGTCGCCGGCTTCAACATGATCTCGGCCATCCTGATCATCCTCTTCGAAAAGATCTCCACCATCGGCCTCCTCAAGGCGCTCGGCATGACCTCCCGGGAAGTCTCCCGGGTCTTCCTCCTGCGCGCCGGCGCCCTCGTGGGAAAAGGCATGCTCTGGGGCAATATCCTTGGCCTCGGTCTCTGTCTCATCCAAAAATACACGCGGATCATCAAGCTCGACCCGGCGAATTACTTCGTCAGCGCCGTCCCCATCCGCCTCTCCCTCGGCGAAATCCTCCTGCTGAACCTCGCCGCCGCCATCCTCATCATGGCCATCATCTCCCTCTCCTCCCGCTTCATCTCCCGCATCTCCCCCGACCGCACCATGCGCGTCGAATAATCCCCGCAGTCATCCTCCCTCCAGCCGCCCTCCGTCGTGGCGCAATGCCAGCTGAGTATCAGCCATTTAAGCAAAATCGATTGCGTCAAAATACGCAATCGATTTCCGTTAATCGCCTGATAGTCAGATGGGGAAGCGCCACGCACTCTCAGGCAAAAAGCTAATCGATAATCTGCTGATACAGCCGATAGGTATCCAAGATTGCCTCGATGTAGGCGGGGGTGACGGTGTTGTATTTGCTGTAGGCTACGGCCACGTCTTCCCAGCAGTTGGGATCGAGGCCCATGTCCATCGCCTCTTCGCGGCGCTTCGCCAGCGTCCCGCCGCCGGAGTTGTAGGAAGCGAGGGCGAATTTGATGACGTTGGCCGAGTCGAGCCCTTCCTCGCGGAAGTCCCGCAGCAGATCGTCGAAGAGCATGGTCCCCAGCCGGATGTTCGTGTCGGGGTCGAACAGGTCGTCGGTCGGCACCCCGTAGTGGTCGGCCGTGACATCACGCACCTGCATGAGTCCCTTGGCCGACATGTTCGACAACGCATCCATGTTGTACTGCGACTCATGAAAGATGATGGCCGACAGCAGCCGCCAGTCCATTCCGATCCGGGCCGCATGCCGCCGCACGAGGTCGTCGTAGGGCGACAGACTCTGCACCGGCCCCTGATCGATCCGCGTCAAAAGATAGCTCGTATTGTACGTTCGGAAATACCGCCGCGACATCTGCCGGTAGAACGCCTCGTTCTGGAACTCACTGTACCAGAAATTCACGGCATTCAGCAGCCGGGTGTTCCCCCGGGCCACTGCCCAGACGATATCGCCCTTCACCGGCATCGAAAAAACCACCGAATCGCGCCACATCTCCGGAATCGTGTCGGCCGTATTGAAAACCACGATCGCCAGCGAATCCACCGCCAGCTGCTGCCAACACTCCTCGCTCGCCATCGGCGGCAGAATCCGCATGTAACTGCCATTTTCATCGCCGAAGGCCCCCAGCAGCTCGTAGTTGAAGCCGACATTGCGGCGCATCGCCTCCCCGCGGTCGATCGCGATCGCGCAGCGGATCGTATCCGCTGCGAACATCCGCTCCGGCGCGCCGTCCTCCCGCTGGTAGTACAGCGCCGCCGCCTGTACGCCAAGGAGCACAAGCAGGCAGAAAAGGATCCTGAGAATGCGCGAAACCATCAGCAGAAAGCGGGGCTACCAGGTGTAGAACGGCCAGTGAATGCCGAACTTGATGCCCGAAACAGGCCGGATGTAATGGTAGGCGGAGAAATATTCCGGCCGGTCCCAGCTCTCGTGGAAGGCATTGGTGTACTTCACGTAGATGCTGGCCCGTTTCCACTGGATATTGGCGAAGATGTCGCAGTAGGGGATATTGCCGTATTTCTCGCGCGTCTGGAGATGGAACTGCCCGATGTCGGGACTGAACCCCGGCGCATACCAGCGCGTGTTGGCCATGGCGTTCACGCCGATCTGGAGGTTCATCACCTCCTTTACTACATCGATGTCGATGTACCAGCGCAGATTGAGCGCCACTTTCGGCAACGGCAGCACCTCGGGCGCCGAGCTCAGCTGGAAGAGCGCCCGGTTGTCGAAGTGGAGCCGCCAGAGCGTGAAGTCCTTGTGCAGCGAGGCGCTCATCACGCTGACCGGCGCATCGTGCTGCCGGATCACGGCCAGGGTGTCGTAATACAGCAGGTTGGCCACCAGCGCATACCCGAACGCGGCATCAAGCCGCCACTTCGGGATGGAAAGCTCGCCCTCCAGCGTGCTCTTCGACACCTTCGAGAAATCGTTGTTCCACTGATGATGGTTCAGGGAGAGCTGCTGCTCGAACGGATGCGGCGTCTGCAGGCCCGTATGGAACCGGCCGGTCAGATGGATGCCCCCGTCGAACGGATAAACCGAAAGCCGCAGCTTGCCGTTGATGTCGAAGTCGAACATCCGGTAGCCGGCATAATAGTAGTCGGCGTCGGCATCCCAGGCGATATACTTTTTGAGCTGCCCCGACGCACCGCCATACACATAAAGATTGTGCTGGGTGTCGTAGTGCCGGCCCGTCAAGTAGTCGCTCGGCTGGAAAGAGTAGGTCGCGAGGATCTGGTACCCGATGCCCGCATTGATCTTCGCCAGCATCGCATCCGGCGCATAGGGCTGCAGTTTGATGAAGAAGCGGTTCTCGAAATTGCGCACCATCATCTCGTCGGAGCTGCTCGTCTCGTTCAGGTAGAACTGGTCGTGGTAGAAGGCCCGGCCATACGTGTCGGAAGTGGCGATTGCGTCGGTATACACCTTGCTATAGGTGGTGAACTCGCCGCTGTGGCCGAGATGGGCCATGGTGCCTTCGCCCAGGGCCAGCGAGTCGCGGTCCTTGCGGAAGAAGTTCATGGGAACGGCCAGGGTCTGGTGGATGAACCACTGCCGCCGTTTATACGTATTGCTGGCGTCTGTCAGGTTGACCTCGATGGACTTCGACTCCACAGACGTGTCGCGGATCCAGAAGGCATCCCGGATGCCGCCGTTCTCGTAGCGGACAATCCGCTGGCGGATGGTGCCGAAGTTCGCGAAGTAGCGTTTGCCCATGTAGTTGCCGATGATGGTCGTGGTCCGGTGGTCGGTGCTTTCGTTTTCGAGCATGCCGCGCGAACCGAGACGCCGGTAATCGAGGGTGAAGTTGAAGGCGGGGGAGATGTTCTGGGTGGAGAGCAGGTGCAGGTTCGACTCTTCCATCTTCTTGGTGGCGAACGGTGTCCCCCAATAAGCCAGCTCGGTATACGGGGTCTTGGTGTTGTACTGCGGGATGTTTTCGTCGGTGAACGAATCGCCGATGTAGGGCGTGAACATCGGGGCGTCGGCGACTTCCTCACGCTTGAACCAGTTGTAGTACTGGGTGGCGGAGCCGATGGGCCCGAGGTATGAGGCGCCCACGTCCTTCCGGTGCATCGGATACTCGGTGTAGTTGCTGTTGGCGGTAGTGTCGAGCCCGCCCAGCGTGATTTCGTTGAATTTCTTCTCGGAGGTCCAGACGAGGATGCGGCGGTAATAGAGGGAATCGGGCAGGACCCAGGTTTCCATGACGCGTGGCTTCGCGGCCTTGAGGCTGTCGCGCTCTTCCCGTCTCAACTTGCGTTTCAGGCGTTTGATATCGGTGGTGTCGGGCAGCAGCCGGGCGATGGAATCGGCCCAGGCCACGGTCAAGGAATCAAAGCAAGG
>JAFZAF010000203.1 GCA_017548335.1 Bacteroidales bacterium | reverse complement strand
CTACCGCCACCTGACCTATTCCTTCGGCGCCGTGCCCCTCAGCACCGCCGAAATCACGGGCGCCAACTACCGCGTCGACTGGGAACGCAACCCCGTCTCCGAGATCCGCGCCCTGATGGAAGAAGACCTCAAGTTTGCCGTCGACAAGCTTCCCTGGCGCCAGGCCGGCAACAACACGAAGCCGAACCAGGCCATCGCCCGCCACTATCTCGGCGAGCTCTACCTGGCCGTAGGCAAACCGTCCGAGGCCAAGAGCGTGCTGCAGCCTCTGGTGGAAGGCGGCAACTACAGCCTGATGACCAGCCGCTTCGGCAAGAACGCCAACAATCCGGGCAGCGCCTTCATCGACGTGTTCCGCTCGCCGCTCTACACCGACGGCAACAACGAAGTGCTCTGGGCTTTCCTGAACACGGAAGAGGAGAACACCAGCTACGGCAACTCCACGGTAATCTTCATGCGCAACATGTGGGTGAATTACTACTCGAACAACTCCACCATCTCGAAACTCACCTGCGCCCTCTATCCCGGCCAGACGCCCGTCCTGTTCTGGTCGCTCAACGGCGGCAAGGGTGCCGGCCGCTGCGCCATCTCCCTGGGCGCCCACAAGCTCTGGAACTACGACAACCAGAAAGACAACGATACGCGCTACGACGAGAATTCGATGATCTGGCACGTGTACTTCCTCGACGACAACGGCGAGCAGTACGAAGTGCCCAACTTCATCAACCTCAAGACCAACGCGGCCATGAGCAACGACAACGACCCGACCATCAAGCAGTACAACCTGCCTTCCACGCGGAAGTGGCAGTATGTCAACCCGGTTTTCGAGAAGGCCAATGCCGACAACCAGTTCAACAACATGGTGTACCTGCGCCTGGCGGAAACGTATCTGCTCTATGCAGAGGCATTGTATAAGCTGAACGATGCCGCCGGTGCCGCCGAGTGGATCAACAAGGTCCGCCGCCGCGCCAACTGCTCGGAAATCCCCGCCAGCGTGGTGTCGATCGATTTCATCCTCGACGAGCGCAGCCGCGAGCTGATCACGGAAGAGCAGCGCCGCGAGACGCTGATCCGTCTCAGCCAGGAGAACGGCGGCGACGAGCGCCTGGCCAGCAATATCTTCAAGAGCCGGGTCCGCGCCCACAACGAGGTCGCCGGCCGTGAGGTGCGCGGCATGCACGACGACGTGACGCCGGTCCTGTTCCCGCTTCCGCAGGAATTCATCAACTCCAACACGGGCAGAAAGATCGAGCAGAATCCGGGCTATTAATCCGCAGGGGCAAAACGCTATGGGACTCCTTTATTTTCTCGTTTGTGTGGCGGTCATCGCCCTGACGGCGGTGCTGCTGTACAGGAAATACAATCCGCAAGGCGTTCTGCTGATCTCCGGACTGTTTATGGTGGCCTTGGCCGCGGTCGTCGGACTCCATCCGGCCGACGTAGCCAAGACCACCGGGTCCGGTGTGTTCGACGTATTCCGGTTTGCCGAGGAAAAGTTCATCTCGAACTTCGGACGGGCCGGCCTGATGATCATGGTCATCGGCGGCTACGTGGCGTTCATGAACAAGATTCAGGCGACCAACATGCTGGTCTGGCTGGCCATCAAGCCGCTGGGCTTCCTGAAGAAGTGTCCGTACCTGGCCGCAGCGCTGGCCATCCCCATCGGCCAGCTGCTGTTCATCACTACGCCTTCGGCGGCCGGTGTCGGCCTCTTGCTGGTGGCGACGCTCTATCCCATCTTGATCAATCTGGGCGTGAGCAAGATGACGGCGCTGACCGTCATCTCGGCAGCCACGCTTTTCGACCAGGGCCCTGGCTCCGCCAACACGGCGGCCGCCTCGTCGCTGGTCGGGCTCAGTCCGGTGGAGTATTTCCTCAAGTTCCAGATGCCCAACGTGATTCCGACCACGGTAATCCTGATGCTGGTGTTCTACTTCTACAACCGCTGGTGTGACCGCCGCGACGTGGCGGCCGGCAAGCAGATCTACAGTACGGAAAAAGTGGATGAAGCCGACCGGCCCGCCGTACCGGGCATTTTCGCCCTCCTGCCGCTGGTCCCGATCCTGCTGCTGGTGGTCTTTTCGGAGTATGTCGGCATTTTCAATGTCGAACTTTCCACGACGGTGGCGATGCTCGTGTCATTCCTGATCTCGCTGGTGTTCGTGGCCATCCACAAGCGCAGCGTGAAGCAGATTTTCCCGTTGTTCGAGACCTTCTGGCAAGGGATGGGCAAGGTATTCGCCTCAGTGATCACGCTGATCGTGGCGGCCGAGATTTTCTCGGGCGGTCTGATCAGCCTGGGTTTCATCGACAATCTGGTAGCCGGAACAACGGGTATGGGCCTGGGCGGCGTGTCGATTTCCATTGTCATCACGGCGGTGGTCTTCTTCGCGGCGATGCTGATGGGCAGCGGAAACGCAGCCTTCTTCTCGTTCGGACCACTGGTGCCCGACATTGCGGCGCAGATCGGCATGCCGGCGGTGCAGATGATCCTGCCGATGCAGCTGGCGGCCAGCATGGGCCGCGCCACCTCGCCGATCGCCGGCGTAATCGTGGCCATCTGCGGCGTTGCGGGCGTCTCGCCCTTAGAGTTGGCCAAGCGCAACATGGTGCCGCTGATCATCGGCGTTATCTGCCTGACCGTCATTCATTTCTTTATTTAAACGATGGAATTATTCAAGAATTGTAAAATATACGCACCGGAGCGGCTGCAGGAAACGCAGGTGCTGACGGCGGCCGGGAAGATCCTGGCCATCGGCGACAAGCTGTCGGTGCGCGGCTGCCCGGTCAAGATCATCGACCTGAAAGGTCGCTACCTGTGCCCGGGCTTCATCGACCAGCATGTGCATGTGACGGGCGGCGGCGGCCAGTTCGGCTTTGCCTCGTTCATCCCGGAAGTGACGAAGGCGGAGTTGGTGGCGACGGGCACGACGACCGTGGTGGGCCTGCTGGGAACCGACGGCTTCGTCAAGGAACTCTCGACGCTCTACGCGAAGGTCAAGGCGCTGGATGCGGAAGGCCTGTCGGCCTACATGCTGACCAGTTACTACGGGCTGCCCGAGAAGACGCTCACGGGTTCCGTGGCCGAAGACCTGATCTATATCGACAAGGTGATCGGCTGCAAGCTGGCCTTGAGCGACGACCGCTGTTCGTTCCCTACGGAACAAGAGATTCTGCGCCTGGTCAACCAGGTGCGCCTCGGCGGCTTCACCTCGGGCAAACACGGCATCCTGCACATCCATCTGGGCAACTTGAAGACCCGGATCGAAGTACTCCACAGCATCGTGGACCAGTACCCCTCGCTGATTTCCTACATCTCACCCACACACTGCAGCCGCACCCGGCCACTCTTCGACACTTGTGTCGAATTTGCGAAGAAGGGCGGCATGATGGACATCTCTACGGGCGGCACGCGCTTCGCTGATGCACACGTGGCCGCGGGCCTGGCGCTCGAGGCCGGTGCGCCGCTTTCGAACCTCACG
>JAFZAF010000202.1 GCA_017548335.1 Bacteroidales bacterium | reverse complement strand
GGGCCGTAGTTGTTCGAACAGTTGGTCACCACCGTCGGCAATCCATAGGTGTCATGGTAGGCCCGTACGAAATGGTCGCTGGAAGCCTTGGCGGCGCTGTAGGGGCTGTGAGGCTGGTATTTCAGGTCTTCTGTAAAGAAGGCGGTGCCATAAGCCATGTGGTGCTGTCCGCTCGACGCCTTCGTCGTGAACGGCGGCTCCACGCCCTCGGGATCCGTGATCTCCAATGCGCCATAAACCTCGTCAGTCGAGATATGATAGAAACGGCACTCCGTTGTTGGAGAGGCCCCTGCGCATCCGCTACGGCCATCTGCACCAGCCTCCCCGCAAAAACTACGTGCAGGGGCCTCTCCAACAACAGGCATGCGGTACGCATACGGTTCCCAGCAGAGCTTCGCGGCCTGGAGGAGTGTCAGTGTTCCCATCACGTTTGTCTTCGCGAAGGTAAACGGATCCTTGATCGAGCGGTCAACATGACTCTCGGCCGCAAGATGGATGATGCCGTCGACCCGCTCTTCCTGCATCAGCTTCAGGACAGCGTCGAAATCACAGATGTCCATCTTGACGAAGCGGTAGTTCGGCTTGTCTTCGATGTCCTTCAGATTGGCCAGGTTGCCGGCATAGGTCAGTTTGTCCAGGTTGATGATCCGGTAATCCGGATACTTGTTGACGAACAGCCGCACTACGTGCGATCCGATGAATCCGGCTCCGCCGGTGATGAGAATGGTACGTTTCATATATTTCAGTCGTTTTATCCTTCGTTCTGAGCGTCTTGCTGCACACGTTCGCTCAGAATTACAAATATAACAAAAACTTTCGGAATCTTTATTACCGCGACACGTCGATGCGGGTGTAGTCGTGGGCGCCGACGTGGAAATGGACAAGATGCCCGGTCGGGGCCGGACATGACGGGGGAAGCGGCATTCCGAAGTATTCGAAAGCCTCTTTCGGGATGAAGACGTCGACGTCAACGGGGTGGTCTGCGAAATTGGCGACGATGGCCATGGCGCTGCCGGCGTAGCCGCGCATCCAGGCGAACTGGCAGGTCGCGTCGAAATGGTCGGAGGTCGGATTGACATACATCAGGTCGAAGGTGCCTCCTTTGGAAAAGATGGCGTCGGCAGTGGCGATGCGCAGCAGGCGGCAATACTCTTTGTACACGATGCCTTCTTCAATCGTCAGCTTATCGGACAACCAGCGGGACACCGACGGCACACAGCAATAATCGAAGATGGACGTGCGCCCGTCACGCCGGCTGAAGCCTTCGATTTCCATCCCCTGCTCCCCGAACTCCTGTCCGAAATAGAGCATGAACGACGCCGTGTTGAAGAGCAGCGCCACGGCGAAAGCCGCCAGGCCGCCACGGCCGCTGCGCGCGATCCAGTCGCACGCCAGCCGCTGTTCGTCGTGGTTTTCCAGGAAACGGAGCATCCGGGGTTGCAGATCACCCTGGAACTGCCACTCCTGCGTCAGCGAAGACGCGGGCCGCTCACCCCGGATGATCCCGCGCAAGGCGTCATAGAAACCGGATTTGTCATAGAGCAGGTCGAAACCGGCATCGGCATACTTGCGGTAGTTCTCCTTCCCATATACTTCGGCAATGAAGAACAGGTCGGGATGGTCAGTTCGCAGCGCGCGGAAAGCCCAGTCAAAAAAGGCCGCCGGCACGAGTTCCACCATGTCGCAGCGGAAGCCGTCAACGCCCTTGTCGGCCCAGAACTTGAGCACCGCAAGCATCTTGCTCCAGGTGCTGCGATGGTTGTAATTGAGCTTGACCGTGTCGTACCAGTCGTTCAATGACGGCCAGGCATGGAACACGTCGTTGCCCGTGGCCAGCGCCGGATTCTCCACATAGTTGCTGCGGAGCGATTCCGGCAGATGCAACGGGCCGTCGAGCGGATAGAAATTCTCGCGGGTGAAATAGCCGTGGTATTCGCGGTAAACGTGGTTCGGGACGAAGTCGATGATGACTTTCATCCCGGCACGGTGCGTCCGTTGCACCAACGCCTCGAACTCAGCCATCCGGTTGTCGAGATTGACGGCCAGGGCCGGATCGACGTCGAACCAGTTACGGATGGCGTAGGGCGAGCCGGCCTCTCCCTTGACGAGCGAAGGATCACAGTCCGGCAGTGTCCGGAAGTGGGTGCGGGTGGCGTGGGAGATCACGCCCGTATACCAGACGGCGCCGACCGACAGTTTCTTGAACTTCAGCAGCACCTCGTCGGTGATGTCGTTGAACTTACCCGACCCGTTCTGCGCATAAGAGCCTCCGGGGACACAAGGCCGGTTCCCGAAGGCTCTAAGCAACAGTTGGTAAATAATCACCCTATCTCTCCCAGTTCAGGATCTTGTAGAAGTCGTAGTCCTCCGGGTTGGGGACATACTGGCGGGCACCTTCGTAGTCGCGCGGGGTGATGTAGTTCAGCAGGTGCTTGTACACCACCTGGGCCTGGTCGCCGTCGATGTCCACGAGGCGCGGCGGAATCTTGCCCGTCTCGGGATCCTGCAGTTCTTCGAGATAGAGCGGACGGATGGTGCCGATCTGGTCGACGAACACCATGCAGCCGGTCTCGCCTTTCTGGAAAAGCTCATATACACCGGCACCGAGCTGCGAACAATAGAACAGGTCGTAGGCGATGGGCTGCTGGCAGCGGATGTCGTAGCCGATCTCCACCGGGCGGGTCTTGACCTTCAGGCCGAGCTCCTTGAGCTTGATCTCGAGCATATCGTTGAAGAGCTGGGCTTTGGAGATCTTGCCGAGTTCCGGATGGCCGTGGTCGTCGTAGGTGAACTTGATGCCCGTTTCCTTGAGCTGCTCGTCGCTGAGCATGTGGAACACGCCTTCGGAAACGATGATACCGCCGTAGGCGATGCCGCGCAGACGGCGTTTGATGATGGCGCTGATCGAGAGGCGGAGGATCTTGTCGACCGTAATCTCAGTCTTGTTGAACATCTCGGGGATGATGATCATCGGGTAGTGGCAGGAGGCGCCGATACCCATGGCCAGGTGGCCTGCGCTGCGACCCATGGCCGAAACGATAAACCAGTTGCCTGAGGTGCGGGCATCTTCATAGACGGTCGTCGCGATACGGGTACCCTCCGCCTTGGCGGAATTGTAGCCGAAGGTCGGGGCGTTCATCGGCAGCGGAAGGTCGTTGTCGATGGTCTTGGGCACGTGGATGTTCTGGACGGGATATTTCTTCTCCCGCAGGAACTTGCCGATGCGGTTGGCCGTCGAAGCGGTGTCGTCGCCGCCGATGGTCACCAGCAGCCGGATGTTGTTTTCCTGGAAGAATTTCAGGTTGAAATAGCGGTCGAAATCTTCCTGGGACGGCTTGTAACGGCTCATCTGCAGGTAGGAACCTCCACGGTTGAAGATGGCGTCAGCCAGGGCGAAATTAAATTCGATGAAGTTTGGGGAAGCGGAGAAAATGCCGGAGTAGCCGCCGTGCAGGCCGAGCACCCGGTAGCCTTCTGCCATAAATGCCTTCGCGATCGTTCCCTCCACGGTGTTGATGCCGGGAGCCGGGCCGCCGCCCGCCAGAATAAGGATAGATTCTTTCATACTATGACGTTTGTTTCGTTTCATAAATGGCCATGCAAAGTTATCACTTTTTGACAAAATATCGTTATTTTTGTAGTTTATTGGATAAATATGGCAAAGATCAGCAAAGCAGCGGCCAAGGAAAGGATTGATTTTCTGAAAAAGGAACTCGAACAGCAGAACTACAACTACTACGTCCGCAATGAACCGGCCATTTCGGACTTCGAGTTTGATCTGCTGATGAGCGAGTTACAGGGCCTGGAGCACATGTTTCCCGAATTTGCCACCGAAGACAGCCCCACCCGGCACGTCGGCAGCGACCTGTCCGGCCAAGCCGGCAGCGACTTTGCCCAAGTCCCCCACCGGTACCCGATGCTTTCGCTGGGCAACACCTACGCGAAAGAGGAACTCTACGAGTTCGACAACCGCATCCGCAAAGCCACGGACGCACCCTACTCCTTCTCCTGCGAACTCAAGTTCGACGGCACGGCCATCTGCCTGACCTATCGGCAGGGCCGGCTTCTGCGCGCCCTCACCCGCGGTGACGGGGCAAAAGGCGACGATGTCACCCGCAACGTGGTGAACATCCCCGCAATCCCCCGCGTACTGCACGGAGAAGGAATCCCGGAGGAATTTGAAATCCGCGGGGAAATTTACATGCCTTTCGCGGCGTTCGACCGCCTCAACACCGAGCGGGCCGAAGCAGAGCTGGAACCCTTTGCCAATCCGCGCAACGCCGCCTCCGGCAGCCTCAAGCTCCAGAACCCTGCCGAAATGCGCACCCGCGGCCTCGACTGCGTGCTGTACCATGTCCTCGGAGAAAATCTTCCTTTCAAGACCCATATCGAAGCCCTCGAAGCCGCACGCAGCTGGGGGCTTCCTGTTTCTGAATACAGCCGTCACGCCGCGAACATCGACGAGGCCGTCGCCTATATCGACGCCTGGGACACGCGGCGCAAGACGCTTCCTTTTGCCACCGACGGCATTGTCATCAAGGTCAACGAACTTGACTTGCAGCGGCAGCTCGGATTTACGGCCAAGTCACCCCGCTGGGCCACGGCATGGAAATTCAAGCCCGAGCAGGCGCTCACACCCCTGCTTTCGGTCGACTACCAGGTAGGCCGTACCGGCGCCGTCACGCCCGTGGCCAACCTTGAACCCGTCCTTCTGTCGGGGACCGTGGTCAAGCGCGCATCGCTCCACAACAAAGACCAGATGGACCTGCTCGACATCCATATCGGCGACTATGTCTATGTGGAGAAGGGAGGCGAAATCATCCCGAAAATCACGGGAGTCGAACTGTCCAAACGTCCCGAAGACGCCCTGCGGCCGGAATTCCCCGTCTGCTGCCCCGATTGCGGCACGCCGCTGGTCCGTGACGAAGACGAAGCCCGGCACTACTGCCCCAACCGAGAGTCCTGCCCCGTCCAGATCAAGGGCCGCTTCATCCATTTCGCCGGCCGCAAAGCCATGGATATCCTGGCCGGCGATGCCACCGTCGAAGCGCTCTACAACAAGGGCTTCATCCACACCCTGCCCGATCTCTACACGCTGACCCGCGAGCAGCTCGTCTCACTGGAAGGCTGGCAGGAAAAGTCGGCCGACAACTTCCTGGCCAGCCTGGAAGCCAGCCGGAAAGTACCGTTCGAACGGGTCCTCTATGCCCTGGGCATCCGGCACGTCGGCGAACAGACCGCCAAAACGCTGGCCCGCCACTTCGGTTCCATCGACGCCCTGGCGGCCGCCACGCGCGAAGAGCTGATCCAGGTCGAGGACATCGGCGGCATTGTCGCCGATTCGATCCAAGCCTGGTTCACGTCGGATGCGGGTCGGGAAACGGTCCGCCGCCTGCGCGAAGCCGGTCTGCAGATGTCCGTTGCCGACGACGCCCGCCAGCGCCTCTCCGAAACCCTGGCCGGCAAGACCATCGTCATCTCGGGCAACTTTTCCATCTCCCGGGAAGCGATGAAGGAACTCATCGAGGCCCACGGCGGCAAGAATGCCGGCTCGGTGAGCGGGAAAACGGCCTGGCTCCTGGCCGGAGAGAAGGCCGGACCCGAAAAACTGAAAAAAGCGGAGAAACTGGGCATTCCCATCCTCTCCGAAACAGCGTTCAACCACCTGATCGGAAAAGAGTAAGCGATGCGACTGTTCCTGGCCAGAATCAAAGATTTCATCCGGCGTCTCATCAAGTTCCTGACGCGGGACATCTGGGTGCTCGATTTCAGTGAATTGAGCAACGCCCGGAAGCGCCTGTTCCGGAGCATTCAGGCTTTCCTCCTGACCGCCAAGGGATTCGCCAACGAACGCGTCGGCCGGGAGGCCGTCGCCCTGAGCCAGTTTACCATGATGGCCTTCATCCCGATGATCGCCGTCATTCTCTTCATCTCGCACGGTTTCGGCCTTGACCGCCTGCTCTCCGACACCCTGATGAAATCGTTCCCTACCAGTACGCAGCTCATCCACGTCATCATGGACTACGCGCTGAACATCGTCAAAGCCACGGAAAGCGGGGTGTTCGGCTGGATTTCCTTCCTGAGCTTCGTCTGGACCATCGTCTGGCTGATGATCAATGTCGAGCTTGCGTTCAACCGCATCTGGGAAGTCAAGGAGTCGCGGAAACTGTGGAAACGGGCCGCCGTCTATTTCGCCATCATGTTCGTCACGCCTTTCGTCCTGCTGCTGCTCTTTTCCGGCTGGGCCTGGTACGCGCGTTTCATCGGGTTGCTGAAAGGACATCTGGGCTTTTTCAGTTTCATCACGACCAACATGTTCTGGCTGGCGTTCTATGGCATCGTAGTGCTGGCACTCTCCGTGATGTACAAGTTCATCCCCCACGCGAAAGTCCGCTATGGTTCAGCGCTCAAAGCCGCCCTGATCGTCGGCGTGGGCTTCGTGGCCATCCAATATCTCTACATGGGCACCCAGTTGATGGTGACCCGACTCGGCGCCGTGTACGGAGCGCTGGCCTTCATCCCCCTGTTCCTGATCTGGCTCAACCTTTGCTGGCAGGTCATCCTGTTCGGCGCGGAGCTGACGCGGGGCTATACCCTTGTGGACTACCGGGAAGCCGAGGAACGCGGGCTCAATGAACGAAAACATGGTTACTATGTTTACAGAAGAAGACAATAAACTGATTGAACGGGAATTTGCCGGATTGCGGGAATCCAGCCGGCGGCGCTGCGCCGACGACGAACAATTCCAGCTGGTCCTCAAGGCGTTCGAATTCGCCAACGAGGCCCACAAGGGCGTCCGGCGCCGCTCCGGCGAGCCCTATATCCTGCATCCGATCGCCGTGGCCAAGATCGTCGTCGACGAAATCGGGCTGGGCTGCAAGTCGATCTGCGCCGCCCTGCTGCACGATGTGGTGGAGGACACCGATTTCACGGTCGAGGACATCCAGCGGCTTTTCGGCGACAAGATCGCCTCGCTCGTAGACGGCCTGACCAAGATCAAGACCGCGTTGGACAACGACAACAAGAATAAGAACCAGGCCAACCGCGTCAGCCTCCAGGCAGAGAACTTCCGCCGGATCCTGGTCACCCTCAACGATGACGTGCGCATCGTGCTCATCAAGCTGGCCGACCGGCTCCACAATGTGCGCACCATCCAGTTCATGCCCGAATACAAGCGCGACAAGATCCTCAGCGAAACCATGTTCCTCTTCATCCCGCTCGCGCACCGGCTCGGTCTTTACAGCATCAAGTCGGAGATGGAGAACATCTGGCTCAAGTACCGTGAGCCGGCCGCCTACGCCTCCATCGAGCAGCAACTGGGCAAGATCATGGAAGAACGCGGCTCGCTGATCGACAACTTCATCGAGCCAATCCGGAAGGAACTCGACAAGGCCGGGTACAAGTACACCATCCTCAAGCGCCTCAAGACCCCCTATTCCATCTGGAAGAAGATGACGGCCAAGAACATTCCGTTCGAACAGATCTACGACATCTACGCCATCCGCATCATCTTCGAGTCGCGGCCCGGCTTTACCGAACGCGAGCAGTGCTGGTACATCTTCTCCATGATCACCGGCATCTACAAATACAAGCCCGACCGGACCCGCGACTGGGTGGACAAGCCCAAGGGCAATGGCTACGAGGCCCTGCACCTGACCGTCATGAGCAACGGCGGAAGCTGGGTCGAGGTGCAGATCCGTTCCGAACGGATGAACGCCATTGCGGAACGGGGCATCGCCGCCCACTGGCTCTACAAGGACGCCGAAGGAGGCAGCGGCAATAACGAGATCGAGCACTGGCTCCAGCAGGTCCGGGAAATCCTCGAGAACCCCAGCATCGACGCCATGCAGTTCCTCGACGAATTCCATCAGGAAATGGTCACCACGTCGATCTACGTCTTCACGCCGAAAGGCGAGTCGAAGAGCCTGGCCAAAGGCTCGACAGCCCTCGACTTCGCTTACGGCATCCACTCCGAAGTAGGCAACCACGCCATCGCCGCCAAGGTGAACCAGCGGCTCGTGCCCCTGTCCCAGCCCCTGACCAACGGCGACCAGGTCGAGATCATCACTTCTGAGAGTGGCCGGCCCAAGCGGGAATGGCTCGATTTTCTCCAGACCAGCCGCGCCAAGAACCTCGTGATGGACTACCTCAAGTCCGACAAGAAGAACAGCATCAAGGAAGGCATGGAGATTCTCGACCGAAAGCTCGACGAACGGGGCATCTCCGAGCGCAGCCGCGTCATCAAGAAACTGATCGACTATTACAAAGTTTCCAGCGGAAAAGACGAGCTATACAACCGGATCGGGGTCGGCGTGATCGACCTTAGCGATCTGGACAAGGCGCTGAGGACCAACGCCGAACGCCGCAGCGTCCAGATGTGGGGCGTCAAGCTGCTCAGCCCGCTCCGCAACGGCACGATCAACCAGAAGAACGAGTTCCTGCTGCAGGAAGACATCGACCAGGGAACCATCTCTTTCAACATCGCGGAATGTTGTTCGCCGATCCCCGGCGACAGCGTCGTCGCCTTCATCGAAGACGACGGAACGGTAACCATCCACAAGAAGAGCTGCCCCGTAGCCGGCAACCTGGCTTCGAAAGAAGGGCACCGCATCGTTTCGGCCAAATGGAGCAAACATTTCATGATGTCATATCTGGCAAGGATTTCGCTGGAAGGAATCGACCGCATCGGCGTCCTGAGCGACCTTACCCGCGTCATCTCGCTGGTATTGGGCGTAAACATGCGAAAACTGCACATCGAGACCCACGACGAAATCTTCGAGGGCTTCATCGATCTTTATGTGCACAACACCGACGACCTCGACAAGCTGATCAAGGCCATCTCGAAAGTCAAGGGCATCGAACGGGTCAAACGAGTAGAAATCAACTGAGCCATGAAACGAATTACCGTTACGGTCCTCCTGCTGGCCCTGTTCGTCGCCTGCTGCTGCTTCAGCCACTCCTGCGCCAACACCACCACCGCTCCGAGCGGCGGCCCGAAAGACACGATTCCGCCCGTGCTGCTCAAGATTACCCCGGGCCCGGGACAAACCGGTTTCCCGCAGACCGAAGGAAAGGTCACCCTGCTGTTCAACGAGTATACCGTCATCAAAACGCCCGGTGACATCCTGCTCTCGCCGCCCACACGCCATAAACCCACCACAAAGATCAAGGGCAAGAACATCGTCGTCACGATTCCCGACACGCTCCGGGAAGACCAGACCTACACCCTCGACTTCGGACAAGCCCTGGCCGACAACAACGAAGGCAACCTCGCTCCCCGGATCGTCTACGCCTTCTCGACCGGCGAGACCCTCGACTCCCTCTATTTCACTGGATCTGTCCTGGACAGCAAGACCCTCACCCCGGTCAAGAACATGCTGGTGGCCGCCTATCTGGATCCCTCCGACTCGGCCTGCTTCAAGACGCTGCCCGATGCCGTGGTCAAGACCGACGACTGGGGATTCTTTGTCCTGCGCAACCTCCGCGACACCACCTACAGCGTCTACGTCTATACCGATACCGACACCGATTTCAAATACAATCCCGATGAGGACGAAGTAGGATTCCTCGACACGACGTACCGGCCGGTCAACGCACTTGCCGACACCATCTACGAACTCCGCCCCTTCAACATGAAGGACACGCTGCTGTGCTCCCTGCGCGTTCCGATGGTCACGCTGCTGACATTCAAGGAACTACAGACCGTCCAGTATCTCCAGAACAGCGGGCGCGTCAGCGAGCGGCAGGGCTTCCTGAAGTTCAGTGCAGCGGATGTCCAGATTGAGCGGATGGAATTCGTGGGGATCCCCGACTCCTCCGTAATTCTCCAATACAACGCCACGCGCGACAGCATCGATTTTTGGATCAACACCGACTACCGGCTCGACGACAGCCTGCTTGTACGCTTCACTTACATGAAGACCGATTCTACGGGCGTTCTTGCCCCGGTGGATGAACAGCTCTCCCTCGCCGTCGCTGCCCCCGAATCGGGAACCCCGGGCCCGCCGCAAGGAGAGCAGAAGGCAAGCGGTCCCGATACGGTTTTCCTGCTCCAGATCCAGGCACAGGACGAAACCGTTGAACAGCTGGGCGTCCGGATTGAATCGACCCTGCCCATCATCCGCATCCTGCGCGACTCCCTCCAACTCTGGGAAACCAACCCGAAAGGTCAGAAAGCCGAGAAAACATTCTCTTTCCGGCAAGATACCGCCGAGCTGCGAAGGTATATCATCACCCCCACAGAACAACTCATCAAAGGATACGAATACGAACTGAAGATTGCGCAAGGGGCATTCGTCAACCTGGACCGGCTTCCCAACGCGGCGGCAACGTCCAAGTTCAAGATTCCCCAGGCCGAGAACCTGAGCCTGCTGGAGCTCGACCTGACCGGCGTGGATGAGCGTTACATCGTGGAATTGACCGACGAGAAAGGATCCAAAGTCTTCCGGACCTATCATGTGGACCAGCCCGAAAAACTCAGCTTCCCGTATCTGAAGGCCGGAAAATACATGATCCGGATCACTTGCGACCAAAACCGGAACGGCCTGATCGACACCGGCAACCTACTTGCCCGCAAACAGCCCGAAACCGTGCGCTTTTACGAGAGTTCCCCCGGCAACAAAGTACTGGAAATCCTTGAATCGGCCGAGATCGAACAGACCATTGACTTGAAGGAGATGTTCCGATGAAAAGACTGCTTCTCTCCCTGCTGGCCGCCTTCCTGTTCCTGCCCGCCTTCGGACAGGATGACATCTTCATCTTCGACATGCCCGACGACTTCTCCCAGCTCGACACCATCGCCCACCCGGACAAGTTCAAGAGCATCCACATGATCGGCGTCTCCTATGGAGTCACCTGGAGCGGCGTCACCTCTTCCCCTAAAATCGGACAGGAACGGATCCTGACCTACAACAACATCGGAGTCTACTATACCTACTACCACGCACTCTGGGACCAGTTGTTCAACTTCGGCCTGCAGTTCGGCGCAAGACACGGCTACGAAGGCTACACCTCCGCGACGGAAGGCTACGGAGAGACCTGCGAGATCCTCGAAATCCCGCTGATTTCCCAGTTCAAGATCGATTTCTCGATCTTCCGGCTCCTCGTCAACCTCGGAACGTACGGCGGCTACCGTCTCTCCACCGACAAGACCGACGGTTTCGACCAATACGACCAGCGCGTGGACTACGGCCTTATCGGCGGGCTCGGCCTCGCCGTGGTTTTCAAGCCCTTTGAGCTCCATGTGGAAGGCAACTACAAGTATGCCTTCGCCAGTATGTACCACACCAACAAATACAGCGATATCTATTGGATGTACACCTATCCGCAGAATATCATGCTGAGTGCCTCCCTCCATTTCCACCTATGGTAGTCCGAAACATTTCCTTCGACATCGCC
The DNA here is from genome assembly GCA_017548335.1 of Bacteroidales bacterium. Taxonomy (GTDB): domain Bacteria; phylum Bacteroidota; class Bacteroidia; order Bacteroidales; family UBA932; genus Cacconaster. Next base: position 5,212 of record JAFZAF010000202.1, on the reverse strand, counting down.
GGCCGCCTGCCTATCGGGAACGGCGCACCTGTCATCGTCCAGACCATGTGCAACACCTCGACCGACGACATCGAGGGTTCCCTTGCCCAGTGCCGGGCCATGGCCGCTGCCGGCGCCGGCCTGATCCGGCTGACCACCCAGGGCCTCAAGCAGGTGGAGTCGCTGCGGATCATCAAGGAACGGCTTCGGGCTGAAGGTATCCTGACGCCCCTCGTGGCTGACATCCATTTCCTGGCCGACGCAGCCCTTGCAGCGGCCTCCGTCGCCGACAAGGTCCGTATCAATCCCGGCAACTTCGCCAAAGAGCACGAAGTAGCCTGTGCCAAGTTCCGGGAACTGATCGAACTGAGCAAGCAATACGGGACGACCCTCCGCATCGGCCTCAATCACGGCTCGCTGGGCGAACGCATCACGCAGCGTTACGGCAACACGCCGCTGGCCATGAAGGAGGCTGTGATGGAGTGGCTGCGGATGTGCCTGGATGCGGATTTTGAAAAGGTAGTGGTCTCGCTCAAGGCCAGCAACCCGCTCGTGATGGTCGAGGCTTACCGGCTGCTCGACGCCGCCATGCGCGAAGAACTGGGCTGCCGCTTCCCGCTGCACCTCGGTGTGACCGAGGCGGGCGGCGGCGAAGAAGGGCGCATCAAGTCGGCCGTCGGTATCGGCACCTTGTTGGGGGAAGGGATTGGCGACACCATCCGTGTTTCGCTCACGGAAAATCCGGTGAATGAGATTCCGGCTGGTGAACAGATCGTGGCGGCCATCGCCGCGGGGTATTCCCCGCACGGAGGCCGGACTTGCGTGGAGGCTGCCGACTGGAATGACTTTATCATCAAGGCCTCCTGCCTCTGGGGACCTTCCTTGCTCGACAAGAAAATCGACGACTTTTCCCTGACGGGTTCCACGATCGGGGGGAAGCCGGTCGGCGAGGCCGAAGAAGAACATTTCCGGAATCTGCTGCTGCAAGCCTGCCGGCGACGGTTCACCGCCCCGGAATACATAGCCTGCCCGGGGTGCGGACGCACCTTGTACGACCTGGAGTCGACTTTCAACGAAGTGAAACGGCGCACGGCACATCTGGCCCCCGGCATCAAGATCGCCGTGATGGGCTGCGTGGTAAACGGACCGGGCGAGATGGCCGATGCCGACTACGGCTATGTCGGCGAAGGCCGCGGTCATGTGACGCTCTATCGCGGCAAAGAGCCCGTGCTGCGCTACATCCCACAGGAAGAGGCAATCGACAGACTCCTGGCGCTTATCGAAGCTGACCAGAACGAACAGACGTTTTGTGTAGCGGGCCACCGTTTTGCCGTCCAAGCGGCAGATGGTTTGAATGTTACTCCTTTGCTGGCACACTATGAGCCGTTCGCCGTCCCCACCGATGTGATGCAGCCGCCGGTATTCCGTCTGACCGTCGTACCGGACGGAGACTTGCCGGTTCCCGAGGATCTCACAGAAGAATTCCTGCAAGATGATGACGGCTCCCAGATCCGCGTCTGCCGGGCACCCGACGGCGCCTCCTGGTTCGAATTCAGTTTGTGGGGAGCGTTGTGCGGCCAGATGTGGGCCGCGCCCGGATTCAACCGGGCAACCCTTGCTATCGGCTCCCATGCCGACTTCGCGGTGAACAATGCCTTGATGGTTCTGTTTGCCATGCGCACCGCCACTCTTCAAACAGCCCTTTTCCATGCGGCCGTCATCGGAAACGGAGGGCGCGGCTACCTGTTCCTCGGCAAGAGCGGAACCGGGAAAAGTACCCATGCACGCCTTTGGCTCAAGCACATTCCCGGATCGGAACTGGTCAACGACGACAATCCGGTCGTGCGCGTAGAAGCCGACGGCTCCGTTCATGTGTACGGATCGCCCTGGAGCGGAAAAACGCCTTGTTACCGGAATTTGTGCCTGCCACTCGGCGGCTTCGTCCAGTTGACACAGGCACCTTACAACAAGATCCGCCGGCTGCACGGCATTGAGGCCTATGCGGTTCTCGTCCCGAGCATCTCGGGAAAACGCTGGGACCGCCGCATCGCCGACGGATTGCACCAGACTGAAAACAAACTGGCCTCCTCCGTACCGGTCTGGCACCTGGATTGTCTACCCGACGAAGCGGCTGCCCGTCTTTGTGCGGAAACCATCACCCCCGACTGACCATGGGCAAGGTAAGCGACGAACAGATTATCTGCGAAGCCGTCCGCCTGGTGGACGAAGGCATGGCGGTAACGCTGCTGGTGAAGGGACGCAGCATGCTCCCCTTTATCCTGGGCGGCGTGGAAAGTGCGGTGTTGACCCGGCCGGGCGACGTCAGACCGGGCGACGTGGTGCTCGCGCGGGTCGACGGCCGACGCTATGTCCTGCACCGCGTTGTGGAAGTCTCACCCGACAAGGTCGTGCTGATGGGCGACGGTAACTATCGGGGGCAGGAGACCTGCCGCCCGGAAGATGTCCTGGCGCGCACCGACGAGATTGTCGCCGCCAACGGGAAGCACAGGCGGCTCGACACGCCGAAGGCGCAGCGACGAGCCCGCCTTTGGCGGCGCCTGCTGCCGGTCCGGCGATTACTGCTGGCTATTTATAACCGAACCATCTTCAGAAACATCCCGATACAATGAAAATCAAAGAAGGATTCGTGCTGCGCGAGGTGTGCGGCGAGAAAGTAATTGTAGGAGAAGGCCTGGGCGCCATCGATTTCGGCAAGCTCATCAGCCTCAACACGACGGCCGCCTGGCTTTGGGAACAAGCCGAAGCACAGGGAGAATTCAGCGTGGACTCGCTGACCGAGGCGCTTTGTGAAGTTTATGAAGTCACAACGGAAAGGGCCCGCACCGACGTGCAGGCCCTCCTCGACCAGTGGCTTGAACTGGGTATCGTATCAGAATAACGTCAAGCCGGGCATCTTACCCTTCGATCACCTTGATCACTTCCTGCGCGAGTGCGTCGGCGACTGCCTCGGTCGGGGCCTCGGCGTAGATGCGGATGATGGGTTCCGTATTTGATTTGCGCAGGACGAACCACTTGCGTTCGGCCTCGAAATCGATGCGCAGGCCGTCAAGTTTGTTCACGACGGCACCTGCAAAGTGCTTCTCCACCGCGTCGAGCGCAGCCTCGATCTGGGCAGGATCGCTCATTTCGATGCGGTTCTTCGATACGAAATAATCGGGATACGTCGCCCGCAGGGCCGTAGCGGAAAGCTTCTTGTGCGCCAGATTGCTCAGGAAGAGCGCCGTGCCGATGAGCGCGTCGCGGCCGTAATGCAGGTCGGGCACGATGACGCCGCCGTTCCCTTCGCCACCGATCACGGCTCCGACTTCCTGCATCATCGTAGAGGCGTTCACCTCCCCCACCTTGCAGCTGTAGTACTTGCAGCCATGCGCCTCGGTCACATCGCGCAGGGCGCGTGAGGACGAGATGTTCGAAACCGTCGGGCCCTTCTTTACGGACAGCACATAATCCGCTACCGCCACAAGGGTGTATTCTTCACCGAAGGCCACGCCGTCTTCACAGATGAAGGCCAGCCGGTCCACATCGGGATCGACGGAAACGCCCAGGTCGGCCTTCTCCCGCACAACCGCCTCGGACAGCCCGACCAGGTTGGCGGGCAGCGGCTCAGGATTGTGCGCAAAGCGACCGGTCGGTTCACCGTTGATAGTAATGCATTCCACGCCCAACTGCTCGAAAAGCGCCGGCATGCAGATACCGCCCACGGAGTTGATGGCGTCGAGCACCACTTTGAAATGCGCGCCTCGGATGGCTTCCAGATCGACAAGCGGATAGTTTTTCACCGCGTCGATGTGCGCCTGCGTGAAATCCTTGCGGACCAGCGTTCCGATGCGGTCCACATCCAGAAACTCGAAGTCCTCGGCTTCCGCCACCTGCTGGAGCGCCTTCCCTTCGGCATCCGTAAGGAACTCGCCCTTTTCGTTGAGAAGCTTGAGGGCGTTCCACTGTTTGGGATTGTGCGAAGCAGTGAGGATGATACCCCCGTCGGCGTGTTCGAAGCGGACAGCCATCTCCGTCGTCGGCGTGGAGGCCAGTCCGGCGTTGACCACGTCGATGCCGCAGGCCAGCAGCGTGCCCGATACGATGCTGTCGACCATCTCGCCGGAGATGCGGGCATCTCGTCCGACGACGACCTTGTAGCGTTCCCTGCCGGGGAACTTCATTTTCAGCTGCCGCGCATAGGCTGCCGTGAACTTGACGATGTCGATGGGGGTCAGCGCGTCGCCGATGGTGCCGCCGATGGTGCCCCGAATGCCGGAAATGGATTTAATCAAAGTCATATTTTGAGAGATTTACACAATTTCTTGTGTTTTTTTACTAACTTGCAAAGTTAAAAAAATCAAGCAGGATACAAACACAAAAAATAGCTACCCATGAAAAGAATCGTTTTGATTACCGCAGCCATCCTGATGATGACTTTCTCGGCTTCCGCCCAAAGCACCCTCGGCAGCATCCTGAACAAGATCGGACAAAAGGCCAAAGACGTCAATGCGGGTGACATCGTCACCAGCATCACCGACCTGATCTCCGGCAAGAGCGAACTCTCCCCTGCCACGATCGCCGGAACCTGGAACTATACGGGAAGCGCCATCAGCTTCAAATCCGATGACAACGTCCTGTCGAACATCGCCGGTGCAGCCGCCAAATCCACCCTCGAGAACAAACTCGACGGCTATCTGAAGAGAGTCGGCATCACCGAAGGCCTCTTCGGTTTCACCTTCAACGAAGACGGCACGATGGCCATGCAATACGGCTCCAAAACCTTCCCGGGCACCTGGACGCTTGACAAGGAAAACGCCACGATCAGCATGAAAATGGCCAAGTTCATCAATGTCAAGGGCTATATCGCCGTCAAGAACAACAAGATGGAACTGCTCTTCGACGTGACCACCATGATGCGCATCGTCAAGTCGGTCACCTCGGTCTACAAGAACTCCACCCTGCAGACCATCAACGACCTGCTCAACCAGTACGACAAGATGTACGCAGGCTTCAATTTGGTAAAATAATTTTGCAGATCCACAAATAATTCCTACTTTTGCCGTCCGTTTGGAAAACCATACAAATACGATACGCAAATGAAAAAAGGAATCCATCCCGAATCCTACCGTCTTGTAGCATTCAAGGATATGTCCAATGAGCACGTCTTCATCACCCGCTCCTGCGTCAACACGAAGGAGACGATCGATATCGACGGCCATACCTTCCCGCTGGT
>JAFZAF010000201.1 GCA_017548335.1 Bacteroidales bacterium | reverse complement strand
TATGAGGGGCTGGGCCTGGGTTTCGTCAAGAATCTCGGCTCCCGCACCAACAACCTGCTGCCGAACGGCCGCCGTATCCGACAAACCCTTTCCTTATGATATCGTTCCGTCATCTGCTCTTTCTGGCAGCGGCTTTTTTGCTGTTGCTTCCGGCTCCCGAGTCGGCCGCCCAGCCCGGACGCAAGGCCGAAACTCCTTCCCCCGCTTCTTCCGTGGAGTACTATCTGCCTGTGCAGGGCACGCAGTACCGTCCGGATATCCTGCCACCGCAGGCCTTTCTGGGTTTCGAACTCGATGAACGCATGGCTGACTGGGGCGATGTCACCCGCTATGTGGACTATCTGGCGGAGAAGTCTGACCGGGTGTCCGTGAAGCGTTTCGGCTACACGTTCGAGCGCCGGCAGTTCCTCCAGGTCTGCATCACCTCGCCGCGCAACCAGCGCCGGCTGGAGTCGATCCGACAGGAGCACCTGAAAGTGACGGATCCTGCTGTTTCGGGAAAAATCGATTTGAAGAAGATGCCGTTGGTGGTGGACTTGCGTGCGACGATCCACGGCAACGAGATTTCCGGCGCACACGCACTCTTGGCCGTCCTGTTCCATTATGCGGCAGCGGAGGGGAAGGACGTCGAGAAACTGCTCGAGAACACGGTCTTGCTCGTCGTCCCGGCCCAGAATCCCGACGGGATGAGCCGCTTCGCCATGTGGGTCAATTCCAACGCAAGCCAGCATCATTTTCTTGACAATCAGGCCCGGGAGTATCACGAGGTTACTCCCTCCTCCCGTGCCAACCACTACTGGATGGATACCAACCGCGACTGGCTGACGGCGCAGTATCCGGAGGGACGCAACCTGGTGACGATGTATGAATACTGGATGCCGAACGTGCTGCTCGACCTGCACGAGATGGGGAGCGCCCGCAACGGGCTTTACTATTTCAGCCCCGGCGACCCGAACCGGACATTTCCGTACATCCCGCAAGAGAACCAGGACTTGACGCGGATCATCAGCGAAACGACGGCGCATTACCTCGATTCCATTGGCGTACCGTATTTCACGGGCCGCGGTTATGACGATTTCTTCATCGGAAAGGGCGCTTGTTATGGAGATATCCAGGGTTCCGTGTGCATCCTGCATGAACTTTCGTCGCCGCGCGGACATCTGCGCGATTTCGGCGAGACGGGCGTGCATTCGTTCGGGGAGACGGTGCGCTGGCACGGACTGGCTGCCGTAGGTGTGCTCAATGCTGCCGTAGAGAATGCGTCGGCGCTCAAGGACTATCAGCGCCGTTTCTATGTCGATGCCGCTGCGGCCGCTTCCGCCGACCCCGCTGCCGGGTATGTGTTCGATACGCGGGGAAACCGGGGCATCGCCTTCCAATTTCTGGAGAACCTGCTGCTGCACCAGATTGAGGTCTATCCCGTTGCAGGGGAGGAAGGCTGTTACTTCGTCCCTTTCCGCCAGAAGCACTATTACAAAATCAAGGGCATCTTCGAGGATATAACGGAATTCCAGGACGACAAGTTCTATGATATATCCACCTGGTCGCCTGCTCGGGCATACAACCTTGATTGTGGGACGGTGAAGGTCGCACCGGCCATCGGGGCGCTGATAACGGAGGCCGTCCTGCAGCCAGGAACGGTTTCCGGCGGGCAGACGGCGGAGTCCTACTCCTTCCTGCCGGATGAATTCTATGCCCCGTGGATGATTGCCGCTTTCCAGGCGAAGGGAATTCGTGTGGAAATGACGGCTGATGGAACGCTGGTCGTGCCCGTGGCCGGGCAACCACTTGACCCCACGGCGCTGCATGCGCTGGTCTCGGAATTAGCGGCAGATTGTGGTGTGGATGTGACGGCCGGACGAAAGGGAAAGAAACAGACGGTAATCGGTACGGTCCGTCAGCCGCGCACGGCGCTCATTACGGGCGTGGGCGCTTCGTCCCAACAGGGGTCGCTGTGGCACATGCTGGACGAGCATTTTGGCATGAACCACTCTCTCGTGGATTTCAATACCTTCGCAGGAGCAGGCTTTGACATTGAACGTTATGATGTCATGGTCTTTGCAGGAGCCATTCCGACGGAGAGAGCTGGAGCTGCAGCGTGGCAGAATCTCGCCGACTGGGTGGAAGCCGGCGGTACGCTGATCCTGTTGGGAGAAGCCCATAAAGTATCCGCAGCCATTGACAGCGACAGCATCACCGCCGAGACAGGAAAAGGGGTAAGCGGCCTGGTCCTCCATGCTGAGATGGTCTCCGACAGCCCACTTTTCTGGGGCTACCGCCAGCCTGGCATCGACATATTCAAGAGCAACGCAACGGTCTGGACGGTCGCCGACGACGCCCGCGTACTGATGTGCTACGCGGAAGAACCCTATCGCTCCGGTTATGTGACGCCTGAAAACCTCGCCCGCTTCGCCGGGGCTCCCGTCGTCGCCTTGAAACACGATGGGAAGGGTTGCATTCTTTATATCCAGGAGGATTTCGCCTACCGCGCCTACTGGCTCGGCACCAACCACATCCTGACCAACGCCCTGTTCTTCGGCAACCTGTTGTAAGAATTCATCAGGGCGGGTACCTATCGGCGCCCGCCCTGACTACTAACCTAAACTTAAACTTAAACTATGAAAAACTTCGACGAAATAATTGCAAAAGCTATGCCATAGGCGTCGGTCTGCGTTGCGTCAAACGATGCGAAGTTTAGCAAATTTCAGCAGCAGGGTTTTCTGCCCGCTGGTGTCGAAGGCCACGACCGCTTTGCGGTTGGGGCCTTCGCCTTCCAACGACAGAATGACCCCGTAGCCGAAACGGTCGTGTTCCACACGTTGCCCGACTTGCAGGGCCGCTACGGGAGACGGGGCGAAACCGGCGGACGGCGTGTGGGCGGGCGGCGGAGGCGTAGGACGGATTGGCCGCTGGGGTGTAGTGGCCGGCTGCGTCCGGGATGCGGCCGACGGGCGTTGCCACGGTCGCTGTTCCTGCGGCTGCCGGTAGGTCTGGAAATCGGAGGCACGGAATCGGGTTTGCGGGAACGGGTCGTATCGGTTGGCGTCGGTGTCTGGCGGGACTGCGTAGTACTTCCGGTCGATTTCCCGCAGGAAGCGGGAAGGACGGGTAGACTCTTCGCTGCCCCATTTCCTGCGGTTTTGCGCATAAGACACAGTGACGGCATTCTGCGCCCGGGTGAGGGCGACATAGAATAGCCGCCGTTCCTCTTCGATTTTGTCGGGCGTGTCGTTCATCATCTCCGACGGGAACAGGTTTTCTTCCATGCCTGCGATGTATACGTAAGGGAACTCCAGGCCCTTGGCGGCATGGACCGTCATGAGCACGATTTTGTTGGTCTGCTCGCGGTCGGGGTCCTGCGTGTCGTCTTTCTCGGCTTCGCTCAGCAGGTAGATGTTTTCGAGGTAGTCGCCCAGCGTGACGGTCGTGTCGACGGCTTCCTCGCCGTCGTCCGCGAGGATCTTGCGCATTTCTGTCTCTTCTTCGCTAAAGTCTTGGATGCTGTTGAAAAGTTCCTCGACATTCTCTAAACGGCTGATTCCTTCGATCGAGACATCGCTCTGGAGCGATGCCAGATAACCGGTGGCGCTTCTTATCTGGACGGCCAGTTCATAGCAGTCGGCATGTTCCGTCCTTTCACAGAGCGGTTCCATCATGGCGACAAAGTCGCGCAGCTTTTTGATGGCGGCGTCTTTCAGTCCTGCGGCGTAGAGCTTCTCGTTTTCGAGGAGCGGCGCGTTGTAGAGCGGGCAGCCGGCGGCGGAAGCCGCGGCGGCAAGCCGCTCGACCGTCGTGTCGCCGATGCCGCGGGCCGGCACGTTGATTACCCGCCGGAACGATTCGTTATCCTGCGGGTTGACGGTCAGCTTGAAATAGGCGAGCATGTCCTTGATCTCGGCCCGTTCATAGAACGAGTGGCCGCCATAGATGCGGTAAGGGAGGTTTCGCTTGCGCAATGCTTCCTCGAAGGCGCGGGACTGGGCGTTCGTGCGGTAGAGGATGGCGAAGGAGTCGTACGAGGCTTTTGTGGAATAGATGCGCTCGATGATGGAGGAGGCGACCAGTTGTGCCTCCTCGCTGTCGGTGTAGGCCTTGATCACCCCGATCTTCTCGCCGACGCCGGCGCGGGAAAAACACTCCTTGCGGAGGCGCCGCTCGTTGTGGGCGATCAGGCTGTTGGCGGCCTCCACGATGGTCTGGGTGGAACGGTAGTTCTGCTCCAGCCGGAATTCTTTCGCTTCGGGATAGTCGCGCTTGAAGCGGAGGATGTTCTCGATGCGGGCGCCGCGGAAGCCGTAGATGCTCTGCGAGTCGTCGCCCACCACGCAGAGGTTGTGGTGTGGCTCGGCCAGGCGGCGCAGGATCACGTACTGGGCGTGGTTCGTGTCCTGGTACTCGTCCACGAGAATGTAGCGGAACCGGCTGGCAATCTCGGCGCAGGCGTCGGGGAACTTCTTGAGCAGGATGTTCATCTGCAGGAGGATGTCGTCGAAGTCCATCGCTCCGGCTGCCAGGCATTTTTTCTGGTAAAGCTCGTAGACGTCCGCCAGCCGGGGACGGCGGGCGGCGCGGTCCCGTTCCGTCGTCTCTACGTCGGTCCGATAGGCGCCGACCGTGACCAGGCTGTTCTTGGCCATCGAGATGATGCTCTGGACCACGGCGGGCTTGTAGTTCTTGTCGTCCAGTTCCAGTTCCTTGACGCACTGCTTGATGACGCTCCGGGAATCGGTCTGGTCGTAGATGGTGAAATGTTCGGGATAGCCGAGCCGGTCGGCATATTCCCGCAGGAAACGGATAAAGATCGAGTGGAAGGTACCCATCTGGATCCACCGGGCCTTCCGCTCGCCCACCAGCGCCGCTACGCGCTCTTTCATCTCTCCGGCCGCTTTCTTGGTGAATGTGAGGGCCATCACTTCACCAGGCCTGCAGTCTCCCTCCAGGATATGTGCGACCCGGCAGGTCAGCACCCTCGTCTTGCCGGAACCGGCGCCCGCGATGATCAGCGAAGGCCCTTCCGTGCACAGGACAGCGGCTTTCTGCACGCTGTTCAACCCCTCGAACAGGTCTGTTTGTGAATTGTTCATCATGGTACAAAGATATAGTAAAATTCTACTTTTTTTAGTGACTTTTTATAGGTATCTTTGCCAGATAAATGTAAAATATTTACTACTAACCAAATAATTTCATGTCAGATCAAATCAGATTGAAAAAGGGCCTGGACCTTCCCATTGCGGGGGCGGCCCTTTGCGAGGTGACCAGGCGTGTCGCTCCCGATCTGGTGGCTGTCAAACCGACCGATTTCCGCGGAATGGTACCCCGTCTGCTGGTGAAAGAAGGGGACGGTGTCAAAGCCGGTACCCCGCTGTTCGCCGACAAGCAGAACCCGGCCATCGTGTTTTGCTCACCGGTCAGCGGAACGGTCGATGCCGTTGTGCGCGGTGACAAGCGGAAACTGCTTGCCGTCAGGGTCAAAGCTGACGGGAAGAACGAAGCTGTCGCGTTTGACGTGCCCAAGATCCCCTCGCTCGACAAACAAGGGATGACCGACATCCTGCTCCAGTGCGGCTTGTGGCCCTGCCTCAAGCAGCGTCCGTTCGGCACCGTGGCGGATCCGCAGGCTGAGCCTAAAGCCATTTTCATCTCGGGAATGAATACCGCTCCGCTCGGCGCGGACTGGGATTTCACACTGAAAGGCGAGATGGCCGCCGTGCAGGCAGGCATCGATGCGCTGGGCAAGTTGACCAAGGGTGGCGTCCACCTCTCCCTCTCGTCGAAGAATTATGCCGGCAGCGAATTCCACAAGCTCAGCGGCGTGATTTTCCACCAGTTCGAAGGCCCCCATCCGGCCGGCAACGTGGGTGTCCAGATCAACCACATCAGCCCGATCAACAAGGGCGAGGTGGTCTGGACGGTCAGCCTGCCGCATGTGGCGCTCATCGGACGCCTCTTCCTCAAGGGCGTGTATGACGATCACCGTACCATCGCGGTGGCCGGCCCTGCCGTCAAGAACCCTTCGTATGTCGAAGTGCCTGGCGGCGTTTGCATGAAAGACCTGGCCCCGTATTTCGAGGGCGAAGAAATCCGCATCGTGAGCGGTGACGTGCTCTCCGGCGAAGCGGTCGGCCCCGACGGCTTCCTGGGCTTCTATCACGACCAGGTGAGCGTGCTCAAGGAAGGCAACTACTACGAGATGTTCGGCTGGATCAACCCGTTCCGTTCGAAGAAATTCTCCGTATCGCGTGCCTATCCGGCTTTCCTGCGCTGCCACAAGAAGTACGACATGGACACCAACGAGAACGGCGGCGAACGCCCGTTCCTGATGAACGACGTCTATGGCAAGGTGCTTCCGATGGACATCTATCCGCTCTACCTGTTCAAGGCCTGCCTGGCCGGCGACCTCGACAAGATGGAGCAGCTCGGCATCTACGAAGTGATCGAGGAAGATGTCGCGCTCTGCGAATACGTCTGCCCTTCGAAGGTCGAGATCCAGAACATCGTGCGGAAAGGCATCGAACTGATGATGAAAGAAATGTAAGGAGGAAACGCGTATGGCAAAGAATTTCTTCGATAAAATCCGGCCGACCTTTTCCGAAGGCGGAAAACTGAGTTGGCTCCATTCTTCGTTCGACGCGTTCGAAACCTTCTTCTTCGTGCCGAACCGCACCACCCGCAAGGGCGGTACGCACGTGAAGGACTGCGTCGACCTGAAGCGCCTCCTGATCATCGTCATCATGGCGCTGGTCCCGGCCCTGCTGTTCGGTATCTGGAACCTCGGTTTCCAGCACAGCAAGGTCTTCGGCCTCGGCTGGGGCTTCTGGCAGATGGTGTGGTATGGCTTTGTGAAGATCATCCCGCTCTATCTGGTTTCGTACATCGTCGGTCTCGGCATCGAGTTCGCCTCTGCCCAGATGAAGGGCCACGAGGTGAGCGAGGGCTATCTGGTGAGCGGCTTCATCATTCCGCTCATCGTGCCGGTCGACGTTCCCTGGTGGATGCTCGCCATCGCCGTTGCTTTTGCCGTGATTATCGGCAAGGAAGTGTTCGGCGGAACGGGCATGAACATCTGGAATCCCGCGCTGCTGGCGCGTGCCTTCTTGTTCTTCTCCTACCCGAGCAAGATGTCGGGCGATGCTGTCTGGGTGGGCGGCCTGAGCAAGGCCCTCGCCGGCGGAACGCCCTGGAAGGGCGGGGAAGTGGTGGATGCCCTTTCGGGAGCCACGCCGCTTTCACACGCTTCGCTTGACGGTCTTTCCGCTGCCGGCACCAGCGCCTGGAATCTATTCCTGGGCGACATCCCTGGAGCCGTGGGTGAAACAAGTGTCATCGCCATCCTCATCGGCGCGCTGATTCTGATCTGCACGGGCGTGGCCAGCTGGAAGATCATGTTCTCGTCCGTGGTCGGCGCCCTGTTCGTGGGCTGGCTCGGCAATGTGGGCGGCGTGACTGACATCCCTTGCTGGGAGCAGCTGCTGATGGGCGGCTTCGCCTTCGGTACTGTCTTCATGGCTACAGACCCGGTCACCTCGGCGCAGACTGAGTGCGGCAAGTGGATCTACGGCTTCCTGATCGGTGCCCTCTGCATCACGGTACGGCTCTTCAACCCGGGCTATCCCGAGGGCATGATGCTCGCCATCCTGTTGCTGAATACCTTCGCTCCGCTGATCGACCACTATGTCGTCAGCGCCAATGTCAACCGCCGTCTCAAGAGGGCTAAAACCGTATAGCGATGAATACCAACAACAACGTATACACCATTATCTACACGACGATCATCGTCGTCGTAGCGGCGGCCATCCTCTCCATCGCGGCGATGGCACTCAAGCCCAGGCAGCAGGCCAACATCAAGGCTGAGACCATCAGCCAGATGATCGCGGCTTCCGGTATCTCGAGCAAAGAAGACCTCGCCAAACTGGGGAACGACAAGATCCTGGCCCTGTACAGCGACAACATCAAGACGGCGTTCCTGATCGACAAGGACGGCAACAAGACCGATGAACTCGAGACGGAAGTCTCCTCCATCGAACTGCAGGACAACCTGAAGATGGAGAATAAGAACATTGCTTCCGGCGAGCCTTCGCTGCCCGTCTATGTCTTCGAAAAGGACGGCGCCGAAATCAACGTGATCCCGTGCTACGGTGCCGGTCTCTGGGGCCCGATCTGGGGCTACATCGCCTTCAATGCCGATTGCAACGAAATCGTGGGCGCCTATTTCGACCATGAGAGCGAGACGCCCGGCCTGGGCGCCAAGATCAAGGACGAAGCCTGGTTCCGCGAGCAGTTCAAAGGCAAGAAGGTTGACTTCGACAATCCCGACAAGCCGTTCGGCATCATCAAGGGCGGTGCGCCTGAAGGCGACGCCAGCAAGGTGGACGCCATCACCGGCGCCACGATGACCTGCAACGGCCTCGACGCCGCGCTCAACACCTGGTTCAAGGCCTACATGCCGTTCCTTTCCAAGAAGGCGGGCGCTGCCGTAGAATCGGACGCTTGCTGCTGCGAAGGGGATTCCTGCGACAGCAACGGTGAAGGCTGTGGAAAGGAATGCGACCATCAGCATGAGCACAAGCATCAACACAATCATCAGGAGGGTTAAGCCATGAACGAAGATCTCAAGAAAACATTGTTGAACCCGATTTTCAAGGGCAATCCGATCACGGTCCTCGTGCTGGGCATCTGCTCCTCGCTGGCCGTCACGGTCCAGCTCAAGGGTGCCTGCGTGATGGCCCTTTCGGTCATCATCGTATGTGGCTTGTCCAGCTTCATCGTATCGTTGCTCCGCAATTCGATTCCGAACCGCGTGCGCATCATCGTGCAGCTGGTCGTAGTCGCCATGATGGTAATCCTGGTGGACCAGGTCCTCAAGGCTTATGCCTATTCTGTCGACAAGCAGCTCTCGGTCTACATCGGCCTGATCATCACGAACTGCATCGTGATGGGCCGCATCGAGGCCTTCGCGCTCGGCAACAAGCCCGTCCCGTCGCTGCTCGACGGTCTGGCCAATGGTGCCGGCTACGGCCTGATCCTGATCATCGTGGCGTTCTTCCGTGAACTGCTCGGAAGCGGCACCTTGTTCGGTTTCCGCGTGCTGCCTGCCAGCTATGTTCCCAACAACCTCGTGATCCTTCCGCCGATGGCGCTGATCATCCTGGGCTGCATCGTCTGGGTCCAGCGTTCCATCCAGAAGGACCTGCAGGAGAAATAACACTTTAACTCAAATCAATTATGGAATACATCAGCTTGTTCGTAAAGTCAATTTTCGTTGACAATATGATCTTCGCATACTTCCTGGGTATGTGCTCATACCTGGCCGTATCGAAGAATGTCAAGACAGCAAATGGTTTGGGTATTGCTGTTATTTTCGTGCTCCTGTGCACGCTCCCGCTCAACTACCTGCTCAACAAATACGTCCTGCAGCCCGGGGCCCTCTCCTGGCTGGGCGAGCGTTTTGCCGGCGTTGACCTGAGCTTCCTGAGCTTCATCCTGTTCATCGCGGTCATCGCGGCCTTCGTCCAGATCGTCGAGATGGTGGTGGAGAAATTCCTGCCGTCGCTCTACTCGTCGCTGGGTATCTTCCTGCCGCTGATCGCCGTGAACTGCGCCATCCTCGGCGGTTCGCTCTTCATGCAGCAGCGTGAGTTCCTGCATGTCGGCGAGGCGGCGGTTTACGCGCTCGGTTCCGGCATCGGCTGGTGGCTGGCCATCGTGGCCCTGGCCGCCATCCGCGAGAAACTGGCGTACTCGAATGTGCCGGCTCCGCTCAAGGGCCTGGGCATCACCTTCATGGTGGTGGGCCTCATGGGCATGGCCTTCATGACGTTCATGGGCATTTCACTGTAAAGGAAGGAGGAATCAGTTATGAGTAATACGATTCTTGCAGCGATCCTCGTGATCGTCGTGGTCACGCTCATCCTCGTGGCCCTGCTGCTTTTCATCAAGACCAAACTCACTCCTTCGGGAACGGTGAAGATCGATATCAACGACGGCAAGAAGGTGCTCGACGTGCCGCAGGGCGGTTCGCTGCTGAACACCCTCGCCGAGCAGAAGATCTTCCTGCCCTCCGCCTGCGGCGGAAAGGGCAACTGCGGCCAGTGCAAGTGCCAGGTCCTCGAGGGCGGCGGTTCAATCCTCCCCACCGAGACGGGCTTCTTCACCCGCAAGCAGATCAACGACCACTGGCGCCTCGGCTGCCAGGTCAAGGTCAAGGACAACCTCAAGATCCAGGTGCCCGACTCCGCCCTCAGCGTCAAGAAACTCGAGTGCGAGGTCATCTCCAACAAGAACGTGGCGACCTTTATCAAGGAGTTCACCGTCCGTCTGCCGGAAGGCGAGAACATCGAGTTCAAGAGCGGCGAGTACATCCAGATCGACATTCCGGAGTACGACGTGGCTTTTGCCGACATGGACGTCGATCCGATCTACCGGGGCGACTGGGAGAAGTACGGCTTCTTCGACCTCAAGCACAAGAATACCGTGCCGACCATCCGCGCCTACTCCATGGCCTCGTATCCGGCCGAGAAGAACGTCATCAAGCTCAACGTGCGTATCGCTACACCTCCGTTCGACCGCAGCCAGCCCCGCGGTGTCTTCAAGATGCTGCCGGTGCCTCCGGGCATTGCCTCCACCTATGTCTTCTCCCGCAAGCCGGGCGACAAGGTGTGGATCAGCGGTCCTTACGGCGAGTTCCTGCTCCCGAAGGACGATCCGGACAGCCAGGAGTACATCTTCGTGGGCGGCGGCGCCGGCATGGCTCCGCTCCGCAGCCACATCATGCACTTGTTCAAGACGCTCAAGACCAAGAAGGAAGTCCACTTCTTCTACGGCGCCCGCGCCCTCGTCGAGGCCTTCTACCTCGAAGACTTCGCGGAGATCGAGAAGGAATTCCCGAACTTCCACTTCCACCTGGCCCTCGACCGTCCCGACCCGGCTGCCGATGCGGCGGGCGTGAAGTACACGGCCGGCTTCGTGCACAATGTGATGAACGAGACTTACCTCAAGGACCACGAGGCCCCGGAGGACATCAAGTACTTCATGTGCGGTCCGCCGATGATGGTCTCCTCCGTCGTGAATCTCCTCGACTCCCTCGGCGTCGCACCGGAAAGTATCCTGTACGACAACTTCGGAGCCTAGCGTTTCGACGATTACCCGACGGGCCGGCAAAAAAGTCGGCCCGTTTTTTTTTGCAAATTGTAAATTAATGCCTACCTTTGCAGTCCCTTTAACGGGAATGACTCGCTAGCTCAGTAGGTAGAGCACAGCACTTTTAATGCTGGGGTCTTGGGTTCGAGCCCCAAGCGGGTCACAAGAAGGGCTTCTGGATTCCAGAAGCCTTTCTTGTGACCGGTCTTTCTTCGGCAAGCGACCGGTTTTCATATTCTTGTGTATTATTACATTTGATATGGCAAATAGAAAATACAGGCTGGGGGTTGCTTTCAGCGGTGGAGGAGCGAAAGCTGCGGCTCATTGCGGTGCCCTCCAGGCGTTGCATGAATTCGGGTTGAAGCCCGAAATTGTATCCGGCACCAGTGCCGGGGCCCTTGTGGCGATTTACTACTCTTGCGGATTCACTCCTTATGAGATTGTGTCGCAGTTCCTTGGAATGAATTTCTTCAAGGATATCGTGTCGCCAAGCATCCCCAAAGGCGGAATGTTCAATTCCAAGCCGCTGGTTGAGCACCTGCGCAAGCATCTGCCTTATTCCAGGTTGGAAGACCTTCCCATCCCCACCTACATTGTTGCCTCTGATATGGAGCACGGGACAGCCAAGGTCTTTTCACGCGGCGAGATTGCGCCCCGCGCCGTCGCATCCTGCTCGATTCCTGTGATCTTCAACCCGATCGTCATCAACGGGATCCACTATGTGGACGGCGGCGCCTTCCAGAACCTTCCGGTAGCTGCTATCCGAAAGAAATGCCGGACGCTTCTCGCTTTCAACCTCAACCATCTCTACGAAGAGCCCTACAAAGACAATGTCGTGGCGGT
>JAFZAF010000200.1 GCA_017548335.1 Bacteroidales bacterium | reverse complement strand
GACCGGCGATTTGCCGTATCTTCGTACTATCGAAACAACGGAAAGGAGAACAAGCGGATGCTGCTCTACCCCAATGCGAAGATTAATCTGGGCCTCAATGTCATACGGAAGCGTTCCGACGGGTATCATGACATTGAGACCCTCTTTTTTCCGGTTCCGGACCTGTGCGACATTCTGGAAATCGTGCACGCCGCATCGTTTCGGATGCAGGTGTACGGCGCACAGGTCGCGGGCGAGAATCTGTGCGAGAAGGCCTGGCGGCTGCTGCAGGAGCGTTATGGCATTCCGCCCGTAGAGATCCATCTCTACAAAAAGATTCCGATGGGAGCGGGTCTCGGCGGAGGATCGGCCGACGCGGCCTTCACCCTGAAGGGGCTCAATGCGCTGTTCGGACTCGGCTTGCCGGACGAAGAACTGTGCGCCCTGGCCGCGACGCTGGGCAGCGACTGTGCTTTCTTCATCTTCAACCGGCCGATGCTGGCCCGGGGGCGCGGTGAAATCCTTACTCCGCTCGATTTTTCACTTGGAGACCACACTTTGCGCATTTATCCCCAGGAAGAATTCGTCTCGACCCGCGAAGCGTATGCCGGCATCACGCCGCGCGAGCCGGCCCGGCACATTGATGCGATCGTCAAGTTACCCGTCGAGCAGTGGAAGGGTTTGCTTGTCAACGATTTTGAGGAAACGGTCTTTGCCCGGCACCCGCGCCTGGCCGCAGCGCGCGATGTGCTTTACGCGGAAGGCGCCCTGTATGCCGCCATGTCAGGCAGCGGTTCAGCCTTGTATGCAATAGAATAAGACCTCTTGGACGGTCGCGTCCTTGAGGAGGACCCGCTTCTGCTCGTCCAGCAGGTAGAGGGAAGGAATGGCGCGCAGCCAGTAAAGGGTATCGCTCTTGAGCACATGGTCGGGGTCATACCCGCAAATCCATTCTTTCGGATAGTTGGGCAGGTAGTCAAGCCATTCCTGCACGTCTTCGTCGGGATAGATGTTCACGACCAGCAAGTCGCTTTCATCAAGCATCAGCTGGATTCGCGGGCTGTTCGACAGGGTCTCCGTAATTTCCTTGCAGTTGGGACAACCGGGATTGCTGAAAAACAGGATCGTGCGTTTCGGCTTCCGGGCATCGATCGTGGCGTACAGGCTGGCGCGTCGTCCGGTGGGGGTCAGGAATTCGAAGTCGCCTGCCGGTTCGCCGGGGCGGTTGAGCTGCAGGAGCGGCTGGATCCAGGCGGCCCGAAGTTGTTGCTTCTCGGTAGCCCAGGGAGAGGAGAGCAGATGGTCCACGACGGGACGGTACAGTTCCTCGTTGCGATAGGGACTGTTGGGATCGAGCAGGAAAGACTCTTCCAGGTCCATGACCCGCCGCCACTCCGCGCTGTCACGTTCCGCGGCGTTCAGTACACTGTCCTGCATCTGGAGAGCCCGTTCGGCCGGCGCGGCCAGCAGCTCGCGCACATATTGTTCAAACTGCGCGCGGAGCGTGGCCTGCGACTGGGATCCGTACTCCGAAAGGGAGGGCCCTTTATCGGGTTTGCAGGCGGTCAGCAGTGCCAGAAAGGCCGTCAGGAGCAGCAGGTGACATTTTGTCATAATCCGGGAGTTGGCATCTAATTTGCCATAAGCAGGGGCAAAAGTAATCAAAAAACGTAAAAAAATACACACCATGAACATCAAACCATTAGCAGACAGAGTGCTGATCGAGGCCAAAGCGGCTGAGACCAAGACCGCAAGCGGACTGTATATTCCGGATTCCGCCAAAGAGAAACCCCAGCAGGGAACCGTCGTCGCCGTCGGCAGCGGCAAGAAGGACGAACCCATGGAACTGTGTGTCGGTGACACCGTTCTCTATGGCAAGTACGCCGGCACGGAAATCACCGTGGACGGCAAGGATTATCTGATCATGCGTCAGAGCGACGTGGTTGCAGTTCTTAAATAAAGCAAGGAGGATACGATTATGGCAAAAGAGATCAAATTCGATATCGATGCACGCAACCTCATGAAGGAAGGCGCCGATGCATTGGCGAACGCGGTGAAGGTGACCCTCGGCCCGAAAGGCCGCAATGTCGTCATCGACAAGAAATTCGGTGCACCCCAGGTGACCAAGGACGGCGTGACCGTCGCCAAGGAAATCGAACTGGAAGACCGCTTCCAGAACATGGGCGCCCAGATGGTCAAGGAAGTGGCTTCCAAGACCAACGACCAGGCCGGTGACGGTACGACCACCGCGACCGTCCTCGCCCAGAGCATCATCAACGTGGGCCTGAAGAACGTGGCTGCCGGTGCCAACCCGATGGACCTGAAGCGCGGTATCGACAAGGCCGTCGCTGTCGTCGTGGCAGACCTCAAGAAACAGAGCCAGGCCGTCGGCGACGACTACTCGAAGATCGAGCAGGTCGGTACCATCTCCGCCAACAACGACGAGAAGATCGGCAAGCTGATTGCCGATGCGATGGCCAAGGTGAAGAAAGACGGTGTCATCACCGTGGAAGAGGCTAAGGGAACCGAGACCGAAGTGAAGGTCGTGGAAGGCATGCAGTTCGACCGCGGCTATATTTCCGCCTATTTCATGACGAACCCCGACAAGATGGAGGCCGTGCTCGAAGATCCGCAGATCCTGATCACCGACAAGAAGATCTCCACGATGAAAGACCTCATGCCGATCCTCGAACCGATCGCGCGGGAAGGCCGTTCGCTGCTGATCATCGCCGAGGACGTGGATGGCGAAGCCCTTACCACCCTCGTGGTCAATAAACTGCGTGGCACGCTGAAGGTGGCCGCCGTCAAGGCGCCGGGCTTCGGCGATCGCCGCAAGGAAATGCTGCAGGATATCGCGACCCTGACGGGTGCCGTCGTCGTCTCTGAAGAGCGCGGCTTCACCCTCGAGAACACGACGACCGATATGCTGGGCCGTGCCGAGAAAGTGGTCATCGACAAGGAGAACACCACCATCGTCAACGGCGCCGGCGACAAGGAAGACATCGCCGACCGTGCCGCCCAGATCCGCAAGCAGATCTCGACCACCACGAGTGACTATGATCGCGAGAAGCTCCAGGAGCGCCTGGGCAAACTCGCCGGCGGCGTGGCCGTCCTCTATGTGGGCGCCGCTTCCGAAGTCGAAATGAAGGAGAAGAAAGACCGCGTCGAGGATGCCCTGAACGCTACCCGCGCCGCTGTCGAAGAAGGCATCATCCCGGGTGGCGGAGTCGCCCTGGTGCGTGCCGAGACGGCGCTGGCCGATGTCAAGGGAGACAACGACGATGAGACCACCGGTATTCACATCGTGGCCCGCGCCATCGAGGAGCCGATCCGCATCATCGCCGCCAACGCCGGCAAGGAAGGCAGTGTCATCGTTCAGAAGGTGAAGGAAGGCAAAGCCGACTTCGGCTACAATGCCCGCACCGACAAGTTCGAGAACCTGCTCTCTACGGGCGTCATCGACCCGACCAAGGTCGTCCGCGTCGCCCTCCAGAACGCCGCATCCGTGGCCGGCATGTTCCTGACCACCGAATGTGCCCTCGCCGACATCAAGGAAGAACAGCCCGCCATGCCCCCGATGAACCCGGGCATGGGCGGCATGATGTAAGCCGATCCGCCTCGCCCGGCCCCGACTACTCGTCATGCCTGGCCGTTGCAGTTGAAGCCCCTTCACGGAGTTTTTGCGGGGAGGCTTGCGCGGATAGCCGTAGCGGATGTGAAGGGGCTT
>JAFZAF010000199.1 GCA_017548335.1 Bacteroidales bacterium | reverse complement strand
CGGGCGCGGGTACCCTGGCTCATCGGGTTGCTGTTGCTGGGGTAGTATTCGTTCCGCTGGGCATTGCGGGTTGCGCCCTGCGTATAATCCACGGGCCCGGAGAGCATCCGGATGAAGGGAAAGGTGACATCGTACTCCACGATGTCCTCCGTGGTCCATTTCAGCTGCTCGAGGCCCCAGACGCCCTCGAAATTGAGCACGTTGGGCCAGGTGCGGTTCATGCCGGCGGGCTTGTACATGCCGTGGTAGTCGATGATCATCTGGTACCGCGCGGCTGTAGCGGCGATGCGGTACAGCTGCTCGGTGACTTCCTGGTCGTCGCGGTTCATGAAGTCGACCTTGAAGCCTTTGATGCCCATCTTGGCGTAGGTCTGGCAGGCCTTTTCCAGATCCTTGTCGAGCACGTAGCTCACGGCCCAGAGCACGAGGTTCACGTTGCGCTCCGCAGCATAGCGGGTGAGTTCCCGCAGGTCGATGTCGGGATTGACTTTCAAGATGTCGAGGGGCGCCGACCAGCCCTCGTCGAGGACGACATACTCGATGCCGTTCTGGGAGGCGAAGTCAATGTAGTACTTGTAGGTCTGCGTATTGATGCCGGCCTTGAAGTCCACGCCGGTGATGTTCCAGTCGTTCCACCAGTCCCAAGCCACTTTGCCCGGACGGATCCACGACACGTCGCCGATGCGGTTGGGGGATGCGAGCAGGTAGACGAGGTTGTTGACGGGCAGGCTCGTCTCGCTTTCGGCGATGGCCAGCACGCGCCACGGGAAATGGCGGGGTGTTTTCTTGGAAGCATTTTCCTTGATGACGGCCAGGGTGCCGGAATAGCTGTCCACGAACACCTGTCCGCGACGCGGGGTCTCGCGCACGACTTCGGGGACGGGGGCGAAGTCGCCCTTCAGGGCGAAGCCGTCGCCCTTCTTCAGGAACATGCCGGGATAGGCTTCGATATCGGCGTCGGTGATGGCCACGCGCCAGCCGTTGTCGAGGCAGACCAGCAGCGGGGAGAAGGCGATGGTCCCTTCCTTGAACTGGCTCAGCGGAGCCACAGTGTATTTGCTTTCAAACGAGGTGCTGTAGGGATTGGTCGTGCCCGAGGTGTAGGGAACATAGGCCGTGAAGTCGCGCTCGAAGTTGAATTCGGCGCGCTCGGCGGTCACGCAGTCGCCGGCCTTGACTTCCGTTGCGGAGAAGCGGTAGGCCACGCCTTCGCCGTCGTAGGCCCGGAAGGTCACGCTCCAGCCGTCGGCCAGGACCAGTTCGAGCTGGTTGTACCGCTCGTCGATGAAGGCCTGGCGCCAGAAGTGGGCGGCGATGGTCTGGTTCACTTTCTTGCGGTTGTCGTCGCGCACTTTGGCGCGGTATCCGATCTCCTTGCCGGCGACGGTCATCGAGATGACCGACGGGGCCAGGACCGGCCGGCCGTTGTGGGTAACGCTCCAGGTGATCTGGTCCTGGACATTGACTTCGACGGCAGTCCGACCGTCGGGGGAGGTGAGCTTGTAGGTCTTAGCCTGCACACTGCCGACCATCAGGACAAACAGGAGAAAGAAAGTGAAAAATCGTTTCATAATCTGCTGCGTTATTTTTACAAATTTACGAAGATTCTTTTAACTTTGTAGTCTGACAAACCATTTTCGACCATGAAACTCGAAGGAAGACGCGAAAGCACGAACGTAGACGACCGCCGGGGCGGAGCCTCGATCGGTACCATCGGCGGCCTGGGCATCGGCGGCCTCATCATTGTTGGACTTCTCACCTGGCTGCTGGGCGGCGATCCCGGCTCGGTCCTCCAGGAGGCCGGGCAGGTCATCGGCGGAGGCCAGAGCACGGGCACGTATACGCCTACCGCGGAAGAGGAAGAACTGGCGACCTTCGCCAAGCAGATCCTCGCCGGCACGGAAGACGTCTGGACCAAGATCTTCAAGGCAAACGGCCTGACCTACCAGCCTCCGAAACTCGTACTCTTCTCCGGATCGGTACAATCGGGTTGCGGCGGCGCCACTTCCCAGTCCGGCCCGTTCTATTGCAGCGGCGACCAATGCGTCTACCTCGACTTGTCGTTCTTCACGTCGATGAAGAAACAGATCGGCGCCGACGGTGACTTCGCCTACGCCTACGTCATCGCCCACGAAGTGGGACACCACGTGCAGAATCAGCTCGGCACACTCGGCAAAGCCCACCAGCAGATGTCGCGATACAAAGCCAACAGCAAGGAATACAACCAGATCAGCGTCCGTCTCGAACTGCAGGCCGACTTCTACGCCGGCGTGTGGGCCCACCACGACAACGCCATGTTCGGCTCGCTCGAACCGGGCGACATCGACGAAGGCCTGGCCGTAGCTGCCAAGATCGGCGACGACTATCTGCAGAAACAGGCCTACGGCTACACGGTGCCCGATTCCTTCAACCACGGCACCTCGGCCCAGCGCTCGAAGTGGCTCAAGAAAGGCATCGCCACCGGCGATCCTTCGCAGGGCGACACCTTCTCCATCGCCTACAATTCGCTGTAACCGCTTTCCGCGATGGTCAGTGAAATCCGCAATCTTGAGCTGTGGCCTGACGGTGCGCTCAAGATTGAATGGGTGCGGCATCATATGCCGCTGCTCAACGGCCTGGAGGCCGAATTCCGGGCCGACCGTCCGTTTGCGGGCCTGAAAGTGGCCCTATCCGTCCACCTGGAGGCCAAGACCGCCTATCTCTGCAAGGTCCTCGCGGCCGGCGGGGCAGAGATGTATGTCACGGGCAGCAACCCGCTCTCTACGCAGGACGACGTGGCAGCCGCCCTCGTCCACGACGGTCTCAACGTTTTCGCCTGGCACGGCGCCACGCCGGAAGAATATGAGGCACATATCCGCCGCGTGCTGGAGGTCGGCCCGAACGTCATCATCGATGACGGCGGCGACCTCGTCGCGCTCATGCACACGGAATTCCGGGAGCTGATCCCCGGCGTGATCGGCGGCTGCGAGGAAACCACCACGGGCATCCTCCGCCTGCTGGCCATGAACCGCGCCGGCAAACTGGAATTCCCGATGATGCTGGTCAACAACGCCGACTGCAAGCACCTGTTCGACAACCGCTACGGCACGGGACAATCCGTCTGGGACGGCATCAACCGCACCACCAACCTCATCGTGGCGGGCAAGACCGTCGTGGTGGCCGGCTACGGCTGGTGCGGCAAGGGCGTGGCCATGCGGGCCAAAGGCCTCGG
>JAFZAF010000198.1 GCA_017548335.1 Bacteroidales bacterium | reverse complement strand
TCGTACGAAGGCCCCTTGCCGCCGGCGGCCAGCAGGTGGGCAACCACCTCGCGCAACTTCTCGTTTTCATAGTTGAACTTCACGCTGGAGTGGTAGGAACTCGAGCGGCCGAACGACGGGCGCAGGTTCATAATCGGGCTATGGCCGGGTACGGAGCGCTGCGTGTAGATATCATCAAACAGTTCTTTCCAGGCTGCACGGGCTTCTTCGCTGTCGCTGCCGCTGCGGCTCCAGGCCAGCGCATCGGCATAGGCGTCGAGATTCTGGTGCTCCGGGAAGTTCCAGGCCTTCTCGAAGATGAACTGGTACATGAACGGGTTGCAGTCGAACCCTTCGAGCGTGGAGCCCAGGCCCTTGAAACTCGGCCCGGCTTCGGCGAAGGCGCCTTCGATGAGTTGGCCGACTTCCTGGATGTTGCCGGCCAGGAACGTATTGCCGCCGAAGTTGCCGAGGTAGCACCAGATGAAGGGGATGCCGTAGTAGCTTTGGGTCTTGCGCCAGACTTCCATCCGTTCACAGTAGTAGTCCAGCAGGATGGATTTCTCGGCGGGATAGGAGGTCAGGAAGGCTTTCACGCGTTCATCGCTGTCGCCTTCAAACCAGAAGCGGCGTTCGTTATAAAAGAGCCAGGTCATCTGGAGCCAGGTGGCATTCGGGTCTGCTGCGGCCAGCGAGGCATAGACGCCCTTGCTGACGCCGGCCAGGTAGTCGGGCTCCCAACTGCGCGGGATCATCTCGTTGAAGATGTCGATGCCGTAGATATGGTCGGTTCCGTATATCTCCACTTCCTTTTCGAGGAACTTTTTCTGGATGACGGGGAAAAGTTCATCTTCCGGATCAAGGAACCAGGGATAGTCTTCCAGCGCGAAGCCGGCCCAGTCGCTCATCCGCTCGATCTTGGCATCGGGATAGATGCGGGCAAGTTCCGGCGGAACGTGTCCTGCAAAAGCGGGAAGCACCGGCTTCATATTAAGTTCGCGCTCCCGGGCAACAATCTTTTTCTGCAACGCTTCCTGCCCTTCGAGCCAGGATTTCGGGAGCGGACCGCCCCAGCGGTCGATGTTCAGCATCCGGTGCCAAGGCAGATGGGCTGGTCCGGTGAAGTAGCTGCGGACCTCCTCGTCGCTCAGGCCCAGCTCTGTCCAGACCTGGTACCATACGGATTCCTGCCCGGTAATGGCCAGCGGCAGGTTGATGCCGTTGAGGGCCATCCAGTCGATGAAATGTTCCCACTCTTCCCACTTCCACCAGGGCATCGTGTAGCCATAGGTGCAGTAGTTCAGGAAAAAGCGCTCCGGTACGCGGGCGTCTCTCCGCACCGGCTCTTCGATGCGCGGTAATACGCGCGGCATCGTGCCTTTGTCCCAGGCAAACCAGCCGATGTTCACATGACAATAGTATTTCAGGTAGTAGTTGAGGCCGACCGCCATGGAGTTGGCGTTGTTGCCGCTGATGGCGACCTTGCGGCCGTCTTGTCGCAGGGTGAAGAAGTCGGCCGTATCGGAAGGCAGGGTTTCAAACACGAAATGGCGGGTTGCGTCGGGAAGAATGCGGGCGGCCAGGCTTGCCGCGGCTTTGGCGTCGGGGCTGCCGTCATGGGCACGGCCGCATCCGGCTGTAAAGAGAAGGGCCGTCAGGGCCATTGAGAGAACAAGGAATCGTTTCATTGTATTCAACGGAACAGGTTTTCAATCTTTTCGACGATGTCGGGATCGGAGGCGTTGCCGATCAGGCTGGGCTTCAAGTAGTGGCAGCTATGCTCCCGCTGGAAACGGGCCTGGCCGCCGCCGGTGACGTTGAGCATCGCTACGGTCTCGCGCGGCAGCTTGCCGGCCTCAAAGGCATGGATCATGCCTTTGAGCGCCACCGCCGCTGCGGTGTGGATGTCGATGCCTTCCGTATCGAGGAAGAGTTCCTGCATAGCGCGGATGTCCTCGTTGGTGGCACATTCCATGTCGCCGCCGGCGTCGCAAAGGGCGTCGTAGACGCCGCCTCGCAGGCTGTAAGGGGGACGGCGGTTGGACAACACCTTGGCATCGATCATCAGGGCTTTCTTCCGCGCATCGTCGTCGTCCATCGGAAGGAGCGGCCGGCTGCCGGCCTTCCAGGCGTCATACATGGGCAGGAACGGGACGTTTTGCGACGGGAAGAGTTTCATCTTGTGGCTGCCGAAACGGCCGTCTTCGATCAGGCGCAGGTTGGCCTCCCATGCAGCGATGGTGCCGGTGCCGGAGCCGATAGCCTGGAAATAGGCCTCGGGGATGCGGCCCAACTTCTGGGCTGCCGACAGGACAGTGGTAGCCATGCCGTCGCGGCGGGCGACATTCTTTGCGCCGCCTTCGGCGAAGAACAGCGGCGAAGTGCATGCCGCGTCTCCCAGCGCGATGGCGTCGAAATAGTCGGTCCCTTTCGGCGAGCAGATGAGTTTCACGCAGTCGTTGAGCGGTCGCTCGAACCAGAGCGCATCGATATTTTCTTCCGGCACGCTGAGCAGCAACGGAATCTCATTCTCAGAACATACTTTGGCGAAGGCACGGGCCGTATTGCCGGCCGAAGCCACCACCAGCACCCGCTTTTCCCCTTCGGGGATGCGCGCACAGACACTATAAGCTTCCGTCTCCTTGAAGGAGCATGTACTCATGGCCGCACCGATCTCAGGCCACCAGCCTGAGAATGCGACATAGAGGTTCGGAATTCCCAGTTTGGCGGCGAGCTTCTCGCTCCGATAAGTGACGGTGGGGGCGGAACCCTTGAGCATCCGTCGGATGGGCATCCAGTCCGCGAACTTGTAAATGCCCCGCTCCTCGGGACCGAATTCAATCTGTTTCTTGTCGTAGATGGCACGGACCAGCGACGGTTCCTTGCATTCCGGATCGGCCAGCGTCCAGCCGGCATCCTCAAAACGGCGGCCCGTAGCCACCGTTTCCAGCAGGTATCGGGTAGGTTGAAAGTCTTTCATACTTTTGGTAAAATAACTATCAAAGATATAAAAAAAACACTACCTTTTAATCAGAGATAATAATGAACGATATAATTGTAGTAATTATTCTTATTGTCCACAACTCTCTTATCGACGCGGTGGCTCAGTTTGTGGAATGCAACCTTGCTCACCAGCTTCTCCCATTGCTCCTGGTTAAACGGCTCGTTCCAGTGCGGTGTCAGCGCAATGCTCCGCTGGCTGCTTCCATACGGCATCGCTTTTATTTGTTCGGGGTATTCTGCTGCCACCATCCGGAAGAACAGGTGAAACATATAATAGTCCAGGGTACAATCAAATTCTTTCCAGTATTCGTAAAGCATATCTCTCAGCACCATAAGCACCTCATTGTTCGTACATGCCGTAATGAACCAGTTTGAGATACTGATCCCGTTTGCCGTTCCTTCCGGAGTGTATTGAAACAGAAATAAATCTGCATCCAGAAACGCCAGTGCTTTCTGTGTCGCCTGTGTGCCGAAGCCCGTGCACAGCACCGTAGAATCAATCCATGTTCCCCCGTATTTAATCAGCAGCTCCAGTCTTAACAAATCACTGAAGTTCGCTGCAGGAATCTGCTTCTTCTCCCATTTCCGCACCACATAATCTGGCAATTCCACATATTCTCGCCAGTTGTTGTTGTCAATTACCTGAATGTGATAAACCGGATCCGTGTTTGGCCCGCTTGCGTCGAAGGACTCGGAATGCTGAATGCAGTTCAGAGAAGCATAGCAGGCTTTCACAATGGGCGGCGCATCGTCCAGCCCTTGAAGCCAACAGAACCATATAATCTTATGTCTCTGGTGTTCAAACTCCTGCAATTGGTAAGACCGCTTCCTGTCCAACATGAAACGGTGATAGCGCTTCTCTAAAAAAGGAACAATGGTTTTGAGCACTTCGGGGTAAATGGCTTTAAACGATTGCCGCTTGATGATGCAACGGCAGAATGCCTTCATGGCTGGCCGCAATGCTCCTGTTTTTGCGTATTCCTTCAGTAAGCGTAAGCCCCCGAATTGCCGGAATCGAGTTGTGAGTTTCTTGAAATCCATAGCACTACCAAAGATAATAAAAAAACAATTCTTATAGGTTGATCGACATTGTTTTTGTAAATTTGCAAATTACACGAAAATTGCCATGATTCCTGTCGCCATGATAAAACAAAAGTATGTGGAGCCGGCCTGCATAGTGCAGGAGGCCCGACCGCTGTCCTACATCCTGATGGGCAGCAATGAAGGCTATGATGTCGATCCTTTCGATCCGTTTAACGATTAATCCGTTGGGCTGCCTTATGAAACGTTTTTTCATCTTTTCCCTGCTCCTCCTGCTGACGGCTGGATGCGCTTATGAGATTTCTTCCAACGAAACCGAGGCGACACGGGACGATGCTGCAATCACGGTTATTCGTTCACGATTTGAAACCCCCGACACAAAGAGTCGCCTGTCCATGAATTCGGACGTTACGTATGCCAGCGTCCTCTGGTCATCCGGTGATAAAATCCGGGTATACGGCGCACTTTCTGGCGGATCAGCTTATTCTCAAGACTTTTCTACGACAGATGACGGCGTGGCTGAAGCAGATTTCAAGAGCTCCAGTTGGAATCCTTCTTCTTCTGTTATCAGGTATTATGGCTTTTATCCGTCTGACCGGAGCAGAGGTTATGTGGATGATGCGTTCGGTGTCTGTATTCCAAGTGTGCAGAAGGCTGTGGCGAATGGCGTAGAAGAGGGCATGAACATGGCGTATGCCGTGACATCTTCCATGGCGGCCGGCATGACGTTCAAGAATCTGCCGGCCCTGGTCAAGTTCCGTCTGTCAGGAGCGGCAGTTTCGCAATTGAAATCTGTTCAGTTAGTCGGTACTTCTGTTCTCGCCGGAGATATTATCGTGAGTAACCTTGCTTCGGGTGAGCCTGTTTATGATGTGGGTAGCTATATTCCTCCCCGGCAGGAGGCGACAGGTTCCGTTGTGGAACTGAAAGGTTCTTTCACGACGGAAGACTATTACTACATGGTGGTGTTCCCCGGGACGTCCAATGGTTTTTCGATGATCTTCCAGAACGCTTCAGGTGAGTATATCATCAAGGAATCATCCAAGACCCTGACATTGACACGTTCCCATATCGTCGATTTCGGCACGATTGATATTGGCTCCTCGTTCGGTGATCCCGCTGTCACGAAGTACATGACTTCGACGACGGGCTATAAGCCGGTCGATATCGTCGTCATTCCGGATGGCTTTACCGCTTCTCAGCGGTCAGACTTTGAGACGCTGGCGGCTTCGGGCATCGACTTCCTGTTCGGGACCGAGCCTTACAAGACTTTCAAGAATTACTTCAATGTCTATTTCATCTGGAAAGCTTCCGAGGAGGAAGGCGCATCCATCTGCAATGATTCCGGTGTCATCACGACGAAGCACAATACGGCTTTCGGATCATATTGGGAGGCCAGCGACTACAAACACATGAATGCGGATGAGGATGCCGTTTTCGGTTTTGTGGCGTCCCATTGTCCCGAAATTATCCGCGGCGAGCTGAATATTACTCAAGTGCCGGTGCTGATGATTATCAACGACAGCCGCTATGGAGGCATCGCCCATATCACTTCCAACGGGCAGACTTATTGCCAGGTGCCATACATCGACAAGGGCGGGACACAGCAATGGCATTATGGCTATAGCTCTGGTTCTGTCTTTGCCTTTGCTCCTGCCAGCAATGACCTGGGTAACACGGAATATGTGACTCTTACTTATGAAGATGTTCAGTCCCGTTTCGGTATAGTTACGGGCGATTGGCGCAACGTGCTGGTTCACGAGTTCGGCGGACATAGTTTCGGCCGTCTGGCGGATGAGTATTGGTATGATTCGTCCTATGGCTCACAAGGCAATATCGCCGGGCACTTCTATGATGTACCATATGGCCTGAATGTTTCAGGCTGGTATGATGATACCAAGATTCCTTGGAAAGAACTTTTGAACAAGCGCAGCACCCTGATGTCTTCCAACAGCCTGTACGGCCGCATCGGAAAGTTCCAGGGCGCCGACGTATCTCTCTTCTACCGCTGGCGCTCCGAGGAAATCAGCTGCATGATTGACAACCGGCCTTATTTCTCGACCTGGCAGCGTGTGCTGATCGCCCGGCGGATTACCGAACTGGCCGGACGCACGTTCTCGTTGGACAACTATCTGGCAGTCGATGATCCGATAGATCCTGTGCGGGATGTCATTTCCAGCCCTGTCATCACACCTTCCACGAAGGCTTCCGTACCCATCAGGCCTATGCTCCCGCCGCCCGTGCTGATGGAGATGCCGACCCCTAAACCTGTGAATTAATATGTTCAAGCGAATCACAATCCTGATGGTCGTACTTCTGCTGGCCGGGACCCAGGAGGTCCTGGCCCAGATGTCCGACACCCAGGTCATCGAGTATATCACCCAAGGTGTAGCTGCCGGAAAAACCGAGCGACAGATTGGCAACGAGCTGCTGTCGAAGGGTGTTTCAACTGCTCAGTTGCAGCAGCTGCTTCGGACTTACAGGAACTCCGGAGCTGGCTTGTCGGAAAGCAGCGGGGCTGCTTCCAAGGTCGATGCTGCCTATGTAGGACGCAAATCTGAAATAGCGTCTCCTGAGGGCCAGGCGGTGGGCCGTGAAGGTAGTTCTTCACAAGGCAAGGCCAAGCGGACAAGAAAGGGCCGGCCCGATCCCGCCGCACTGGAGCGCCGGGAAATCCTCGATCTTTATGATCCCCTCTACGATGAGGACGGTTACAAACGGATCTACGGATTGGATGTCTTCTCTTCCGATCGACTGTCGTTCGAACCGAACCAGAATCTGGCCACACCGGAAAACTATGTGCTGGGTCCGGGCGATGAACTCATCATCGATGTCTGGGGCGCCAATGAGGTGACGATCAAGCAAAAGATTTCTGCCGAGGGCACCATCACCCTGACGCAGATCGGGCCGGTCAATCTCTCCGGCCTGACCATCAAGGAAGCCAAAGGCAAGCTCAAATCGGTGCTGTCGAAGACCTATTCGACGCTGAACAGCGGTTCCTCCCGCATCGCGGTTTCTCTTGGC